>DNYS01000050.1:18283-18441 GCA_003506735.1 Nitrospinota bacterium
GATACCGTCCAGCCAGAATCTCTTAAATATACAGCATTTATGGTAGCCTCCGAATCCAAAAGCAAGGACTCTATTCGGAGGCAATTATACCCGCGAAACAGACTCTCCCTCGGATTCCCCTCCCTAAGAACTGACACAGCCATGTGAAGTCGGCGGTC
>DNYS01000250.1:0-942 GCA_003506735.1 Nitrospinota bacterium
TCCTCCTCATCGATGAGCCCTCCGTGGGCCTGGCCCCCATCCTCGTCAGCCGGGTGATCGCCAAAATCCGCGAGCTGAAGGACGAATACAACCTGACGGTCCTCATGGCGGAGCAGAACTTCAATCAGGCCATCAAGATCGCCGACCGGGGCTACATCATCGTGGAAGGGAAGATCGCCTTCGAGGGAAAAAGCACCGAGGAGCTCAGCAATCACGAGCTCGTCAAGAAATATTACCTGGGCGTGTAAGGACGGGCGCCCTCACGCGGATTCACCCCACCGAAGCCATGTTCCAAGAGCGCGTATCAACGCTCATCCTCCATTCATTGATTCCCCACTGAATGTCTCATCGATTTTTTTTATCCGACGCCGGTGCGGTCACCTTCCGGCCGCTGGAAACCCTCCCCCCCTATCGGAGATACTGCGACCGGGGACAGTGGAGTCCCCCAGGGGTTGGAAGCGCGCTTTCGGATCGGTGAAGGGGGTCTCTTGACGATCCGCCCGGAAACCATGACATGGATTCAAAGGGGGGCGGTTCTCTTCCTGGGAGCGCTCGTTCTCTTGGGCGAATCCGCCTTCGCCGCTGAAAGGGCGATCCCGCCTTCGGTTGAGGGGTATTCCCCCGGGGACAGGGAGATGGCCGCCGCGATTGTCGACCGGCCGACCTTTCAGGCGGCCCGGAAGCTGACCTTCCGGGCGGACCCCGATGTCTTCCGGTTCCTGATCGACCAGCCCGATTTCGCGGCGGCCGTCAGCCGGGGGATCGGCCATGACCGGTTCCGCATCCTGACAGAGAGGGGCCGCTATCGCATCTTCCACGGGCATGCCCGGGGCGTTTTATGGGCGGCGGAGCGCCGGCCCGGCCGGGCGGCGTATCTGGCGAAGGGCGTCTACGAGAATCCCGCCTTCGCCTGGCTCGGGATCGTCGTCCGCGCGCGTTCCT
>DNYS01000250.1:1021-2819 GCA_003506735.1 Nitrospinota bacterium
ATCCTGGACTGGGTGTTTCGGATCATCGCGCCGCTGGTTCGGAAGGCTTTCGAGGACAAGCTGACGGGGGCCTACCGCATCGCGCCCGATTTGAGCCGAATGGCCTATCGGGACGCTGACGGTTTTCTCGAAAAAGTCCGGAAGATCGAGGGCCTGGACCCGGCCCGGTTGAACGCATTCGAAAAGCTCGTCAAACGCCGCGCGCGGCCGCCCGGGCCGTAAGGGCGTAGCTTGTGTGCTGAGAGGCTACGGCATCTCAATCAATCGGATCTAATTCGAATTCCTCCGGTGCGCCGTCGAAGTATTCATTGGTACAATTGACGACCCGGAAGGCGCACAGGCGAATCGACGGTACTGGCGTCACCAACTCGAAGTTCAAGGCTTGGCTAAAAGGCCGAAAAATCTCCGAATCTATGGAACTTGCCCATTCGATCATTCCGTTGGGAATCCCCACCATGTTCGTCTTTCAACTCCGACACGGGGACGCGATCCAGCCTGATCAGAAGTGGATACGACGAAATCGGGCGCAATTCCGCCACCTCAGGATAGTTCTCGAGGAGGTCCTCCGATCGACCAGGTGCTTCCTCGTCCAGCAGATCGAGCAAAGTGAAAGTTTCCCTTATCAATTCTGATCCATAGCTCTTCGTTCCGTAAGAGACCGCACGCCTTATGTTTGCTGCTAAAAATGCCGACCCGTGCCGCCAATTAAAACGATTTACCTGTTGCTTTTCCATGTATTCGTACATCCCAATCTGAAGTGCAACCGATTCCAATGCTTTGGACCCTGGAGGTAGCCTCATCACATGTTTTTTGCGATAGCGAATAAATCCAGTACCTGCCATTCTTTGATCACGTTCCGTCCGCCTACTCCATGGGTCTTGATAGAATCCCAAAAGATCGTGCTCGTACCGTGATAGAGTGGAATGATTAGATAACCGTCTGAATTCAGGATGTCGATGGTTGCCATTGTTGAAAATCCACGGCGAAATATTTGCCCTCTAGCATACGATTCTGAGACTATTTGTCCCAGAATAAGCCAACTCCCTCTCCGATTACAGGAGTTGTACCTCGTGTCCGCAATCTCGCTTGGTAAAGCTTCCAATCGGGCATACACTGAGAAAATAGTTGGCGGAATCTAAGGCTGTGGTCGGGGTACTTAAGGTGGCAGAGCTCATGCATCACTACGTAGTCAATGCATTTGTACAAGTTCGCCCTGGAAATCTCGCGCGAAGTCAAAGCGTGTGGCGGGGAGGGTGACGGGCGGCTCAGTTCCGGTCCGGTTGGGCGTTCAAGGTGAAGTCGAACGTCAGGAATCGCAGGGGAAGACGGGCGTCATCGGGGGTAATGAGTTGACGGTTCAACAGCCATGTCCTCGGGTCGTTCCCGAAGTCGCGTTTGAACCAGTCGAAGAAGGTCGAGATGTGGAGGACGCCTCCGGTCGCGGCGCGCTCGATGCGCTTTCCCTTCCCGGAGTTGCTGAAAAAGGACTTCACCTGTTCTCTGAGCTGGTCATCCAGCTTGTCCGCTTGATAAGGCTCCGGTCTCAGGTCTGGCGAGCTCACCATCCCTTTGGTGAGCGCGAAATGAACGCGCGGATCCTTGAACTTGTTCCGCAGAATCACGCGATCGATCCCATGTAACGAATGGGTTTTTCCCGCCACCTCTCCTGCGGCCAGATGCCAGACGGATGTTGTTCCCTTCCGGATTTCCAGCAGGTTCTTCAACCCGGGGTGATCCACGACCAATGAAAGCACGAGGAAATTATAAATATTGAGCCACAAGGCCAGGCGCTTCCGCT
>DNYS01000250.1:2848-3324 GCA_003506735.1 Nitrospinota bacterium
CCTCGCGCAGTCCCTTGTAATCCACCAGATTGCAGGTGACGCCGTTTCGCGAGCCGGGACTCACATACCGGCGAAGAAGCAGTCCGTACCCCTCTGTCCAACTGTCTGAAAAATACGCCCGGGCCGGTTCAACCCCCGCCCAGAGCAAAAACGCCGCGGCCGCAACGACGGCGATTCGCTTAATCACCATGGGCCCCCAACTTCGTCATCGCCGCGTCCCCCACATTTCCCGCCGACGGGTTTTCCCTCGGATGAATCAATCGCGAAATTATATCTAGCCTATTGTATTTAATGCTTTTTATTTAAAAAATCCCCAAAATGGGGACGCTTTAGGCGTCATTTTTGCTCGTTCATATGGACAGACCACCAGGGGGGTGGTTTGTCCCTTGCTACGGGAAAAACCGTTAAGGAGGCGCTACAGCTCACGCAGTTCTCCGTGGACAAAGCGGACTAGACGCCCAGGTAGCGGAGCCGCA
>DNYS01000034.1:0-199 GCA_003506735.1 Nitrospinota bacterium
AGCGTTACTTTTCGCCAAGAGGGGTTCATTCGGCGGCGGCCGATTCCATGGCCTTATCCGACATTTTCAGGGAGAAATTTTCATGCCGGTTGAAATCGAAGTCTACACCACCGAGCCCTGCACCTTCTGCATAGCGGCCAAAACCCTGCTGAAAAAGCGCGGGCTCGACTACAAGGAACACCTCATCTTCGGCAACACG
>DNYS01000034.1:398-2581 GCA_003506735.1 Nitrospinota bacterium
GGCAAGAAGCATAAAAAAACCTTCCCTGCGGGGGAGGTTTTTTTGCGCCCGGCGCTCCTCCAGGATGATTTTGGGCAGGATGATTTCGGGAAGGAGCGATATTCGGCGCCCCCCGCTTCCCGCCGAAGCCGTTAGCCGCTAATCTAGGGGCGCATCCATCCAACCGGACCGACAATGGGGGGGCGGACCATGGCCCTGATGAGCCCGGACGAATACAGGGCAAGCCTGCGCGACGGGCGCCGCGTGTTCTACCGGGGCGAGCAGGTCGAAGACGTGACGGCGCATCCGGTCATCGGGCTGGCGGTCGATCACGCCACCATCGACTACGAGATGGCCCACAGCGACGGGAACCCGGACGATCGAGACCTCGCCGTCGCGGAGGGCCCCCATGGCCCCATCTCGCGCTACTACCACATCCCCGAATGCACGGACGACCTCCTCCGGCGGAGCGCCCTGATCGAGCGGGCCACCGCCCTGGGCGGCACTCTGGTCGTCCTCATCAAGGAGATCGGGACCGACGCCCTGTTCGCGCTCCACCTCATCGCCACGCATATGGACCGCGAGAAGGGGAGCGAGTACCTTCCCCGCGTCAAAAAATTCTACGAGCACTGCCGGGACGGCGACCTCGCCATCGCGGTCGCCCAGACCGACGTGAAGGGCGACCGGGGCAAGGGCCCCTCGGACCAGAATCATCCGGACTACTACGTCCGCGTCGTCGATGAGGACGCCAGCGGCATCACCATCCGCGGAGCCAAGATGCACACCTCGGTCTCCACCAACGCGCACGAGATCATCGTCTTGCCCACCCGCAACATGGGCGAGAAGGACGCGGCCTACGCGGTGGCCTGCGCGGTTCCGGCGAGCGCCCCCGGCCTCACCATGATCGCCTCGAGCTACGGGCGCGGCGGAAACGCGTTCGAGCACCCCATCAGCGCCAAGCACAAGATGATGGAAACGCTCACCATCTTCGAGGACGTCAAGGTCCCCTGGGAGCGGGTGTTCTTATGCGGCGAGGCGGACATGGCCGGACCCCTCGCCAAAACTTTTGTCGAATACCACCGCTTCACCGCCGTGAGCTACAAACTCCCCCTCGTCGATCTGTTCGTGGGCGCCTCGCGCCTCATGGCCGAGTACAACGGAATCCTCCGGGCGAACCACGTGCGCGACAAGCTGGCCCGGCTCATCTGTTACGCCCAGATCCTCCGGGGCATGACCCGCGAGGCGGCGCGCGAGTGCCGCATCGTGGATGGCATCGCCGTCCCGAACGCCGAGCTGGTGAACATCGCCAAGCTCCACTTCGCCACCGGCTACCACCAGGCGCTCGCATGGGTGCAGGACATCGCGGGCGGTCTCCTCGTCACCGGACCCTCCGAGGAGGACATGAACGACTCCCATCTCGGAGAGCTCATCGAAAAATACCTGGGCGGGGTGCCCGGGGCCTCCACAGGGGACCGCCTCCGGCTGATGAACCTAATCGCCGAGCTCACGGCGACCGACTTCGGCGGCTACCAGGCCGTCCTCGCCATCCACGCCGAGGGCTCCATCGAAGCCGAAAAAATGACCATCTGGCGCGAGCACGACTCCGCCCCGGCAGTGGACTACGCCAAATGGCTGGCGAATATTAAGAACTAGCCACATCTCATGATTATAAAGGAGCCTGACATGGTGGAACTGGCGCGGTCGGTCTTCGATATCGGCCTGGTGGTACGGGATCTGGAAGGGGCGCTGTCTTTTTACCGGGACAAGCTGGGGATGACCCCCACGCGGCAGATTCCGGTGGACGAGGAGACCGCTCGCCGGGGCGGCATCGCGGAGGCCCCCTTCGACATTCAGTATCTTCAGTTCGGGGACGTGAATCTGAAGCTGGTCCATTTCCCGGACGCCCCGCCCGCCGGGCCCTCTGGGGCGAACGGCCAGGCCGGGTTCCGCTACATCACGATGTGGGTAAAGGACATTCAGGCCGCCTACGATGAGTGGGGGGCCAAGGGGGTCGATTTTTTGAGCGAGCCCATCCGCCGGACCCCCGAACTTCAGATGGTGTTCATGCGCGATCCCGAGGGCAACCTGATCGAAATTCTGGGCCCCTGACCGATTGAGGAGATGCCGATGAGCCTGCCCGAAGGGGGAGCGATCACCGCCATCTGGACCAACGTGCCCAAGGAGCGCGAGGAAGACATCCGGAA
>DNYS01000034.1:2618-3143 GCA_003506735.1 Nitrospinota bacterium
GAACACACGACCGAGCGCCTCGAGGGGCCCGGCTACATCGCCTGCCGCCGCTACAACCGCGAGGGCGGAGACGGGGGTCACGAACGCCTCACCGTCTTCGAGGGGATCGATCTCGCCACCTTCGACAGCCCCTACTATCTCGAATCCCGGAACAACCCCACCCCCTGGACGCGCCAGTCCATGGGCATCATCCAGGACGCCCGGCGCGGCGTGTACAGCCTTTCGGCCTCCGGCGGGGAGCGCCCCCGCGTTGAGTCGCCCTATGTCTTCACCCTCCGCTTCGACCCCGCCGAGGGCGCGGCCGAAGAAGAGATTGCCGCCTGGTACCGGGAGGAGCACTTTCCCCGCCTCTGCGCCCTGGAGGCTGTGGTGCGCGCGCGCCTGTTCCGCCGGAATGAAGTCTCCGACGTCAAAACCGCGGAGACGAAAATGCAGGGAAAACAGGAGGGCCAACAGGCCTTCCTCGCCTTCTATGAGATGTCCACCCTCGATCCCATCGGGTCGGACGAGTGGAAAGAGGCCGCC
>DNYS01000034.1:3343-8206 GCA_003506735.1 Nitrospinota bacterium
GCGTGTTCCGAGAGAACGGGAGAGCTCTCAATGCCCCGAATCACCGCCTTTTGAGCGGGAGCGAGCGATGAAGGAAGAGCACGCCCCGCCTGTGCGGACCGTTCGTTGGCGCGGGGTGATCCTTCGCCTGATCGCCCTCGCGCTTGCCCTTTTGGGGTGGAGCCTGCTCACAGCGGGATGCGCGCGCGAACCTGGACCGGTCAGTCTCGCCCCCGCCAAGCCGCCCGCCACCCGCGCCGGGCGCATTGCCCTCTACCGCAAGACCGTCCAGGCCTTCCTGAAAGCCGGCCGCCTCCCGATCATCGACATGGAAGTCATGCTTTCGGACCGGACCCCCGCCGCCCGGCTCATTGGGGAGATGGACCGCGCCGGCGTGGCGATCGCTGCGGTTACCTCCCGCAGCGCGGAGAGGATCCGAAGCGCCGTACGGCGGCATCCGGCGCGCCTGGTCCCCCTCACGGCCGCGCCCGGGGGGATGGCATGGGCGGCCCCGGGAGGAGGGTTCCTGAAATCGGCCCGTGCCCAGATCGAGGCGGGCAGCATCGGGATCGGCCGGGTCCGGTTGGACCTGGGCCCCGGAAAATTTTTAAAGGGAGAAAAAAAAGAGGCCCGGGAGAAAGACATCAAAACCCAGAAGGCGGCCTTCGAGGCGCTGCTCCGCCTTTCCGCCGAGACAAAAACGCCCATCTGGCTCGAAATGGAGCCCGAGGATGACGGCGTGGGCTGGCTCGAGCGCCAGCTTCGCGCCCACCCCAGGGCGTCCGTCATGTGGAACCGGGCGGGCCTCCTGCCCACATCCGCAAAGCTGCCTGGCTACGGTCATGGCCTACTCCGCGCCCTGACCCTGCGCCGTCCGAACCTGTTCCTGATCCTGACCCAGCGCCCGCCCCGGCGGCAGAGGATTTTCCCATCACCCCGCGCGAATCTCCTGTTCGATCCGGGCGGTGGGTTCTCACCGGAATGGCGCACGATGATCGAGGCCCGAATCGCCCACTTCCACACCGGAAGCTCGATGGAGCCCTCCAGGCCCAACGAGTATCTCTCCCGCGTCTGGACCTACCGCGCGTGGATACTGGACGCCCTCACCGCCGCCGCCCGCCGGCGGCTCGCCTACCGGAACGCCTGGAGATTCATCGCACGCGCGAAATGGGAAGAATAAGCCTGCCCCCTGCCTGCCTTCTCGCCCCCCGTTGCGCCCCCGGCGTCCTGCGGGGATAATGGCCTCTCGCAAATCCAGCGGCATTTCCCGCCCGCTTCGATCCGGGGCCGGGACCCGTCAAGCGGCCGCAGATATCCTCTCTGAAAGGGGTTCGATTTATGTTCAGCATCCGCCATCCCGTCCGCACTTGGTACGGCGCCGGAACGGTCGAAAAGGTCCGCGAGGAAGCCGAATTCGCCGGCGCAAAGACGGCTCTTTTGTTCACCGACAAGGGCGTCGTGGGCGCCGGAATCGCCGATCGGGCGATCGCCCCGCTCCGGGCGGCGGGCGTCGATGTAACCGTCTACGATGAGTGCGCGCCCGAGCCGGCCATCGGCGATCTGGAATCCGCCTGCGGCCGCTTCCGAAAAGAGCGCTTCGACATGATCGTCGGAATCGGCGGCGGAAGCTCGATGGACCTCGCCAAATCCATGTCGGTTCTGTTCACCAACCCCGGCGAGCCGCGCGACTACCTGGGGGTCGAACTCGTCCCGAACGCGGGGCTGACCTGCGTCCTGATCCCGACGACGAGCGGAACGGGCGCCGAGGCGACGCCGAACGCCATTTTTTCAGTCCCCGAAAAAGGAGTAAAGCTCGCTATCGTCAGCACGCGCATCGTCCCGGACGCGGCCATCATCGACCCGGAGCTGACGCTGACCCTCCCCCAGAAGGTAACGGCGGCTTCGGGCGTGGACGCTTTCACCCATTGCGTCGAATCCTTCGTGAATCCGAACTCCTCTCACCTGAGCGAGCACTACAGCATCCGGGGGATGGAGCTCATCGCCCGCTCGCTCCGCCGCGTTTGCGAGGAGGGAAGCGACCTCGAGGCGCGCGGCGACATGGCGCTGGGCGCCCACTACGGGGGCGTTTGCCTGACCAGCGCGGGGGCGGGCGCCATCCACGCGCTGGCCTATCCCCTCGGAGCGCGGTTTCACATTCCGCACGGGGTGAGCAACTCGCTCATGTTCTCCCACGTCATGAAGGTGAACTACCCGGCGAACCCCGGGAAATTTGCCCGCATCGCCCAAATCCTGGGCGAGGACACCAGCGGCCTGCCGATTGAGGAGGCGGCCGGGCGATCGGTCGGGGCGGTCGAGCGACTGTGCCGGGACTGCGGCGTTCCGACCCGGCTGAGCGAGGTGGATGTCCCCGCCCACGTCATCCCCGAATTGGCCGAAGCCGCCTTCACCACCCAGCAGCGCCTCCTCGGCTTCAACCCCAAGGGGTTGTCCCTCGAGGACATCGAGAAGATATACCGGGCCGCCGCCTAGCCATGACCCAAGCCGCCACCGCGCTCACCCGCCTTTCGAAAATATTGGATCTCAAGCCCGGCGATATGGCCGCCGTCATGGGCGCTGGCGGGAAGGCGACCGTCACCAAGCGCCTCGTGGTCGAATACGTGGAGGACGGGACGCCCGTCCTCGTCACGGGGACCACGAATTTACAATCGCTCGAGGACTGGTCTGGCCCCGCCCTGCTGTTGAGCGAGGCCGAGCGCGAAAAGGCCGGCGATGCGGCCCGCCAGTGGGCCGCGCGCGGCGCGGTCGTGTGGGTGGAAAAAAAGCTGCCCAAAAACCTGTTTCTCGGAATTTCGGTCGAGCAGGTCGAGCGATTGCACGCCATGAGCGGGAAGAACGTGCTCATCGTCAAGACCGACGGCGCGCGCAAGCGCCTCATCAAGGCGCCCGCCGAAAAAGAGCCCGTCATCCCCCGGGGCGTCACCCACTGCCTTCTCGTGCTGGGGCTCAGCGCCATCGGCCAAAGCGCCGGCCCGGACATTGTCTTCCGGTTCGAGACCTCCTGCCGAATCGCCGGCTTCGAAGAGGGCCAGGCCATCGAGGCGCACCATCTGGCCGCGCTGGCGGCGCATCCCGAGAGCTACCCCGCGCGCCTTCCGACCGGAGCCAGGCGGATTCTCTACCTCAGCCACGCGGACTCGCCCAATCGGCTCCGGCTCGCCGGGGAAGTCTGGTCGGCGGTTCCGGAGGGGAGCTTCGATATGTGCGTCGCCGGCGATTCGGTGGAAGGCCTGTTTTACGTTGTCGGAGAAAAAAAATGATCGGGTCAAAAAAGCTTCTGGCGCGGATCGAGCCGAGGCGGAACGATATGATCGAAGAGCTGAGGCATGTCGTCTCCATCGACTCGCCCACGTTTCCCGAAGCGGGAACGACGAGGGTCGCCTCCCACTTCGAGGAGCGCTACCGCGCCATCGGGGGCGAGGCGGAACGCATCCCTGGCACGCACGGCACCGGGGATCACCTGACCGTCCGCTTCCGGGGCAAGAGCCCGGAAAAAGCCAAGCTGTTCCTGATCGGGCATTGCGACACCGTCTTCCCCGAGGGCGAGGTGGCCAGGCGGCCTTTTTCGATAGAGAGGGATCGAGGCCGGGGGCCCGGCGTGGCCGATATGAAGGGCGGACTCGTCACCGGCCTCTACGCGATGGAGGCCCTCGTCGCCGAAGGGTTCGAGGACTTCGGAACCATCGTCATCCTCTACGACACGGACGAGGAACGCGGGAACCCTTCCTCGCGGGGCCTGATCGAGGAGATCGGCGAGCTGGCGGCGGCCGCCCTGATCCTCGAGCCCGCGCGGGCGGACGGCTCGGTCGTGAGCGCCCGGATGGGCAGCGCCATCGGCTCGCTCTCCATCGAAGGCGTCGCCGCCCACGCGGGAGTCGATCCCGAACGCGGAAGAAGCGCGGTGGAGGAGGCGGCCCGGCAGATTGTTCGAATCTACGGCCTGGCCCGGCCCGGCAGCACCGTCAACGTCACCGGCCTGAGCGGCGGCCAGCGCCCACACATCGTGGCCGACGCCGCCGGCTGCACGGTGGAGTTTCGGGCATGGAAGCAGGAAACGCTGGACGACATGCGGGGCGGCCTAGCCGAAATCGTCCGCACTCCCGAGGTGGATGGAACCCGAATCGCCTTCGAGGAGACGGGCGGGCGCCCGGCCCTGGAAGCCACGGCGGACACCGAGCCGCTTCTCGAGGCGGCAAGCGGGATCGCCGCGGATGCGGGCGTCCCGTTTTCTCACACCCGGACCGGAGGGGGGGCGGACGGAAACTATCTGGCGCCCATGCGGGTTCCCATTTTGGACGGCCTGGGCCCGGTGGGCGGGGGCCTTCACACCGAGGATGAGTACATCGAGCTTCCCTCGCTGGTCCCCCGCGCCGCCATGCTGGCCGGTATCATCGAACGCCTCGCCGGCGGCTTGCGGCCCGGCCCACCCGGAAAAACCGAAAAACAGATGCACCCCTGATTCCCGGCGGCGGGACAAAAAAACCTCTCCAGGGAGAGGGGGAGGGAGAGGGAGCGCACCGGGGCTGGACCCCGCTCAGGTGATCAGGTTGATGTTGGCTCCCCTCCCGCCGTTGCGGAGCATATTCATCTCGAGGCTTGCTCTCTCCAGGCTCTCGGATAGCTTTTCGGGTTTGGGAGGCAAAGTATTGATCTCGCCGAGGCTGGCGGCGATCGTTTTCGCTGCAACCGGAAACGTAACGCTCGTATCCGAGCCCGAGGGAGGCTTGGCTACCGGAGTTGTGTAGGCCGAACCACCCGCTTGTACGCTATCGACCACTTTTTCTCATCCCCCTGTCATGCAACGACGTTGACGACATCGCCCCGGCTGCCGGGCGTTTCGGCGGCGGCCGCACTCTTGGGCACAGG
>DNYS01000034.1:8273-8984 GCA_003506735.1 Nitrospinota bacterium
GTCTCCGGAACGGCGGGCGGCGGCGGTTCGGAGGTCTGAGCGGGAGCCGGCCCGCCAACCGCTTCGGGCGCTTCAATTCCCTGCGGGGTCTCCGGCGGCGGGCTTCCGGTCTCGGCCGCGGCCTGCGTATTCTGCACCGGGAGTTCAATCTCAAGCCGGCCCGGAGGCGGCAACGGCCTGGCGCCGCCGATATCGACCGGATCGGGATTCCCCTCGAAAGTGGGGCCCCGCCCGAGCGACTCGGGCGTCTGCTGTACAGTGGTCTCGCCTCCAGACGGTTCGGGAGGAGGGTCCGGAGCGGGCGCATTGGAATCTTGTTCAAAATTAGCGAGAGCTTGGCCAACAAGTTCGCGCACCTGCGCGAAATCGATCGCCGCCAGCCTCGAGGAGAGGTCGTTTTGGGCCACCTGCCGGATCGCGGCCGAGGCCTGGAACTGCTGCCGCTGCTGCTGGGCCCTGGTAACCTGACTTTCGCCTTCGACCGCCTGCTCGGGTTCGGGTTCGGGCGCGGAAGGCTTATTCGCAGTAGCAGGAGGCCCGCTGACCGATCTCAGCAATTCCTGCTTGCTCTGCCTGGCGGCAACGAGTTCTCCAAGATTTCGCCCCCCCAGCTGCGGGGTTTGCCCGACTCGATCAACCATGACCATATCCAATCTGATAGTTTAGGAGAAAAATAATTCTATCCCTCAACGGGAGTGGCAGCAACCGGAT
>DNYS01000034.1:9188-9730 GCA_003506735.1 Nitrospinota bacterium
GGGCCGCCTCCATGGCAGCCAAAAAGAAACCCGCCCTTGCCTGGCCCTAAGCCAAAATGTCGTCTCCCCCCCCCCGAGCTCCTGGAACTCCCGGAACCCCTTGGAGCTTCCCAGGGTTTTCAGCCCGGCGGCAATCGGATTTGACCGATTTCCGGACGTCAATCCCCTGCTTCCCGGAGCCAGGCCGCTCACCACATGCTGGTCGATCGGCCCCGGGGCCAGTTTCTGGGTCAGGCCCCCTTCGTCCTGAAGGCGGGCCGCGATGGCATCGCTCCTCACCAACGCCTTTCCGGCCATATGACTCGAAACACTGGCCAGAATTGTCTTGGAAGCGTTGTCCAATTCAAAACCGGACCCCAGCCCCTGAACTGGGAATCTAACCGTGGCGCCTTGCATGGCCGTCTTTCGGGCCTGCAAAACCGCCGATTTACTAAAACGAATAGGAACCACCATGCCCCGTTTTCCTTCTTCCCCCCGGGAAAAACATGGATGCACATCTCTTAACGTCGAACGCGGGATAAACTTTAGAAAAAAAGGTAGTG
>DNYS01000034.1:9904-10234 GCA_003506735.1 Nitrospinota bacterium
TTCATTTTTGTTGAAGTTCAGAGATTAACCCTTGTCCACCCAAGAATAAAAATCAAAGAAACGTCGCCAAGAGCTTTCTGCTCGGTACCAGACCCTCCGTCGGCTTATAGATGAGATGCATCAGATTCGTGATGAAATGGTGGCGCTGGATTAAATTTTAAAAATTCACAACGTTCCCCTCCAAATGGGTGCACTGCCAGAAACCCCGGCATTATTTACTTCTGACACTAAAGAAATGCCCCCTGGCCTAGGCAAGGGACTAGCAACACAGGCGTATCTTGTACTCAAGGAATTTGGGCCAATGAAAGAGTTAAGCTCGAAAGTGGTGTA
>DNYS01000178.1:0-2677 GCA_003506735.1 Nitrospinota bacterium
CCCGAATTCAGAGCGGCGTCCCGCCCGTTGCGGGCGGGTGTTAATCACCCATCATCCGGACGAACGCCTCAAAGAAGTGGTGAGCGAAATGATCGCCATACCGATTTTGGTCACCCATCTCTTTCAGGGCCTCGAAGCGGGTGAGACGCTTTTTATAAGGGCGGTTCGTCGTCATGGCGTCGAAGACGTCCGCGATGGCCGCGATCTTGGCCGCGTCCGTCAGCTCGTCGCCCTTCAACCCATTCGGATAGCCCCGACCGTCCATCCTTTCGTGGTGCGCGAGGACGATGTCCAGGATGGTGGGATCCTGATTGCCGTTTTCGACGAGGATATCGCGCCCCCAGGCGGGATGCCGCTTGATGGTCTCCCACTCGGACGGATTCAGGGGCCCATCCTTTTTGAGGATCGCGCCGTCCACCCGGCACTTTCCGATGTCGTGAAACAGCAGTCCGACGGAAACCAGATCCATCGAGGCCGCGCTTTTCCGCGGAAAGACCTGCTGATACAGTCCCAGGCCGTAGATGCAGACGTGGAGGGAATGGGTGAAGGTGTAGTAGTCGTTGCTTGTCAGGCTCATCATGGAGCGCAGGGCTTTGGGGTGCAAGCTCAGATACATGGAGAGGTGACTCGCCTCATTCGCGGCCTTCTCCAGAGATTTGGGACTGATGTCGCCGGTGAACAGACCTTCCACCACTTTGGAGGCCTGGCCGTACAGGACCCCGGACCGGGTTTCCAGGGGAACCGATTCGTCGGAGAGGAAATTCCCCATTCGCGATTCAAGATAATCTTCGTAATCGGACAGGAAGCGGCGCTTGGTATAAACCTTCAGGCCTTCAGAGGTCCGGATGGCGGCCCTGAGCCTTTCCGTAAAGCGCTGCCGCCGATTCATAACCAGGGCGAAGGAGCGGGACCCGTTCAACCGCTGATAAATGGGAAATTTAAGCGGTTCGCCCCCTTGAAGGATCTCCAAGTCGATGGGCACGAGCCCCTCGAGACCGGGGCTGGTTTGGGGATCAACCTTCACCGCTTCGCTCATCGCGGGTCTCAATTCCTTAACAAGGTGAAAAATGGCGCCGAATTCAGATCGGTCTCATTAACGAGGCTCGGAAGATTGACGAGCGGATGCTCCGGCTTGTGAGACGGTGTCGATGGGACGGCTGATTCCGAGAATCCCCGAATCCGCCTCGCCCCTTGGACCCGACACGCCGGATTTCCCGACTATGGTTCGTATCGGCAAATTTGCCAATGGCGATAAGCGGAATTGCGTCTTGAAGTCCGACAGCCGCCCCCACCCGATTCCGGGTTGTTTCCACCACCGGGGCCGCCAGGGACGATCAATCGATGATGGCCACGGCCCGGATAGGCGCGCCGCTGGCCCCCTTCCACTTGACCGGCAGAAGAGAGACCGTAAAGCCGTAAGGTTTGGGAATGGCCGCCAGGTTGGATAGATTCTCGACGTGCCAATATTCCCGGTCTTTGTAGAGGGTGTGGCAGGGCCACAGGTCTCCGCGCTCGAACATCTTCGGGATGGGCAGATCAAAGCCGACCGCATCAATGCCGATGGTCTTGATCTCCCGATCCAGGAGCCATTCGCAGCTCTCGCGGATCATGCCGGGATGGTCGGTCAGGTATTCGGGATGGTCCGATTTCTTCGAGGCGTCGGTCCGCAGCAGGACGATGTCGCTCACCTTGAGCGCATAATCGATGTTCGCCAGCGCCGCCTCCAGGTCGGCGATCTCGATGGCCTCGCCGCCTTTTTTGTGAGAAAGGTCCAGGACCACGCCGGGCCCGTAGCAGTGTTCCAGCGGGATTTGCTCCGCCGAAGGCCCCTCCGGGTTCCCATGAAAGACGGAATCGATATGCGTTCCGTGGTGGTCGCTGAGGACGACGACGCAGTGGTTGAACAGGGTGTCGGCCCCGTATTGCGCCGCGTTCAGGCGGGCCGCGGTTTCATGGTGGTCCTCCAGCACCCGGATCAACGGGCTGATCGTCCCCGGATAGGTCTGCATGAACCGGTGAACTTCCATGCTGAGGTCGATGATCCGCGGCATTTTCTCGCCTCCCGGCTTGATTTCGGCGGCGGGGGATGAAAACCGCCCGTCTGTTTGTTCTCAACAATAGGGACACCGGCGCGGGTGACCCCCGAGTGGAGAAGCCGACCGATTTACGAGGAATGGCGGGCGTCCAAATCAGCTTCCGGCGGGTCATTCTATCGCATCTGAAAGGTTCGGGAACCCCAACAAGCTGTAAGATTCAAGGGTGGGGAAACAAATGAATTCCCGATTTTTCCTCGCAAGAGCGGGGGCCGCGCCCTATTTTCGTGGGAGAAGGTTTTCTCGATGCGGGCGTGCGCTACGCCGTCACGTCCGAAATCCTCCGTTCGGAGATCCGGATGAATCGGAAGTCTCAAGCCATCGACGAAACCCGTCCAGCGCCCCGGGCGGCGAGCGGTTGGGTGGCCGCGCTTGCCGTCCTGGCCCTCTTCATGGGCGCGGCCCCCGCGGACGCCCAGGGCTTTTCCATCATCAAGCCCAAGACCGAAAGGGCGATCGGGAAGAAATATGATCCGCTGATCCTGAAACAAATGGGGTACTACGCCGATCCCTTTCTCCAGCAATACGTCAGCCGCATCGGCCGGAAAATCGCCGGCGCCATCAACAGAAAAGCGTATACCTAT
>DNYS01000178.1:2826-3856 GCA_003506735.1 Nitrospinota bacterium
ACGCGCGGGATGCTGGCGGTGCTGAACAGCGAGGCCGAGCTGGCCGGCGTCCTGGGGCACGAGATCGCTCACGTCACACAGCGCCATGGCGCCCGGCAGATGACCAAGGCCCTGGGCGCCCAGTTTCTGACCCTTGCGGCCGCGGCCGGGGGCGCCCTCGCGGGCGGCGGTGCCATCGCGCCCGCCATCACGCTGACGCAGGCGGTGATGAGCAACGTCCTGAGCGGTCACGGGAGGGCGTTCGAATTCGAGGCCGACGAAAAGGGGCTTTACTATGCCTGGAAGGCGGGATACGACCCCCGGGAGGCCTCCAAGTTCATGCGGCGGCTGCGCCAACTCGAGCGGTTGCGCGGGATCGGCTACCACGGTTTCGGCTCGACCCACCCGGAGACCACCCTGCGGATCCTGAAGCTCGAAGAGCTTGCCCAGGTCCTGGCCCGCCCCGGACAGAAGCTGGCCGTGAAGGGCGACCATTACAAGGCGCAATTGTCCGGATTGGTTTACGGGGAGCGCAAGGAAGGTTACCGTCTTAAGGCTCATCGGGCGCGGGCCGGGGAAACCCTTCCCGACCTCGCCGCCAAATATCTGGGCAACCGGAACTTCTCACTCGAGCTCGCCCTGTTGAACGACCTGGACGACCGGACCGTCCTGAAAGAGGGCCAGCGGATTAAGATCGTTCGCAAGAAATAACCCCTCCGAACTGAGGGCGGCGGATTCAGCCGCGCACCCGTTGCCCCCCCCTCCCCCAGAATTTCGGGCCGCTCCAATCGTTCCCCTGTCCGACATGGAGCATGCCGGGTGTAGCGCGGAGAGGGTCGCAGACCCTAACCCGGATTTCTCACCAACCGATGGTCTGGTGCTCCGCTTGCCGCNNATGGAGCATGCCGGCGGGAGATCCCGGCTATCCCACCTCCGCCAGGTCCAGCCGATCACCCCAACGCTCTTTCACCCAGGCCCGCAGGCCCTGGTGCGCGGGCGCGGTCAGGTCCGGGTCCCGATCCACGAGGGCGAAGGCGTCCTCCCTCGCCTG
>DNYS01000253.1:0-6870 GCA_003506735.1 Nitrospinota bacterium
TTTATCGATCAGCGCCTGGAGGATGTGGCGCACGGTGCGCTGGCGGCGGATCATCTTTTTAGGGTGGGCTGATCCATGGATTCGGCCGAGGCGCGGTTCACGTCGTCGCCCTGGGCGAACCAGTGGGAGGGGATGCCCATCCCGCCGAGGACGAGCCCGCGCATCATCCGCGCGATGCCCTGGGAGCCCGATTCCCCGCTCTTGGCGTCGGGCGATACGGCGCGCCACTCTTCTTTCTCGTTGTGGACGCGCACGCTTGAGGGCAGGGGAGCGGCCCCGTTTTCCTCGATCCACTGGGCGATGCGCTCCGGGCCCGCGCCCTTGAGCGTGACGTTGTAGATGAAACTGTTCTGCAGCCGCGAGCGCTCGGCGGTGTCGAAGATGAATCGCTCGTAGATGTCGATCCAGTCGATGGCGGCGAGAAGATCGGAGGTCCCCCGCGTGGCGTCGCTCGCCTTGTTGATCTGGAACAGGAACGCCTCGCCGTCCCCGAAGCGCTCGCGCTCGCGGATTCCGGCCGCGCCCAGGTACTCCCGCGGATCGCCCCCGAGGACGGTGCGCACACGGCGCTCTTTTTTCCCGCCCCCCAGGCCACGGTCGCCGCTCCGGAAGATGACCCCGATGGGCAGGGCGCAGTTGTCCGGATCGGGCACAACCTCTTCGATCAGGCGCGGGCTCACGTAGCCGAGGCGCACCCTCCCCTCGTATTCGGAAACCGCGACGGGCAGCAAGAGTTCGCCGAAGATGCCCAGCTCCGAGACCAGCCGCTTGAAGCGCAGGTCGAGCTGGTTCACCGGGTCGCCCCAGAAGGCGCGGATGCACGCCAGCGCGTCCGGGTCCTCGGACTGCCAGGTGACGCCCTCGCCCACGACATGATCCGTCACGACCTCGATCAGGCGCTTGCCCATCAGGTTGGTGAGCCAAAGCTCGTAGGCAATGCGCTGCATCCGGGAGTGGCTGAATTTCGGGAGGCCCCCGCTTCCCTCGCCCAGGCTCCGCCAAAGGCGCTCGTCGGGATCGATCAGGGCGCCCGCGCCGCAAGGCGGCGCGCCGCCTCCGCACCCTTCGGGCCGCGCTCTTCGCCGGGGCCGCCCGGTCTCCCCTCCGCTCCGAAACTTTCTCCATGCCGCCGTTTCGATCTCCTCCCGCCTTCGTCATCCTCTTCCTCCTCCGCGCCCTATGCCGCGACTCGCGCGGGGGCGCATGAATGGGTGCCGGAGCGGGGGGAGAACGGTCGTGCCGGCGGGCGCCGTCAGGACGCCCTCGCTCTCGGCCAGGGCCTCGGCGAGCCTGGCGTAGGCGCAGGCAAAACCGAAGTGGTTCTCTCCCCTCTCAAAAATGTCGATCTCCTCGCCGCCGGCCCGCGGGCGGCGCACCTTCCGGAGGTTCATCAGATGGGCCTCCACCTCCGACAGCAGGGCCTCTTCGGCCTCATCGCGCGGCGCGGGCCAGCGCACCGGGCTGCCAGGCGGTCGGCCGGAGGGGCCTCGAAGTAGACCCACCGGGCGGGGCCGCCCTCCTCCGGGCGCTCTCGCACCGCGACCGAGCAGACCTCGCCGGTGTCGATGCCGCAAAACCGGAGGGCTCCCTTTTCATCGCTCACGAGGGGATGGGCTCCATCGAATAACCCCCGGCGTCGCGCAGGAGGGCCAAAAGTGCCAGGTCGATGGGCTGGCTCTTTCCCGCGTCCGGGAGGGCCAGGACCGAGCAGCGGAACTTCGCCCGCTCACTGGGCCGCCGGGCGGCGCGCCATTTGGCGCCGATGCGACCGAGGTGGATGGCCCCGACGGCGAGTTGGGGGATGCGCCAGCTTCGGTGGCCCTCGAGGGCGGCTTCCCGCCGGGGGCTCCAGCGCCCCGCCGAGCGGGCCCGGCGCGCGCCGCAGCGCGGGCAGGCCAGGTACGGTTCCCCCTCCCCGGAGAACACGTCCGGCCAGTTCTCCTCGAGCGCCCATTCGCCGCCGCAGG
This sequence comes from Nitrospinota bacterium, assembly GCA_003506735.1. Classification (GTDB taxonomy): domain Bacteria; phylum UBA8248; class UBA8248; order UBA8248; family UBA8248; genus UBA8248. The sequence goes on from DNYS01000253.1 coordinate 1,968, forward strand.
CGATGCAGGGCACGAGCCAGACGCTGCAGTCGCCGTCCTCGTACATGGCCTGGATCCCCCCGCCCGGCGTCCGGCCCATGGCGAGGTTGAAGGTGAGCGCCACCTTCGAGGCGTCCAGCCTGTCGTTCGACCAGGCCAGGTTTTCGGGCGGCAGATCGTCCACCTCATCGCGGATGAGCAGGTCCAGGGGAAGGGAGATGGCGTTGCCGATGTCGCGGAGGCCGAGGATGTAGAGAAACCGCGAGCCGTCTCCGCCGGGGAACTCCTTGAGCCCCTTCGAGGATGCGCCCTTGTAGCGCCCGTCGCGCATGGCGTCCGAGAGGCGGGGATTCCAAATGGCCGGGCGGATGCGGGTGTCGCCGAAGCGGTTTGCGAATTCCTGATCAGGGAGAAAATACCCCACGTTGAGCAGGTGGACATGGACGGCGTACAGGGCGAGGCCGACGGCCACGGTCGTCATCCCGATCTGGGTTCCCTTGAGCACGCTCACCGTCCGCCCGGGAAGGCCGAGGCGGAGAATCTCCCCCAGGTGGTCCACGGCCTGGCGAAGCGCCTCCCTGCCCTCGAAGGTGAATGGGCCCCGATCCGTCTTTATCTCCTCCTCCAGGAACTTGCGGAACGAGGGCATGGGGCGCGAAGGCCCCCTCCGCCCGCGCGCGATGCGCTCCTCCACAGGGCTTTCGCCGCCCTCCGCCTCTATCCGGCCGCGCCATCCCGGAACATTTAGAACCATTTGACGCCCCCTCCGCTGGCCCGCCCGCGCCCGATTCGGGCGCTTCCGGGTGAATGTACGGTCTTGGACCGGGATTCCGAGCGCAGGAATGCGCGTAATTTCGATGTTTAACGCCATTTTCGAAGGCTGTGGCATAAAATCGGGCCAAACCAGGACGTAATACGTTTGTAATATTTCCGTGCTATGATTTTTTTTCTAAAGATTCTCAGCCGCTTCGGGGTCCCGGCCCCACGGCTTCATTTTATTTCCGGGCTGGGGCGCTACCTTCACTGAGGAGCAGGAAAACTTCACCATGAAAAAGATCGTCGCCATCATCAAACCGTTCAAGCTGGATGAAGTGAAGGAAGCCCTGGGAGAAATCGGCGTCTCGGGCATGACGATCACGGAGGTGAAGGGGTTCGGACGCCAGAAGGGCCACACCGAACTATACCGGGGCAGCGAATACGTCGTGGATTTCCTGCCGAAAATCCGAATCGAAATCCTGGCCGATGACGAAAAATCGGACGCCATCACCGGTGAGATCATCAAGACGGCCAACACCGGACAGATCGGCGACGGGAAAATATTCATCATGCCGGTTGGAGATGTCATCCGTATCCGGACCGGGGAGCGGGGGAAAGATGCCATATAAACCCGCCGAACGAAACCACCGGCTCCCTGAGCGCCGACACCCTTGAGGAGGGGCAGACGTGTCGAACAAACTTCGAAAAACCGCTGGGACCGCGCTGGCCTTTACGGCCTTGATCCTCATTCCCTCGACCGCCATGGCATCCGGAGGGAAAATCGACGGAGGGGACACGGCCTGGCTTCTGACCTCCACCGCCCTGGTCCTGTTCATGACAATTCCGGGCCTCGCCCTGTTCTACGGCGGGCTCGTGCGGACCAAGAACGTTCTCTCGGTCCTGATGCAGTGCTTTTCGATCACCTGCCTCGTCTCGATCCTCTGGCTCGTGGGCGCTTACAGCCTCGCCTTCTCGGACGGCAACGCCTTCGTCGGCGGGCTCGGCAAGATGTTCTTCAAGGGGGTAACCTTAAAATCCATACACCCGGTCGCCGGCACCATTCCGGAAACTGTCTTCGCGATGTTCCAGCTCACCTTCGCCATCATCACGCCCGCCCTTATCGTGGGCGCCTACGCCGAGCGCATGAAATTTTCGGCGATGTTCCTCTTCTCGGGCGCCTGGCTCATCCTCGTCTACGCCCCCGTCGCCCACTGGGTCTGGGGCGGCGGTTGGCTCGGAAATATGGGCGCGCTCGACTTCGCCGGCGGCACCGTCGTCCACATCAACTCGGGCGTCAGCGCCCTCGTCGTCGCCATCCTCCTCGGCAAGCGGCACGGATTTCCCGACCAGCCGCCCTCCCCGCATAACCTCACCATGAGCGTCACCGGCGCGTCCATGCTCTGGGTCGGGTGGTTCGGCTTCAACGCCGGAAGCGCCGTTGCCGCCGACAGCGCCGCGGGCATGGCCATGCTCGTCACGCAGATGTCCGCCGCCGCCGCCGCGCTCACATGGATGTTCATCGAGTGGAGCAAGTTCGGAAAGCCCAGCGCCCTCGGACTCGTCACGGGCGCCGTGGCCGGCCTCGTCGGAATCACCCCGGCATCGGGATTCGTGGGCCCGATCGGCGGCCTCGTCATCGGCATCGCCACCGGCGCCATCTGCTTTACCGCCGTGGGTATCATCAAGCAAACGCTCCGGATCGACGACTCGCTCGACGTCTTCCCGGTCCACGGCGTGGGCGGCATGGTGGGCGCCCTCCTGGCGGGAGTCTTCGCCTCGGCGGGCCTGGGCGGCGTCGGCCTCAAGATGAGCATGGGCTCCCAGCTCGGCGTCCAGCTCATCAGCATCGTCGCCACCGCGGTGTACGCCGGCGCCCTCTCGTTCCTCATCCTCAAGGTGGTGGACGCCATCGTCGGCCTGCGCGCCAGCGCCGACGACGAGGAGGTCGGCCTCGACACCAGCCAGCACAACGAGACCGGCTACTCCATTTAATTCTCCCCCGGCATCTCTCGCCAAGCGCCGGCCTTCGGGCCGGCGCTTTTATTTGCGCCGGCGAATCTCCTGTTTCCATCCATCGATCGGCGCGGACCGCCCTCCCCCGTTGGCGCAACGGGCCCGCCCGCCGTGCAATGAAACCCTCATTCTCTCTGGGAAGATCGTCACCGGCCCGCGCGGCATCATGCGCGAGGCGAGGAGAGCGCCGTGGACCTGAAGCTGGAGGGCAAGTGTGCCCTCGTCACCGGATCGAGCGAGGGCATCGGCCATGCCGCGGCGGCGGGCCTGGCCGCCGAAGGCGCGCGCGTGGCCCTTTGCGCGGGGAGGCCCGATGTCCTGGAGAGGGCGGCGGAAAAAATCCGGGCGGCCACCGGCGCCGAGGCGGCGGCGATTGTGGGCGACCTCAGCCGAGGTGACGACTGCGTGCGCGTCGTCGCCGATGCGGCCGAAGCCCTGGGCGGGATCGATATCCTGGTCAACACCGTGGGCCAGATTAAGCTGGCCGGAATCGAGGAGCTCACCGACGCCGACTGGCAGGCCGAGATCGACCGCAACGTCATGAGCGCGGTCCGCTGCGCCCGCGCGGCCTGGCCCCATCTCAAAAAGAGCGGCGCAGGGCGCGTCGTCAACATCACCGGCCTCGCCGGAAAACAGGTCTACCTGCCCGGCGACATGGCCACCTCGTTGACGAAAGCCTCGCTGATCAGTTTCACCAAGACGCTGGCCCACGAGGGCGCACCGCACGGCATCCTGGTGAACAACGTATGCCCGGGGCCCATCGATACCGAGGGGATGCCCGAGCGCATCGGCTGGATCGCCGGCCGGCTCGGCGTCAGCTACGAGCAGGCGATGCAAAACCGCGAGCAGGCCTCCCTCCTGGGCCGGCTGGGCAGGCCCGAAGAGGTGGCCGACGTTGTGGTGTTTTTATCGTCGGCGCGGGCGAGCTTCGTGACCGGGGTGACGATCGAGGTGGGCGGCGGCGCGGCCCACTACATCTAGGCGGTCCGGGCACTTCAGGCGGGCGCTCCGGGCGGGCGGGGGTTTACCGCTCAACATCCATCGATAAAGGAGGATCCCTTGAAGATCACACGCATCGAGGCGACCTGCCACCTCGTTCCCAACGATGTGCCGCTCATGGACAAGCCAATTTCCTGGGGCTTCGTTTTCGTGCGCGTCGAGACTGACGCCGGCATCACGGGCTACGGGCTGACGGGCGCCATCCAGCAGGCCGCCGTCCGGGAGCACACCAACGCCGAACTCGCCCCGCTCATCACGGGAGACGATCCGCTCGCCCACGAGCGCGGTTGGCACAAGTGCTTCTACCACCACAACCCCCGGTACCAGACCGGGGCATTTTCCTCGGCCATGAGCGCGGTGGACATCGCCCTTTGGGACATCAAGGGCAAGCACTTCGGCGAGCCCGTCTGGCGCCTCCTCGGCGGGAGCGATCCGGCCGTGCCTGCCTACATCACCTTCGGCCTGGGCGGCTACACCCGCGATCAGCTCGCCATCGCCGCCCGCTCCTGGATCGACCAGGGCTACGACAAGCTCAAGATGGTGGTCGGGGCGGACCGCGACCACATCGACATCGGCGAGGACGCCGCCCGCGTGCGCCGGGTGCGCGATGAGATCGGGGAGGGGCCCGAGCTGATGATCGACGCCAACTACAAGCTCCCCTTTCACCGGGCGCTGGAGCTTTGCAAGAAAGTCGATCCCTGCGATATCGCCTGGTTCGAGGAGCCGGTCTACGGAAACGACGCGCGCCTGCTCGCCAACCTGCGGCGGCAGACCTCGATACCCATTGCCGCCGGGCAGAACGAGGGCTCGAAGTGGCGCCACAGGGAGCTCATGGTCCACGAGGCCGTGGACATGGCCCAGCCCAACGTCGTCTACATGGGCGGCTTCACCGAGGGGGCGAAGGTGGCCGCCATGGCCCAGACCTTCAACCTGCCCATCGCCAACGGCGGCGGCTGGCCCCACCTGAACGCCCACCTCCAGGCCGGGATGGACAACGGCACGCGGGTCGAGTTCCACCTGCTCATGTGGCTGACGAGCAACCAGATTTTTATCGATCCGCCCCAGCCCGAAAACGGAGCCTACACCCTGCCCGATACGCAGGGCCTGGGCCTTGAGCCGAACGAGGATGTTTTAAGAGACTGCTGAAAAAGTCCCA
>DNYS01000253.1:6958-8347 GCA_003506735.1 Nitrospinota bacterium
AATATCTCTTGCCGAATGCCTCCTAGAATAGTTTTTCAGCGGTCTCTTTAAAGGAATCGATGATTCCCTAAGGCGGCGGGGAGAAAAGCGTGGCCGATCTGGACACACAGGTTTTGGTTTGCGGCGGGGGGCCGGTGGGGCTCGTCCTGACGCTCGAACTCGCCTCGCGGGGGGTTCCCTGCGCCATCGTGAACGAGAGCGAGACGGTGGCCACCCACCCCCAGGGCAACACCATGAACGCGCGAACGATGGAGCACTACCGCCGGCTGGGCCTCTCCGGGGCGGTCCGCGAGATGGGGCTTCCCCCCGATCATCCGACCGATTTGACCTATGTGACCCGGCTGAGCGGCATCGAGATTGCGCGCTTCCGGATGCCCTCGTCAAAAGAGAAGATGGCCCCCGGCTCGCCGGACCTGAAAGTCACCCCCGAGCTGCTCCACCGCGTCTCCCAGATGCTCGTCGAGAACATTTTAAAAAAACGCGCCGATGCGCTGCCCGCCGCCGATGTGCGCTTCGGCTGGCGGCTCACCGGGTTCACCCAGCACTCCGATCACGTCGAGGCCAAGCTCGAGGAGGCGAAGAGCGGGCGCACCGAGACCCTCCGCTGCGCCTATCTGGTGGGCTGCGACGGCGCGCGCTCGACCGTCCGCCGGGCGCTCGGCATCCGCTACGCGGGCGAGAGCGCGGAGGACCGCACCTATATGATGGGCCGGATGCAGTCCATCTACATCGAGGCGCCGGGCATCTACGACGTGCAGGCCAACCCGATCTCTTTTCACCTGAAGGTCCTCAACCCGGAAAACCGCTCCGCCTTCATCACTCTGGACGGCAAGGGAAAGTTTCTCGTCTTCACCAAGCTCGCCCCCGGCGAGGAGGTCTCCGCCGAGCGGGGGCGCGAGATCGCCCGCTCCCAGATCGGAGCGGACGTGCCGGTGAAGGTCATCTCGGCCAAGCCCTGGACCGCCGGAAATGCGCTGGTGACGGATCGCTACGGCGAGGGCCGCGTTTTCTTGGCGGGCGACGCCGTTCACCTGTTCACGCCCACGGGCGGCTTCGGGATGAACACCGGAATCGACGACGCGGCGAACCTGGGCTGGAAGCTCGCGGCGGTGGTTCAGGGATGGGGGGGGAGCCGGCCTCCTCGCCAGCTATGAGGCCGAGCGTCATCCGATCGGACTGCGCAACACGGCCGAATCCCACCGCCTGGCCCTGCTCGATTCGGGGATAAAAATCTCGCCCCGCCTCGAGGAGGACAGCGCCGAGGGCGCCGCCGCCCGCGCCGAACTCAAGGACTACATTCTCGATGTAATGCCCGAGATGTTCGCCGCCCAGGGCATCCAGCTCGGCGCGCGTTACGACGAATCCCCTCTCACCGATTTGAACGGCGAG
>DNYS01000236.1:0-4855 GCA_003506735.1 Nitrospinota bacterium
CATAGGTGAGCCAGGAGCCCCCGCCGACGTCGTTGTCCGACCGCGCGTCGCCGTCAGTCACGATTTCCAGGCCCGCGCGCTCCTGGTCGCGGATAAAGGCGGAGACCGCATCGAGATACTGCTCCCGGAAGGTCCGGTCCACGATGGCGGTGCGAAAAGACCGGCCAGCGAGATTTTCGGTGAACCAGGCCGGCCTGGGCAGCGAGCCGGCGATGGTGACGGGAAGAATCTTTTCGCTGGTTGCCGTATACACTTTCTGGAGTCCTCCAGATACCATGACGTGGATTTGTCCTCTGATGGGCTATCATAGAAGATATGAGAGCAGCCGGGAACAGGACCCGGGTCATCATCATCGCCGCACAAATTCCGTCCGAAGGCCGAAGGGAGGGCCTGTCATGTCCAGGGTGCCATTGCTGGATCCGGAGACCGCCGAGGGCGAAATCCGCCGCACTTTCGATATTTTGGGAAAGTTCCAGCGGCACCAGGTCAATTCCACCCGGGCGACGGCGAACTCTCCGTTCCTGGCCCGTATTTTTTACCCGCTCGTGCAGACCTTGATGCGCGAAGGCCTGGGAACTGTCCTGCCCTCGAAACTCAAGGAGTTCGCTGTTATCAAGACGAGCCAGATCAACGGGTGCGATTACTGATTGGCCCACAACACCACTCTCGGCCGTGCGCTGGGAATTACCGCAGAGCACGTCGAGGTCATCGGCTCGGACGATTACATGGAATCGCCCCTGCTCACCCCCCGGGAGAAAGCCGCGGTCCTTTGGGCCGAGCACGTCACAAAGAATACGGCCAAGGCCCGGGACGATATCGCGGAGGAAGTCCAGAAACATTTTTCCGACGCCGAATTCGTCGAACTCACCTTCGTGACCAGCTATTTCAACATGCGGAACCGCTACCACGATTCCCTCAAGCTTCCGCTCGACGACGACTCACTGGTCAACGAGGTCGGCCGCCTCCGGCCGGACCCGGACAAGCTCAAGGCTTATCTGCAGGACGTCCTCGACCACTGGCCCGAGAAATTTCCGGAACCGAACGACTCATTTCAGGAAAAATAATCCGGCTTTTTTAAAAGGAGAAATTCGATGGATCGAGGCATCTGGGCCACCTGGTACGATCTTCCCGGGGAGGGAAAAGAAGAATACATCTCATGGCTTCACGAGGTGCACCTCCCCGAGGCCCTCAAGCGGCCCGGATACCTCTGGGCCGCCCATGTCGCCAACATCTGGGACGAGGAGCGGGAAAAAAATAAAGGCAAAAACCTCACCCACACCGATGACGCGAGCGTCCCCGCCGGGAATGACTACCTCCTCCTCTTCGGGGCGGCGCTTCCGACCACCTTCCTGGACCCCAGCCCGGCCCAGCTCACCGAGAAAAGGACCTCCGAGGAGCGGGAGATGTTCGGACGGCGGATCGGCGAGCGCTCGTGTATCTTCATGGAGCGCGACCGCATCGACGGCTTCGAGGCGAACACCCGCGCGCCAGGCATCACGCCCGGCCCCGCCATCCAGATCGGCACCTTCAACATCAACGCGCTGGAAAACGAGGACGAACTCGGCTCCTGGTACGCCCAGGTGCGGATGCCCCGGCTGGAGGAGATGGAAGGATGCGTCGGCGCGCGAAACCTGATTTCGGTTTCGGGATGGCCCAAACACGGGATCATGTACGAGTGGGTCTCTCTCGAATCCCTCACGAAAAATTTCACGACCGAATCCGTGGAGCGCTCGCGCAACGCGGTGAAAAGCCTCATCCATGCGCCGGGCTCGCCTACCCTGGGGGAGCGTATCTGGCCGCCGGTCTAAGAATTTTGGGATCGGATCTGGGCGAAGGCCCTCCCGCGTTTTTCGAGGGGTCGCGCCGGCCCCCGGCTTCGGTCCCCGCCGCCGGGGGTCAGGTAACGATGCGAATCGCCCGGATGGGGTATTTGTGCAGGTTTTCGGCCCCATTATCCGTCACGAGGCAGACATCCCCCAGCCAGATACCCATGGATTCGTCCGCGTTGGAGGGCCAGCCCGTCACGCTGAGGCAGGTGTTTTTCTGGAAGACGAAATCGGAGTCGGTCACATGGTCCCCCGCGCCGCGCACGTCGGGCGGCTCGTTCCAGGTGGACCACCCGGTGATGCTGGTCTTTGCATTGTAGCCTTCGTCCTGGATGGTATCCAGGCAAAGTGAGGTCAACTCCCCGACGCGGACCCCCGGCTTGATGGCCGCATGGAGATCGTGACTGGTCTTCACGCCCAAGGCGAACATTTTTTCGTATTCCGGCGTGGGCTCGCCGACAAAAAAGGTGCCCCAAATCTTGCCGTAGTAGCCGCCGATGCCCGCCGCCACCTCCGTCATGACGACATCGCCCATCTCGATGGGCGTGGTGAGCGGATAGTAATGGGGATAATCCATGTCCGGGTCGCTCATCGGGGTGCGCCCCACGTGGCCCAGCGTCAGCTTCGCGTCCATGTCCAGCGCGGTGTGGCTCATGATTTTATACAGATCGCAGGGCCGGACACCCGGATGGGTGGCGTTCACCATGACCTCGTAGACGGCATCGGTGATGGCCGCCGACCGCCTCATGCGGGCGATCTCCTCCTCGCTCTTGACCAGCCGGAGATTCTCGTACCACTGGGTGAGGACCTCGAACGAGGCCTCCGGCAGGGCTTCGGTGATGTGGATATGGGCATCGTGGGGCAGGTTGATGTTCAGCCATCCCGAGTCGCCCACGATGCCGATGTGCCTTTTGGCGAGGCCCAGTTCCTTGAGCCGTTCGGCCACCGGGCCCGCCGTGCCGCGGAGCCCGCCCGTGCGCGTGAACGACCCGCCCGGGCGGACATCCTTGATCGCCGACATGGTCCGGATGTTTTTGACCTGGTTCCCGCTGATGATGAACATCGTCGGTTCATCGTGCAGCGGAAAAATCACGTAGGTTTGGCTCCACGAGGCCACGCTCGTCAGGTAGACGACGTTCGTCTGGCCGGGCTCCATGCCCATGCCCCGGCTGATGCCGTAGACAAGCAGGCAGTCCAGGCCCTTTTCCACCATCCCCGCGCGGATGAGGTCGTAGCGCCTTTGGTATTCTTCATCGGAAAACAGGGGCCAGAAATAATTCGGACTCTCCACGGCAACCTCCTCCCTCAAGCGCGGCCGGCCCGGCTAATAGTCGTCGTCGGCGTAATTTCCGGGAGTGGGCGTGGCTCCAGAAATACCCATATTGAGCACAGCCTCGCGCCCGCCGTGGCGCTCGATCAGGGCCGCCTGATCCCGTTTGGCGATCCGGTCTACCTCCTCCGGATTCACGAGCCCGCGAAGACTCGCCTCCATCTCCCGCAGAATCGGGCCATGCTCCGGGCTCTGGGCGAGATCGTTTAGCTCTTCCGGATCGGCCTCCAGATCGAATAGCTCGGGCGGGAAATCGACATAATGGATGTACTTGAAGCGGCCGTTGCGAAGCATGTAGGAGGCCGTCTCGGCACCCGAGGCGTGGTATTCGCTGAAAACGGCTCGTTGGCCATCGTCCTCGCGGACCGCGATGCCGAAAAGCGAACTCCCCGGCAGGGCGGCGTCATCTGCGCCGGGCTCGACGCCGGCGGCCTCCAGAATTGTCGGATAAATATCCACGAGTGAGACCGGGGTGGACACCACCTTTCCGGCGGGAATGCCGGGGCCCGACATGATGAGGGGAACGGCGGCCGACTCTTCGTACATCGTCCCGTTGCCCCAGGTTCCCCGGGCCCCCAGATTTTCTCCGTGATCGGAGAGGTAGATAACGCGGGTGGATTCGGCGAGACCGGATTTTTCCAGACTCTCGAGGACGCCCCCTATATTGCGGTCGAGGAAGGTGCATAGGCCGAAATAGGCGGCGATGGCGATGCGCCGCTTTTCATCGTCGAAGTAGTCGTCCGAGGGCACGGCCTCTCGGAACGCCTCGATCCAGGGATGCCGGGGACGGCCGTCCATGGCGTGGGACTTGGGCAGTGGAATCCGATCCAGCGGATACATCTCGAAAAATTCCGCCGGCGCCTTCAGGGGAAAATGCGGGCTCACCATCGACACGAACGTCATCCAGGGCCGACCCGCGCCATTCGGGGCGTCGTGTTCGAGCCAATGGCAGGATGTTTCGGTGATGTCGAGGTCGTAGTTCGAGTAGCTCGTCTCCCCCGGTCCGATCTCCCCGGCCAGCTTCGAGGCCTTCTGGACAGGGAGTTTATCGCGAATCGAGCCCGTCAGGCTGCCCACGCCATCCCGGACGTGCATGGGCAGAATCTGCTCATCGAATCCCGTCGGGTCGGTGGCGTTGCGGTAGTGGAGTTTTCCGATCGAGATGACGGGGTTTCCGTTGGCCTGGAGGCGGTGGCCCCAGCCGGGCACCTCCCCCGTGTAGGGGCAGGCGTTGTCCCAGCTTCCGATCTCGTGGATATAGCGGCCCGTCGCAAACCCGGCCCGCGCCGACGTGCAAATCGGGGAGTTCGTGTAGGCGTTTTCGAACCGGGCGCCCCCCGCGGCCAGCCGATCGAGGGCCGGCGTTTTCACAAGGGGGTGGCCGTAGCAACCCAGCGCCTTGTTGCTGTGCTCGTCCCCCATGATAACGAGCAGATTCATTGGCTCCATATTTTTTGGTTCCTTTCCGGTCAAGACTTGATGGAATGCCGCCTCGTGCGGCGGAGAAAACTCACCGCGCCAGGATATGGCCCTTCTCTCCCGCCTCGGCGGCCTTGAGCGAAGGCGCACGGGGCGGGATATACACCGTCACGTAGCGGATCTTGGTTTTCGGGGAGATGCCGTGAGGCACATCCTTGGGGATATGAAGCAGCATTCCGGGCCCCACGTCCCGGCGCTCATCGCCGACGTGAAACTCGGC
>DNYS01000236.1:4974-5553 GCA_003506735.1 Nitrospinota bacterium
CGCTGGACCATCGCGAACTCAGCCTCCTGTCCCAGGACGATCATCCGCTTCCGTCCGCCCAGAACCTCAAAATCGGGATTACCCAGGTCAAATAAATCCATGTTTCTCCTCACTCCTTCAGTTCGATTCGAATGCCCTCGAAGGGGCGGTCATCGATATTCTCGACGGCGTGAATTCCCTCGGGCTCTATCCAGGCCGGCACCCCCTCCCTCCGGCCGCCGGTGCGCGGAGTGGAAGTGCCGTCCTGGGTGAAGTAATTCAGGTCCGGAAAGCTGCTGACGAGAAATACGCTCGGCCAACGGTGGGTGTGCATGTTTTCGAGCTCGCCCGGCCGGACGACCACTTTGACCACCCGGACCTTGTCGTTTTCGAATACCACCTCGTGGTTTTCCGGCGCGGCGGTGACGGCGTCGAATTTCTCGGGGGTGCCCGGAATAAACGGAGGCCGCCCGGGCCGATCGTCCTTGCTTGCGCCATCCTCAGCCATCGAATGTCTCCTTCCATCGAACCCCAATTCTTTGGCCCGCCTCCCGCGCGCGATGGCGGGGATATCGTAAGAGGAAACCTTCCTAGAGGGCA
>DNYS01000236.1:5672-8306 GCA_003506735.1 Nitrospinota bacterium
TGACTCGTTTCGAAAATGGAGAAGGAAAAATAGTTAGAGCCGTGTTTTTCAGCGGCCTCTTTAATTCTTTACTCAGCCCCTGCCGAATTCCCGCTGGTTTGATTTAGATATGCACCATTTTAGGGTTGAATCGGATTCAGCGCTTATTCGGATGTTCTATTCTCTTTTTATCAGGTGAAATTTTTTCATCGGGAACCCTGGAGATCATGACATTGGACCCCTTCGATATTCTCGGAAAAAGATATGCCCGCGATGACGGCAGCGACATGGTCGCGGGAGACTCCCTGTTTGTGGAAGACCTTGAGCCGAAAAGAAAGCTCCTGTACGGCGCCGTGGTCCGGGCCGGCAGGCCGCACGCCCGCATCCTCGGCATTGACACCCGCCGGGCCGCCCGCGCCAAGGGGGTCGCCTGCGTTTTGACGGCCAGCGATGTTCCGAACAACTCCTACGGGCCCTCCCTTCCGGATCAGACCGTCCTATGCACGGACAAGGTCCGCTACGAGGGAGACCCGGTCGTGGCGCTGTGCGCGGAAAGCTGGGAGGCCGCCGAGGATGCCGCCCGCCTCGTCCGGATCGACTACGAAGACCTCCCGGCCGTCTTCACCGCCGAGGAGGCCCTCCTCGAGGGGAGCCCCCTCGTCCATGAATCCCACCCCACCGGGAACCTGGTCACGGAGGAAAAAGTGATCAAGGGGGACGTTGCGGCCGGTTTCGCCGAGGCAGATATTATCGTCGAGCAGTGCTACCAGTCCCAAACCCAGGAACACGCCTCGATCGAAACGCATATCTGCATGGCCGAGATGGAATCCTCCGGCACGCTCATCGTCCACGTCTCCTCCCAGACGCCCTTCCGCATTCGCGCGGATCTGGCCAAGGTGCTCCGCATGCCCATCACCAAGGTCCGGGTCTTGAGCAGCACGGCGGGCGGCGCCTTCGGGGGAAAACACGAAATCATGCTCGAATCCCTCGCCTCGCTCTGCGCCTTGCGGACCCGGCGGCCCGTGAAGTTCCGCATGTCGCGCGAGGAGGAGTTCACCGGCTCGACGGTCCGCCATCCCTTTACGATGGACTACAAAACCGGTGTAACGCGCGAGGGAAAAATCACGGCGGTCCAGATCAAGCTTCTCCTGAACGGCGGGGTCGCCGCCAAGGCCGCCCTCATGGGGCCGGGCCCCTATCGCATCGAAAACGTGTTGGCGGAATTCGCGCTCACCTACACCAACAACGGCTTTGCGGGAGCGGTCCGGGGTTTCGGCGCGACCCAGACGACATACGCCTGCGAGCGCCACATGGACCTCATCGCCCGCAGGCTGAACATGGACCCGCTCGAACTGCGCCGGCGCAACGCCATGAAAACGGGCGACCCCTCCCACAGCGGAGACCCCATCACGAGCTGCGGCCTCGCCGAGACGATGGACAAGGCCACCCGGGCGGTGGGCTGGGACACCATCGGACGCGGGAAGAAATCCCCTTGCGGAACGAAGAGGCGGGGCCGGGGGATGGCGGCCATGATCTACCCGGTCGCGGGCTTCGGCAAGGCCACCCCGAGCGCCGTTTTCGCCCGCGTGAACGAGGACGCCACCCTGACCGTCATCACCGGGATCGTCGATGTCGGCCAGGGGGCCAACATTATCCTCCGCCAGGTCGCCGCCGAGGAACTCGGGATTCCCCTCGAACACGTCAGCCTCATCAACGGCGATACCTCGGTCTCGCCCTTCGATCCGGGCTCCACCGGAAGCCGCATCGCCCACCTCGGTGGAAAGGCGGTCCAGATCGCCGTCGGGAAGGTGAAGGAGCAGCTTCTCGAAAAGGCCGCCGGGATGATCGAAGCCCCACCGGAGGACCTCAGGATCAGAAACGGCGAAGTTTTCGTCGCCGCCGCCCCCGAACGGAGAATCCCTCTCTCCGAGGTGGCGCTCGCCTGCCACAAGGCATACGAACTGGTCGTGAGCGAGGGGAAGCACCATTCGACCGACATCGGGGTGGACAAGGCACCCACCAGGGCAAGGGGTTCGAGTGCTACGTCTTCGCCACCCAGTGCGCCGAGGTCGAGGTGGAATAGAGACAGGCGAATACCGCGTCCTCCCCCTTGTGGCGGCGCACGACGTGGGCCGGGCCATCAATCCGATGAACGTGGAGGGGCAAATCGAGGGCGGCGCCAGCATGGGCTACGGATTGGGATTGATGGAAATCATCCAGATGAAAGAGGGCAGGGCCCAGAACCCCTATTTCATGGACTACCTCATCCCGACCCCGATCGACAGCCCGGAGCGGATGACATCCATCATCGTTCAGGCCCATGAGCCGAGAGGGCCATTCGGCATCAAGGGGGTGGCGGAGCCTTCCGTGAACCCGACGGCGCCGGCCGTCGTGAACGCCCTGTGCGACGCCATCGGGGCGGAAACCACCGACCTCCCCATCACGCCCGAATCCGTCCTGCGCGCGATGGCGGGGATATCGGAAGAGGAAACCTTCCTAGAGGGCAGGCCCCACTTTCCACTCCAGGGCCGTCACGCCCAGGAACCAGAGCGGTTCGGGGCGGTACACCAAAAGGTCCGCCGGAGTCCCGCCCGCCAGGGCGGCGGCGGAGAGCCAGGCCCGAATCTCGTTTCCGCCGTTTCCGCCGGCGTCGAT
>DNYS01000236.1:8316-11963 GCA_003506735.1 Nitrospinota bacterium
CGATGCGGCCCAGCTCGGGGGTGCCAATCCAGTGGGAAGGGCCGCCCGTGGCCAGGATGGCCACCCGGTCGGCCCCGCTGTAGGCCTCCAGGGCGCGCCGGACGGTAATCCCCAGTTGGTAGGACCGGCGGGCGGGGGGCAGGGGCGGGGCGACGGTATTCTGCAGAATCGGCACCATGGGAATGGCCGGGTCGCCCATCAGGTGAAGCGGAGAGACCAGGGAATGATCGATGCCGATTTCCTGGCAAACGGTTGGGTCGAAATCGCCGTCCAGGAGCGCTTTCACCAGGTAGCGCCCCAGCTTCTCGTCTCCCGGCCGGCCGCCCTCCACCTCGGGCATGTAGGCCTCGCTGGTCACGTTGCGATACGCCGGCTGCACGCCCACCGCCAGCGAGGGGTACCGATCCAGGAAAAAGGCATGGAGATGATCGTTTCCAAAGATGACGAGGGCCTCGGCACCCCGATCGATCATCGCCTTTCCAATCCCCTCGTAGCAGGAGAAAACTTCATCCTGGACATCTTGCGCGGGATCGTTTCTCCGCAAAAGAAAAAGCGGCGTGTGGGTGGCAGCGAATACGGCGACAATCTCAGCCACGGCTGTCCCCCTCCTCATTGAAATCGTAGAAGGACAATCCCTCGAGGGCGGCCCGGTAATCGTCATCCCCGATCCGGGTCCAAATCTGGTAGACGCGGAGGAGGTAGGGATTGACGCCCTTGAGCCAAAGGGCGCGGACATCCCTCTCGCGCACCGCCGCGAGCTCCTCCGGGGTGAGGTCGAATCCGGCAAGGAATTTTTCGGGGTCCGCATCGAAGCGCGCGCGCTTTTCGGGAAATTGGATTTCGTGAACCAGCTTATTGAGGCAGTAAGAAGACATCTCGCACTCCCAAATCATCTATGACCGGCCAGCCCGACCGGAAAACCGGAGAGGAGAATCATCCCCCAAAAGGTGGGACGGAAGCAAGAAATCTTCCCGCCGCCGGCAAAAATCATTCCCCGCCAAGCCCCGCCGCGCTAGACGGAAACTTTTTCGACACCGTTCATCGAATGGACGTTCATGCCCATCTGGCACATCACCTTGAGGTTTTTCATGATGATGCCGCCGTCGCTGTGAAGCATGTTGTAGGCGTTGCGCAGGTACATCTCGACCGGAAGCTCGCGCATGACGCCCATGCCGCCGTGAATCTCCATCGCCGCCCGCGTCACATCGCAGGCCGCTTCGTGGGCGAAGTAGCTTGCGGAACCCGCCATTTTCGGATCGACGGGAATCCGGGCGCGGTTGTCGATCTGGCGGGCCGCCTGCCATACATAGGCCCGCGCCGCGTTGATCTGGGTGTACATCTTGACCAGCTTCAATCCGATGGCCTGGTGATGGATGAGGAGCGCCCCGCTCGCCCGGCGGTTGCTCGCATACTCGACCGAGGCCTCGTAGGCCGCCCGGGCGAGCCCGACCATCGCCGCCGCGTTGATGAGGCTGTCACCGCCGCGGAGATGGCTGTTGATGTTCACGATCCCGTAGTTTTCGGGACCAAGGCGGTTGGCGACGGGGACCCTGGCGTCCTCGAAGATCATCTCCCGGTTCAGGTTGAGCCGGTAGCCCATCTTGTCGTGCACCCGGCCAAAGGAGACGCCCGGCGTGTCGATGGGCACCATGAGAAGGGTCGATCCCTCGAGGATGTTCTTGGAAGGGTCGGTGCGGACATACACAAAATTGAGCTTGGCGTAGCCGACGTTCGAGATAAAACGCTTCCGGCCGTTGACGATGTAAACGTCCCCCTCGCGGACGGCCCGCGTGCGGAATCCGCCGTCCACCCCATCGTAGGGCAAAAGGTTCTCCGAGCCCGTGTCGTCCTCGGTCATCGCCTGGGAGATGAGGAAGGTCGGGTCATCGACATAGGCCCGCAGCCACTTTTCGCGCTGCTCGTATGTCGCCAGGGCGTCCGCCATCAGAAGGTGGGTGATTTTCGCGCAGGAGAGGAGCATCCCCACAACACCCCGGTCGCCCCAGCCCAGTTCCTCGCCCACGACGCAGTGGGTGAACAGGCTTTCAATTCCGCCGCCGCCATACTCTTCGGGAATGGTCATCGTCCGGAATCCCGCCGCGTCGGCCTTCTCCAGAAGCGAATCCATATAGGCGCTCCGGGCGGGATCGGTTTGATGATCCAGCTCCATAGCGATGGGGTGGATTTCCTTTACCGCGAATTCATGGGCCAGTTTTTGCAGGGCGATCTCTTCTTGTGTGAATTGTGCGTCGATTACCATTCGCTCCTCCGATCCGGCGTGCAGGTTTTCCGGTGCGCTGACAAATTTGCCTCCCCGCCCAGCGGCGCCGGAGGCTCACCGCCCAGTACGGCGATCTCCTCGTCGCAGTGGTTTAGCCGCTCAAGACGGTCCTCGTGCAAAAAGTAGGACTCCCCCACGAAGAGCTGGCGCCAATCTCCGGTGGCCATCATCGGATGGACGGTGACAAGGAGCCCCGGCTCGATTTTCCGCTCGTTGTCCAGGTTCATGGTGGACTCGCTCAGATCGAGGCCGGTCGTATGGACGCTGCCGACTCCTTTCATGGAATAACCGTGTTTCTCCAGGGTCCCGCCGATGGCCTCGGCCACCGCGGTGAAGGTCTCGCCCGGCTTTAGGCGCTCGAGCGCGCTTCGCTTTGCGGCCAGGCAGGCATCGTGGGCTTTTTGGATATCCTCGGGCGGCTCGCCGAAGGAAACGAGGCGCACCACCTGGTTCCAATACCCCTCGACGCGGGGGGTGATCTCCAGCAGGGCCAAATCGCCCTTTTGAAAAGTGCGCGCCGTCGGAGAAACGACGAAACCTCGAAATAGGTCTTCCTCCCCGGCGGGGCGTCCGGCGCCCAGCATGTTGAAGTAACCGTCCGCGCCCTCGGCCGTCATGACCCGTTCGATCTCGGCCCGCCACTCCAGCTCGCTCATTCCGGGCCGGAGAATTTCGAGCGAGCGCTTCCAGCCCAGATCGGCCACCCGGCCGCCGCGCCGGGCCGCCTCCAGCTCTTCGCCGCTCTTGCGTTCGCGCGCATCGAATACGGCCGAGGAGGCTTCGATGAAAGCCGCGTTCGGCAACTCCGATCGCAGATGCTCCATGGCCCCGGACGGCATGGCCGTCAGGCTGGAAACTCCGATCTTTCCCCGGGAGACATCATGGCTCCTCAGATAACCGCATAATTCCGGCACCGGCGTTCCGGTCAGGCGCATGTCCTCGATCCACCCGGCGTGCCTGGCGTCCAGAAGCTGGTTTTCCCCCGGACGAACATCACGGGCTCGCCTTCGAGCGGGAAGAAAATCACCGCAGTGGCGAATATCAGGCAATAATCCGACAGGTAGGTGAAATTGCCGTTCCATTGGCCGCCGACGCTGGTGTTCCCGAATACGACGAGGGCATCGACGCCCTGTTTTTTCATGTTCTCCCGGACCGCCCGGTAGCGCCGATCGCGCTCATTTAGCGTAAAACCCATCGCACAATTTCCTTTCGCCGGAGACTATTCGAATTCATCGCCACATGCCGGTACATCGGATATCCAGGGCGTCTACTCTTTTTTCTGTGCCCGCCATCTGCCCGAAGATTCATAAACGGCCCTTCTCCCGGTTCGGGAAAAAACCAATTTGAATCCGCATGTAATATGTTT
>DNYS01000236.1:12079-15264 GCA_003506735.1 Nitrospinota bacterium
AGGGAACTGACATGATCATTACACGGGTTCCCCATTTAGGAATATCACCATCCAGGGAAGAGCGCCCATGAGCGAAAGTTTCACGGGAACCCCGTTCACCAATCACAGCGTCCCTTAATTATTACCAAATCGCGGATTTGCTCCGCCGCCAGATCGAACTGGGCGATCTCGCTCCCGGCATGAAACTTCCCAAGGAGCTGGAGTTGGCCGAGATGTTCGGCGTCAGCCGCGTCCCGGTGCGCCAAGCCCTTTCGATGCTCGTCTCGGACGGCCTCCTGAAACGCTCGCGGGGACACGGCACTTTCGTCACGGACGATTTGAAAAAGCCCAAGGCATTGAATCTCACGGGCATCGCGGAGGAATTCGTATCCCACGGGATGGAGGGCGAATTTCGCCTCCTCTCCGTCCAGGATGTTCCTCCCTCCCCCCGGCTGGCGGAATTTTTCGGTCTCGGCCAGAGGGAATCGCTCACCCGCGTCCAGCGAGTCCGGATGGTGGAAAATGTCCCCTTTTGCTACGTCATCAATTATCTTCCCTCCGGGATCGGCCGGAAAATACCAAACGCGGATTTTGAAAAGCTATCGTTGCTGAAAATTTTCGAGAATCGCCTCCGGATTCCGCTCGGAGAAATCCACCAGACCATCGAAGCCAGGACCGCCGACAAGGAGATCGCCTCCCTCCTGTCGCTCGGCATCATGGCGCCGGTGATGTATGTGGACACCTACGTTTACCGGAAAGAGGGTACGCCGCTGGAGTATTCCCAGATTTTCTACCGCGGCGACCGGTTCAAATACAGCGTGAGCGTCAAGAAGCATCGGGACCGGGCGGAGGGATAACCTCATTTCTCCCGGCCTTTCGCCCGGCCCCTTGGCAAAACAACCTCCCGTCTACGGCGAATAAAGAGGAATCCCCATGAACGAAAGCGAAGGGCAGGCCGCCGGAAGAGCGGATTCCGGCGGGCGCATCCATCTGGCGTTGGCGGGCGACATCGAGATCGACCGGGATGAGCCCGAAAAAGTGTTCGAGCATGTGCTTCCCGAACTGAACCGGGCCGACATCCGGTTCGGCGGCCTCGAAGCCTCGATGTCCGATAAAGGCTCACCCGTCTCGGGCAAAATCGTCATGCGCCACAGCCCCCGGATGATCGAGGGATACCTCGCCGGAGGATTCGACACGGTGGCCTTTGCGAGCAATCACTGCATGGACTACGGCATCGAGCCCTTCGTCGAGACGATGGAGCTTCTGGAGGCGCGCGGAATCGCCTTTTCCGGATCGGGCCGGAATATCGCCGAGGCGCGGACCCCGGTCATCGTCCAGCGCAAGGGCGTTCGGGCCGGCTTTCTTTCCTATGTTCTCAACCTTCCGCTGGGATGGGGGGCGAACCCGAACAAGCCAGGGGTCGCCCCGTTGCGGGAGGACCCCCTTTTCGGGCCGCCTTACTTAAACGAGGAAGAACTCGAAGCCATGGTGGAGGATATTGGATCCGCCCGGCCTCATGTGGATGTCCTTATCGCCACGTTCCACTGGGGCTCCAGTCAAAGCCGCACCCTGACCCTTTCGCAGCGGGCCGCCGCCCGTGCCGCCATCGACGCCGGGGCCGATCTCATCATCGGCCAGCACCCGCATATCCTCCAGGGAATCGAGGTCTACCGCGGGAAGGCGATCTTCTACGCGCTCGGAAATCTCGTCCTCGACCACGATCACCCGATGTTTCTTCCGACGGTGAAGGAATCCATTCTCGTTCGGTGTACGGTCAAAGGAGGGGAAATCCGGCGCGTGTCCTTCGTTCCGGCCCTGATCGGCGAGGACGGACGGCCCGCCATCCTGGATGAAAAAGACGAGAAATGCGCCGATATTTTAGGAGTCATGCAGAAATATTCGGAAAATCTGGGAACCGAGTTTCAGATATCGGGAAACGAGGGCATCATCATCGGAGGGTAGCTCCCAAATCGAAGATATTCGCCCCCTCTGGAATCCGGGCAAAAACCTCCTTCACAAATTGGCCCGGCACGGACTATCTCGGTAGTTCCAAAACCGCTCGTACCCTGCGGCAATAACGCATCTGGAAACCGATCGCAAGGATCTGTTGACCATCACTTCGAAGCCCGATATTTCAAAGGAAAAAAATTTTGCTTGCCCACGGCTTCCGGCCGGGTCCCGGGTAATCACCAGCCCCAGGGTTCATTCTCAAAAATACCGAGAGCCTCGAGCACTTCCCTCGCGTGGGCCTTTTCGTCCTCCTTCAGCGGAAGGATGGGCTTGCGCGTCCCGCCGACGGGCCGGCCCAAGAGACCCATCGAGTATTTTACCATGGCGGGATATTTATACTGGAGCAATTCCAAAAGCTGCGACATTTTGTATTGAAGAGGTCTTGCCCTTTCGAGGTCCCCCTTAATACAGGCATCGAACAGATCCAGAACCAGACTCGGCGCCACCTCGGCGCAATTGGAGAACGAACCCGAACCGCCCACCGGTATGGATGTGAGGAGATACTCGATCCCGGTGAAGACGGAAAAATCCGGGCTGGCCTCGGAGGTGACCCGGCAGGCATGGATGAAGTAATTCATGTCGAACTTGGCGTCCTTGAGGGCCACGAAATTGGGCAGGCGCTCCATGAGTTCGAGGAGAATCGGGCGGGTGATCTCCACCTGGACGTGCTTGGGATTGTTGTAGGCGATCATGTCGATTCCCACGCCTCCACCCAGCGTCATGAAATGATCGATATGGGCCTCGGGCCCCGGCTGCCAATGGTAGGGAGAAAGGGCCACGATCCCCGACGCATTCACCGATTCGCTGTGCCGCGCCAGATCGAGCGCATTGCCGGTCCCGAAGGTGCTCACGTTCACGAAGACGCGGACGCGGCCCGCCGCCGCATCGACCAGGCTCCGGGCCAGATCCTTCCGCTCTTCAACGGTCAAATTGAGGGATTCGCCGATGTGCATCGGGTGGGCGATGAAGTGCCCCCCGCTTCGATAAGGAAATGGATCTGCTTCTCGAAGGTCTCGAAATCAACCCGGTTGTCCGCGTCAAAGGGGGTGACCGGCGCTCCCATGATCCCCTGGAGTTTGCTTTTCATCCAGCCCTCCCTCGGACCCTCCGAAATTTCTTTTATTGCTCTTTGGCGAACTCGATGACTTTCTCGCACAAATAATCGCCGACGGCTTTCGTATTCAGGTCGCCGCCCA
>DNYS01000236.1:15321-22281 GCA_003506735.1 Nitrospinota bacterium
CCGAGCGTATCGAGCATGATCCGGCCGGTGAGCACGGCGGCAAAAGGATTCGCGATCCCTTTCAGGGCGATATCCGGCGCCGTGCCGTGGACGGGCTCGAACATGCATACCCGGCCCGGGTGGAGGCATCCCGAGGCGGCGAGGCCCACGCCTCCGACCAGCCCGGCGCAAAGGTCGCTCAGGATATCGCCGTACATGTTGTTGGTTACGATGACGCCGAAATGATCCGGATGCTGGATGAGGTCCATGCACAGGGTATCGATGAAGTAGTGCTGGCCCTCGATATCGGAAAATTCCTCGGACAGTTTCCAGAACACCCGCTGCCAGAGGCCGTGGGCATGAACAAGCGAGCCGTGCTTGTCCGCCATCGTCACCTTGGGATATCCGTGGGAGCGGGCATACTCGAAGGCGTAGCGGCAAATGCGCTCGACCCCTTTAAAGGTGTTGATGTCCTCCTGGATGGCCACCTCGTCCGGCGTGTTTATCTTGAAATTGCCCCCCATCCGCATCATGACGCCCTCGGTATTTTCCCGAATCACCACCAGGTCGATGGGCAAATCCGCCCGCAGGGGGCAGAACCGCCGATCGAGCAAGGGCGCGGGGCGGAGATTGACGAATAGGTCCAGCTCGAAGCGGAGATATCTGAGGAGCTCGCGGCAGTTCACATCGGGCGGGATTCGCGGGTCCAGGCCCGCGCTGCCGAACATGATGGCGTCGTGCCTGGAGGCGAGATCGCGGACCAGCGCCGGAACGTCCTCGGGAAGCGGGGAGCCCTCCTCGAGATAGCGCTGGGCCCCGTAGCCGAATACTTCGTGCGTCACCTCAATGCCGCAGGCGCCCGCGGCCTCCGTGATCACCTCGGTCGATACGGGCAAAACATCGTGCCCGACGCCGTCTCCGAGGATGACGGCCAGATGAATTTTGCTTTCCGGCATAAAATTTCCTTTTCGGATGCGGTGGGCGGCCGAAACCTCCCCGCCCGCACGTCAAGCGCCAGGCGTGGCGGCCCTTATCGCAGTTTCGCGGCGGCTCTCAGGTTCATGATGGAGTCAGCCGCCAGGTGGGGAAAAATATTCGCGTCGCGCAGGAGTTTTTCCACCGGCGCATCGCGCATGACGCCGGAGCCGCCGAATATCTCTACCGCCAGCCGCGTAATCTGAATGGCCGATTCGGTCGCGAATACCTTCAAGAGCTGCTTCGAGGAGGATTCGAATTCGGCCCCCCCGTTTTCGTTGCTATCCACCACATTGAAGAGATAGCTCTTGGACGCCTCCAGGCGCATGTACATGTCCGAGAGCTTCAGCGCTATGGCCTGGTGTTCGATGATGGGCTTGCCGCCCTGGAAACGGTTCCGGGCGTGATTGAGCGCGTGCTCAAAGGCCGCCTGGGAGATTCCGATCACGTTGGCGGCGAGTTCGACATCGTTGAAGCTCACGAATCGCTCGGAGCTGTCCCCTTTCCCCTTGTTCAACTCGCCCAGGAGGTTGGAAGCGGGAACGCGGCAATCCTGAAAAATCAGCTCGGCGTTTTGGTAGAAGCGCCAGCCGATTTTGTCGTGACGGCGGCCGATGGAAAATCCCGGCGTATCGGAGGGTACGAAAAACATGGTCGTCCCCTCGGTGATGGAGACGTCGGGATTGGTGCGCGTGCGCACGATGTAGAGCTTGGCGACGCCGCCGTTGGCGATAAAGTGCTTCATCCCGTTGATCACCCACTCATCGCCGTCCCGGACGGCCGAGGTCTTCCAGCCCGCCTTGGGATAGCCGGGAGGCGGCATGCGGTTGTCGGAACCGGCTTCGGGTTCGGTCCCCGCCATGGCAAGCAGATAGAGGTCGTCTTCGAGAAATTTCGGCAAAAAGCGCTCGCGCTGCTCGTCCGTGGCCAGCCGGCAGAGCATGGGCGTCCATTTCCAGCACTGGCTGAACGTCTTGGCGACGCCGCCGTCCCCGCGGGCCAGTTCGAGAATCACCAAGACCTGCCCCTTCAAATCGACGCCGGGTCCGCCGAACTCCTCGGGCACGGCGAGCGTCCGCAGGCCCAGAGCCGATCCTTTTTTGATGAGTTCGGGGCTGAAGGTTTCCTTGGGGTCCTGGATGCGGTCCCGCTCCGCGGCAACGGGAATAATCTCTTTTTCGGCGAAATCCCGCGCCATTTGCTGAAGCGCCCGGTGTTCGTCGTTCAATACCTGATGCATGAAATACCCTCCTCTGGATTGCGCCTTTTATAAGAGCGTGGGA
Source organism: Nitrospinota bacterium (assembly GCA_003506735.1). Lineage (GTDB taxonomy): Bacteria > UBA8248 > UBA8248 > UBA8248 > UBA8248 > UBA8248. Next base: position 17,559 of record DNYS01000236.1, read on the forward strand.
TCCCGGGCGATTATGTTCGATATGCTTTCTGGGCGCCCGGATTACACGGACAGCTTTTCGATGTTTCCCAGCTTCCGGAAAATAATGGTTCCGATCAGAAGCAGAACCGTCTGAACCAAGGCAAACGCCGCCACCACCCCGAGCGCTTCGTTTTCGCTGATGACATAAAGGGCGACCGCCATGGGCGTGCTTTCCTCGGTGGCGAGCAGCGCGGAGACTGGCAGCTCCCGGATAAACATTATGAAAAGCATCAGATAGGCAGCGAATATTCCAGGCCGAAGGAGCGGCACCGTCACCCGGCGAATCGTGCTTATAAACGACGCCCCGCACACCCGGGAGCTTTCCTCCAATTCGGCGCTAAGAGACTGGAGAATCGATGTAATTGTCCGAAGGCCGTAGGGCAGATAGCGCGTCATGTAGGCCAGCATGAGCAGAAAAAGCGGAAAACCGTAGAGCGGCGTTCTGATCCAGGTGATGAGAAACGCCATGCCCATGACCAAGCCCGGCACGCCGATCGGAAGGGTACTCACGTAATCCACGACACCGGATAGCTTTCTGTTTTTCCCCCGAAGAATGAGCATGGCCAGAAATGTGCACAGGACAACGGTCATGAAGCCGCCGACAAATCCCAGCATCAAACTGTTCTTCATCGCATCCATGGCATAGTCGTAGGAGAACAGAATGAAATCCCAGTTATAGAAAGAGAGTTGGCTCCACCGAAAACCGCCCAGCCAGGCCCGGTTGATCGAGGCCAGGAATAACGCGCCCAGGGGCAGTATCACCGCCATGACGATATACGCAAGATTTATGGCCAGCGCAGCATATTTCCAGTTCCCCAGAGAGACTCGGTTCGGGCGGAAGCCTTTGCCCGTCACCGTCACGTAGCTTCTCGGCGCGACAATCTTGCGCTGGATGTAAAGCCCTATCACCGCGATCAGCATGAGAACGCTGCCCGCCGCCGCCGAGGCGCCGCTTTTCGGGAGGCAAGCACACCCCCTGGCTGCTGGAGGTAAACATTTCGCCTCCGATGAGAATGTCCCCGCCATCGGGCGTCTCCAGGCCGGCGATGCAACGGAGAGTCGTTGTTTTTCCGCAGCCGCTCGGGCCCAGCAATGTGACGAACTCTCCTTCGCCGACCGTAAAATTGATATTGTCCACCGCCAGCGTTTCCGTGCCGAAGCGTTTGATCAGATCCCTCACCACCACTTCAGCCATTCGAAGTCTCTATAGAGTTATAAATTCATGATTTCCGAAACTGAGCCCCGGCGGCGATTCGATCGCCGGATTCGTGCAACCTACCCGGCATTTTGAGAACTTCAGCGCCGGTTAGGTTCGCGATCCCCCATGAGAGAGGGCCAAAAACGTATCTTCTTCTTCGTTCACCAGCCCCAGTTCCCGTTCCATCTCGCGGACCAGCGGAATGACATGCTCCCCGACGCGCTCGCATTCCAAGTGGAGGGGAAACCCCGAGAGGATGAGGAGGTGAATCCCCGCCTGTTCGATCTCGATAATTTTCCGGGCGCACTGCTCGTAGGACCCGACGATGGCGACGGCGGAACCCGAGCGAATCCGCCCCATTCCGGCCCATAAGTTCGGACCCACCATTTCCTCTTTCGTCCGGGCCTGCTGATCCCGGGTTCCCAGGCTGTCAAAGGCGGAAATGACTTTTCCCCTGTGGGCCAGCACCTCGGGATCCACCTGGCTGAGAATCTCCTGCGCCGCCTCAAAGGCCTCCTCCTCGGTACCGCGTGCGATGATTTGAAACCGCGTCACGTATTTCAGCCTGCGGCCTGTCCCCTCGAGTAGCTCTTCCATACTCTCCACGCGCTCTCTCACCTGCTCCGGAGTTTCCCCCCAGAACACCCAATAATCCCCCCGCCGCACGGCGATATCTCGGGCGATATCGGAAATTCCCGCCATGAAAAACGGAATTTTGGGCTTTTGGACAGGCTTGGGATACACGGAGGCGTTCTTCAGTTGGTAGAACCTGCCCTCGAACGAAAAATCATCCTGGGTCCAGAGGCCCTCCATCACCTCCAGAAATTCATCGGTGCGCTCGTAGCGCGTATCGTGATCGAGGTCATCCCCGTAGTTCGAAAGGGCCGCGCCCCCGGTCACGATGTTGTAGAGAATCCGTCCGCCGCTCAACTCATCGAGGGAGGCCATCATGCGGGCGCAGATGGCCGGATGAATGACCCCGGTCCGGACCGCGAGAAGAAGCTTGATGGTACTCGTCGCCGGGGCAATGACCGCAGCGTTGATTATGCTGTCCCAGGTCGGGGCCTGGAAGCCGTAGTGGCCGCTGACCTGGGAGGTGGGAACCAGGATAGTCGTGAATCCGCTTTTTTCGGCCTTCCGGGCGATCCGGGTAAACGTCTCGAAACTGGGAGGATTATCGGCGAACTGTTGACCGATATGGGCGCTGTCCCCATCGCACGACATGTACCACGCCAACTCGACCGACAAGAACTCCCCTCCTTGGCGAGAGACCCAAAAACCCGCATCCCAAAAGTGAAATATGCCCGGAGTATATCCGGATCTCCTGCCCAGGCCAATCGCGGGGACCCAATTTGCGCCCATCCAGCCATCCAGGACCAGAAACCATATTCGCGGGGAGCAAACCCCTTCATCTCAGTAATTCGCCACCTGCCGCCGACCGGGCAATCCGTTGGACAAAAAACGCATAATTGTCATAGGCTCCAGGAAACACCATTTAGATTTTTTTCGGTTTCGTGTCCAAAACTCACTCACCCTCCCTCCCCGCGAGGGAGAGGAGAAAAAATGGGCATTCCCCGTTTCGAGCTTCTCGAACCCACCTCCTATGAAGAGGCGAGCAGACTCCTCGCCAGCCACGAGACCATCCCCATCGCCGGGGGAACGGCCGTTGTATCCATGATGCGCCAACGCATCTTCGCGCCCTCCCACATCGTCTCGCTTCACCGGATTCCGGGTCTCGGCGAAATTTCGAAAATCGAAGGGGGCGGCCTCTCCATCGGCGCCATGACCACCTTGCGGGCCATCGAGACGCACCCCGGCGTGGTGCGTCAATACCCCCTTCTGGCGGAAACCCTATCCCGCGTCGCCAATGTCCGGGTCCGCTATTCGGCGACGTTGGGAGGAAACCTGGCGCACGGAGACTACCGGCTCGACCCGCCCGGCGCCCTGATCGCACTCGGGGCGTCCATCCGGCTGGGCTCGGTGAGAGGAGAGCGGACCCTTCCCGTGGAATATTTCTTCAAGGGATTTTTCGAGACCGACAAGGAAGAAGACGAAATTCTTCTCGGCATCGATCTCCCCGCCCCCGTCCAAGCCGCATCGAGCCACTATCTGAAATTTACCTCGCATGCCTCGGTCGATTGGCCCTGCATCGGCGTTGCGGTTTTCCTCCGGTGGGACTCCGGCGGCCGTTGCGAAGGCGGGCGGGTCGTTCTGACCGCAGCGGCCGAGACGCCTATCCTGCTGGAGGGTGTGGACGCCGTCATCCAGGGAAAAGTCATTACCGAGGCCGCGGCGCGGAAAGTAGGCGACCTGGCGGCGCAGCAACTCGACCCCATCGAGGACGCATCCGGTTCCGCCTGGTACAAGCGCGAAATCGCCCCCGTCCTCGTCCGGCGGGCGCTGCTCGAAGCCGATCGCCGGCGCAAGCAGACTGAATGATCTTGGAGAAAACTTTGGACCCCCGCGAATCCATTGAATGGAGCGTCGTCGGACACGATATTCTTCGGCTGGACGGACCGGCCAAGGTCCGCGGCGCGCATTTTTATCTCGCCGACATGCCGTTTCCCGGCGCGCTTCACTGCGCTCTGGCGCGAAGCACCTATCCGCACGCCAACCTTTTGCGCGTGGATGTGGATGCGGCGCGGGCGGTTCCGGGCGTCGTGTCGGTGTTCACCGGAGCGGACCTGGCGGCCGCAAAAGACGTCCGGCCAACCTACGGTCCCGCCTTTCGGGATCAACCCATCCTCGCGATCGAAAAAGTTCGCTACGCCGGGGAGCCCATCGCGGCCGTCGCCGCCGAAACCCTCGAAGCGGCCGAACATGCCGCCTCCCTCATCGAGGCATCCTACGAAGATCTTCCCCACGTGCAGGACCCCTACGAGGCGGCGCAACAGGGAGCGCCCGTCGTTCATGAGACCTTCGAGCCCGCCGGCGCTTTTGCCGACCTCATGGCGCTGACCGGGCACCCGGGCACCAATATCTGCACCCACTACAAACAAAGACACGGAGACGCCGGCAAGGCATTGGCGGAGGCGGACCGCGTATTCGAGGACACCTATCTGTGCCCGCCCGTTTCCCACGCCCACCTCGAACCGCACGGGGTGGCGGCATGGTTCGACCCTTCGGGGAGGCTCATCATTTACAGCACTACCCAAAGCCCGTTTTTTGTCCGGGCCGATTTGGCGGGGATCTTCGGGCTTGCCCTGGGGGATGTGCGCGTGGTCGTCCCTCCCCTGGGCGGAAGCTACGGCGGAAAGATTTACGACAAACTCGAACCCGTGACCTGCCTCATGGCCAAGGTGACGGGCCGGCCCGTGCGGCTCCACCTGAGGCGTGAGGAAGTTTTCTTCACCTCCTCCCGCCATGGCGCCGCGACAAAGATTTGGACCGGGGTGAAAGACGGAAAGATCACCGTCCGCAAGATGGAGGTCTACTACGACGCGGGGGCCTATGCGGAGGTGGGACCTCGAATCGCCCAAAAGACCGGCTCGACCGCGCCGGGGCC
>DNYS01000236.1:22385-25390 GCA_003506735.1 Nitrospinota bacterium
TCGGGCCCCCTGCGCGGCTTCGGGGTTCCCCAAATTTCTCTTGCCTACGAAGTTCACATGAACAAGGTGGCCGATTGGCTGGGCGTGGACCCGGTGGCCTTGCGCAGGGAGTACGTCCTGGAGGAAGGGGATATCTACTCCACGGGCACCCCCGTAACATCCATTGGGCTGAAGGCCTGCCTCGATGCGGTAGACAAGGACATGGAGAAAGAGCCTGCGAGCGGCCATGACCGGGCGGGCCCCATCGCCCGGGGGCGGGGAATCGCCTTGGGAATAAAATCCGTCCTCTCTCCCTCGATTTCAAACGCCATCGTCGAGTTGAATAGCGACGGAAGCGCCATCGTGCGAAGCGCGACGGTCGAGATGGGCCAGGGAGCGACCACCATATTCGCCCAGATGGCCGCGGAGGAGTTGGGCCTTGACGTTCAGAAGGTGCGAGTCACGGCTCCGGACACCGATCAATCCCCCTTCGACACGCTCACCGCTGGCAGCCGTTCCACCTACCATATGGGCAACGCCGTGGTGTCCGCGGCGCGGCAAATTCGCGGAAAATTACTCGAAACGGCCGCCGAATCCCTCGAGGTGTCCGCCGAGGAGCTCGGGCTCAAGGACGGCAAGGCGTTTTTGCTCTCCCTGCCCGAGCGCTCGATAACGATCCCCGAGATTTTTATCCGGCGCTTCGGCGCGCCTGGAACCACAATCACCGGCGAGGGCACTTTTCAGGGCCATGCCGTCAAATCGGACCCGGAAACGGGCCAAACCCCCCGGATGACCGAGCATTGGTTTGCCGGAGCCAGCGGCGCCGAGGTCGAGGTGGACACCGAAACCGGATTCGTGAAAGTCACCAAATTGATTTCATCCGCGGATGTGGGCCGCGCGATCAACCCGCGCCACTGCATCGAGCAAATCCAGGGGGCGGCGGCGATGACCATCGGTTTTGCCCTCTTCGAGACTATGCGCATCGAGGATGGCCGTCTGGTGAACGGCTCTTTTCTGGAGTATCCCTTGACCGCCTTCAACGACCTTCCGCGCGAATTTATCAGCCATGTGGTGGAAAATCCCATTGAAACCGGACCTTACGGTGCGCGCGGGGTGGGGGAAACGGGGACTATGGCCCTGAAGCCGGCCATCGTGAACGCCATTCACGACGCCATCGGGGTGTGGCTGACCGACATGCCTATCACCCCGGAAAAAGTCCTTCAGGCGATCCGATCGGCTCAAGGTGATCCCGCCGGGAAAGTGAGCACGCTATGACCCGGCGCAGGATCGGCCTCAAGGTAAACGGCGAGGAGCGGGGCCTCGAAATCGAGGACAACGCCATCCTCCTGGATGTTCTCCGGGACGGTCTCGGGCTCAAGGCGGCGCGGGAGGGGTGCGGCGTGGGCGCCTGCGGCTCTTGTACGGTTTTGGTGGACGGGAACCCGATCAGCTCTTGCCTGACACTCGTGCGAACCCTTCCGGACGGGGCCAAGATCACCACCGTCGAGGGCTTGGCCAACGGAAACGACCTTGACCCCGTGCAGGAGGCATTTCTGGAAGAAGGCGCTTTTCAGTGTGCCTTTTGCACCTCGGGGATGATGCTTGCCGTGAAGGCGCTCCTCGCGGAAAATCCCCGTCCCACCGAGGAGGAAGCCCGGACCTATCTCAACGGCAACTAATGCCGATGCGGTGCGTATCCGGAAATTCTAAACGCGGTCCGGAATCTATCCGGCAAAATAATCAAGCAGGAACATTTTTAGGAGATAAGACGATGGATCAATACGACGGAATTGTCATCGGCGCGGGACACAACGGCCTCGTATGCGCGGCCTACATGGCGCGGTGCGGGTTGAAGGTAGGCGTGTTCGAGAGCGAAGAGGAGATCGGAGGGGGGGCATCGACCCGCGAATTCCTCCTTCCCGGGTACCTTTCCAACATGCACGCGAATTTTTTCATCGGACTGGACGATTTTCCGATCGTGCGCGACTTGGAGCTTGGCCGCCACGGATTCCGCTGGGTGACCCCCGAGGTTCAGCACGCCGCCCTGTTCCGCGACGGGTCGGCTCTCCTTCTCCACCGCGACCCGGAAAAAAGCGCGGCCTCCATCGCTCGGTTCTCGGAGAAAGACGCCCAATCCTACCGGGCGCTTCATCAGCGTTACGCCGTCGAGTTGGCCCCTCTCCTTCGCAGCTTTCTTTTTCATGTACCGCTTCCGCCCGCCGAAATCGCCTCGCGGGTGGGAGGTGAGAAAGGCGGCGAACTTCTCGCCTTCGCTCCAATGAGCATCTCCAAAGCCATCGACACCCATTTCGAGCATCCCAAGATGCGGACTCTCTTCAAGCTGCTCGCCCATGCCATCACCGTGGAGGACGAACCCGGCACCGGCATGTTCTTCCCGGGCCTTTTCTCGACACACACCACCCTGGGGCTTCCCTGCGGCGGGGCGTTCGAGCTGCCGCGGGCGCTGGAAAAGCTCATTCTCTCGCTGGGAGGGGCGGTTCACCGGAACGCACCTGTCCGGGAAGTTATTCGGGAAAACGGCCGTGCGGCTGGGGTCGTTCTCGAAGACGGGAGCCGGCACGAGGCGAAGCGCTTCGTGGCGAGCGGCCTGAACGCTCCCGCATCGATTCGAATGGCGGGAGAGGACGCCTTCCCGGATGAGGTCAACGAGAAAATGCGGAACTGGGACTGGGGATTCCACTCCCTGATGACGCTTCACCTCGCCCTCTCCGACCGGCCTGTTTACACCGCCGAAAAATTCGACCCCGACGTCGGAGAGTCGTTCAACATCATATTCGGGGCAGATACGGACGAGGAGGTCATCCGGAACGCGGCGGAGCGCCGCGCCGGGAAACTCCCGACCATCCCCATGGGCAATGGGTCGTGCAACAGCCAGCACGATCCCTCCCACGCCCCCGAGGGCGGGCATGTCGCTTTCTGGTGGCCGGGCGCCCCCTACAATATCGAGGGCAATGGCCCCGGTGGGTGGGACGATATACGCGAGGAAATGACGGCCCGGCTCCTGG
>DNYS01000236.1:25697-30744 GCA_003506735.1 Nitrospinota bacterium
CTTGCCGAAGCGGTGCAATAGACCGTTCCGCTTTTAAACGCAACGGAGGATCGCTCCGCCGCAACGGCGGAAATATCCGGGATAAAAGCGGAAAAATTTCAGGAAAAAATCAAACCGGACCTTTGACCAGGGAAAACTGTTCTTTGAGCCGTGCGACGGCGCTGTCCGGGCTGGTGAGCACTTTGGAGGCCACTTTCGCGGCCACCCGGGAAAGGGCCGGCGCCATGGAGAATTGACCCAGCATCACCACATCCCAGGGCGGACACTGGCTGACCGCCTCGACGATCAAGGTATCGTGTCTTTCCCGATCCCCCGAGGCAAGGACCTTCATAGCATCGGGAATGAAACAAACGTCCGTCTCGATTTTCTGGACCGCCCTGCGCTCATTTCGCCGAGTTCCTTGAGGATGGACCGGATGGATGGCTCGAAAGTCGCGACGAGCCGGATGCGCGATCCGGCCGCCAAGGCTTCCTCGAGCATCGCCTCGTTGAGCTTGAGTACGGGGATTTCCATCGAGGAGCGGGCCGATTCGATGGCCTCTCCAAAGGCCGAACAGGAGAACAGGATAGCATCCGCACCGCCCGCTTTCGCGAATCGGGCGAGCCGCCCGACGCGAGTCATCAAGGCCGGCGTGAGTTCACCCGCTTTTTCCAAATCCACACTCAGGGACTCATCCAGCAGGCTGATCGTGTCCGCTTCGGGCCAAAGGCGATCGAAGGCTTCCTCGATGGGCGTTACCGCGGCGCGGGTGGCATGTATGACGGCTACACAAGGTTCCATTTATCGGGCGTTCCATATCTCAAACTTGAAAAATAACCGAACCGCGAATTTTAGAAAAAACCATTCGCAAATTGCAACCGAAACTTCACTCCCGAGAAAAAAAACAGCGGCATTCCGGGAGGTTTTCGAAATAAGTGCCGTCGATTTTTGTGAGGATTTACCTTATAAAACCCACCATTCATTGAGAGCCATCTTCGCAATCATGCTTACGGGCCCTTGAGCCGAAGCAGCTGCCGAGGAATCTCTCTTTTCTATTTATACTGGCGCCCCGAATGACCGACTGGAAATTCGAGGGTATACTGGATCCCGCGCCCATTGATCAAGGATACAAAACGCACCACTCCGACAGTTTCGCCAGCTCCCGGCCCGCCATCGCAGCCGCCGTCAATATCAACGCCTCCACCAGTTCGCTTCCTGCGCCCAGGAGGTCTCCGGTGATTCCCCCCAAGCGGCGCCGGCACCAGAGCCCGTAACCCTTCGCGGCGAGCCATCCCCCCGCGAGGGCCAGCCCGCCCGCCGGGCCGCAAAATAGGAGCAGCAAAACCAAAGCACCGAGCAAAGCCCCCCACCGGTGGGAAGGCCGCGCGCCATTCACAAAAGAGGCGGCGGTTCCCCCCTCCGGGCGGGCATAGGGCAGCCACGCCGCCCATTCCACCTGCATCCCCCTGGAGATGATCGCGGCGGCGATGATCCACACGAAAGCGCCCGCCGAAACGAGGCGCGCCAGCGAAACCCATTTGATCAGCAACACTGCAACGATCGCCGTGACGCCGAACGCCCCGGTGGCGGAGTCTTTCATGATCGCCAGCGTTTTTTTTCTGTCCCCCCCGCCCCCGAAACCGTCCGCCCAGTCGGCCAGCCCATCCAGGTGAATCGCCCGGGTCAAAACGATTCCGCCCGCCAGGGCGGCTGCCGCCGCGCCGCCCGGCCAGTGGCCACCGGACAACTCATTCGTTACCAGGGCCAGGGCCGCGAAAAGGCTGCCCAAAACGCCGCCCACCACCGGGAACCAAGGCAGCGAGGATGCCATCTCCCCGGCATCCCTTCCCGGCACGGGCAAAATCGTCAGGGTCCGGAACGCCGTGACCAGCCCCCACGTCATGAATGCTCCCCGCTGACCTCGGCTGAGTCGAAAGTCGCCATTTCATTGTATATTTTGATCGCGGCCTCGATGATCGACATGGCCAACGCCGCGCCCGTCCCCTCGCCCAGGCGCATTCTCAAATCTAGAACCGGCTCCACGCCAAAGAGCTCCGCGAATACCTTGTGGCCCTTCTCGTGCGAAAGATGGCTGAAATAAAGATAGTCTTTCACTTTCGGGCACATTCGGCACGCCGCAAGCGCCCCCGCCGAGGAGATGAATCCGTCCACCACGACGGGAATGCGGCATGAGGCCGCACCGAGAATCAGGCCGGCGATTCCCGCGATTTCCATTCCTCCGAGCGCCGCCAGCGCACCGAGCGGGTCGGCCAGCTTGTCCTTGTGAAGGGCGAGCGCACGCTCGACAATCTCCTTTTTCCTCGCGAGCGCGGCGTCATCGATTCCGGTCCCGCGGCCGGTGATCTCCCCGGCCTCGCAGGGAAGCAACGCGGCAAAAAGAGCGGCGGCCGGCGTGGTGTTGGCGATCCCCATCTCGCCCGTGCCGATCAACCCCGCGCCTTCGGACGCCGCTCCCCGCGCCAGATTTATCCCGGCCTCGATCGCTTTTTCCGCCTCATCGGTCGTCATCGCGGGCTCTTTCGATATGTTGCCGGTCCCGGACCGGACCTTCCGGCGAATGAGCCCATCGGCCCCCTCCATCGGGTTATCGATTCCGATATCCACCACCCGGACATCGGCCCCCGCGTGCCGGGCCAGGACATTCACGGCCGCCCCCCCCACAAGAATGTTCCTGACCATTTGGGGGGTCACCTCCTTGGGATAGGCCGAAACCCCCTCCTCGGCCACGCCATGATCCCCCGCGAGGGTGAATATGATTTTTTTCCTTATCTCGGGCTTGGTCGTTCCGGTGACGCAGCAATACTGAACTGCGAAATCCTCCAGCCGGCCCAGGCTTCCCGGAGGCTTGGTCAGCCGATCCAGGTGCCCGCTGACTTCGGCCTGAAGGGTGCGGTTGACCGTTGGAATTCGGCCGATGATCTCGGTTATGCCGCTCATCCTTCCGCCCCTTTCACTTGGAGAGGCAATCCTCCCACCATGAGCACCACGCGGCCAGCCCGGGCCGCCACCTCTTGGTTCAGGCGGCCCAATTCATCCCGGAACCGGCGGGCCAATGGATTTTCCGGGATAATCCCCATGCCCACCTCGTTTGTCACCAGGATCAGGTCAAACGAAAGGTTGCCGAGGTGGGCCAGAAATTCCGAAACCTCCGGAAACGGACCGGCCTTGCCGCCGCTTCGGTGCATGAGATTCCCCAGCCAGACGGTGAGACAATCCACCACGGCCACCTCACAGGTGTCGGGTATCGAACGGAGAGCGCCGGCCAGATCCACCGGCTCCTCGATGGTCTCGAACGCCTCCCCCCGTTCGAGCCGGTGCTTTTGTATCCGCACGCGCATCTCATCGTCAAAGGGCTCGGCGGTGGCGATGAATGTCCGGCCCCCGGTGCAGCGCCCGGCCCATTCCAGCGCGCACCGGCTTTTCCCGCTTCGCGCGCCGCCCGTGATTAGGCTGATTTTGCTCATTCGAACCTGCCCATCACACACCTTTCATCGGGGTTCGAGTGGAAACCCGCTCGGACCGAAATGCTTGACATCCCCAAATCAACAGTGTTAGCTGTCAGAATTCTTGCAGGGTGCCCGCAGGGGGCATTTCCGGGAAGCCGGTGCGAATCCGGCGCGGTCCCGCCACTGTAATCAGTCATGCGCACTTACGATGCCACTGATGCGAGGCGTTGGGAAGGCAAGTGCGATAAGGGCTGAGAGCCAGGATATCGGCCTGCGAGATGGTTTCGGTTTCTCCTCGTGGATTGGGAGCGCCTGGCGTGAGCCTGCCTTTGCCGTTTTCGTCTCTTGTCACCGCTTTGGCCCCTCTCCATCCACAACCGAGAATACCCGATCCGGGGGCGGCGCAGCTCTGAAATTTCGCATTTCGGCACAGTCCACCGGGCCGATAAGCGCCTCGCCCCACCACTCTTTTTCCCATCCACGGATGGATTTTCCACAAATCCCTCTGGAGGCGGCACCGATGAAACGAGCGCATGGCGGCGCATCCGACAGATCGGTCCTCGACTTCAGTTCGAACGTCAACCCCCTGGGTCCGCCCGAATCCGTGCTGAAAGTCCTGGAGGGGGGCGCGAATCTGATCGCCCGCTACCCGAGCCCCGGGGCGGATGATTTTTGCGCTGCCATCGGCGAATATTTCGAAATACCGCGTGCGAATGTGCTGGCAGGGAACGGTGCGAGTGACTTAATCTACCTCATCACCCGCCTATTCGCGGGCAAATGCGCGCAGGTTCTCACTCCTGCCTTCACCGAGTACGAAGATGCGCTCGAGGCCGCCGGAATCCCGGTGAACGAGGGCGAGCCCGGCGTGACCTTCCTGGCGAACCCCTCCAGCCCCGAGGGCCGGCTCACCCCGGCCAGCGAAATTCTCCGGCGGCCCGGCCCGCTCGTGGTGGATGAATCCTTCATGGACTTCGCCGGAGAGCGCGAATCCCTCCTCGCCCGCGCCGCCACCGATTCCCGGCTCATCGTCCTCCGGTCCATGACGAAATTCTACGCCATGCCGGGCCTCCGGCTCGGATATCTGATCTCCTCGACCGAGACCGTCGCCCGCCTCCGGCGCCTCCAGCCCCCCTGGAGCGTCAACGCCCTGGCCGCCGCCGCCGGCATCGCCGCCCTGGCCGACCGGGACTACGCCCGGCGCACCCTCGAATTGGTTCCGAAGCTTCGCGCCGATCTGGCGTGCGGCCTCGGCAATCTGGGGCTCCACCCGCTTCCTTCCGAGGCGAACTTTATCTTGTGCCGCGTCCCGGACGCAGCCCTGATCTGCCGTGAACTCCTCGAATGCGGCATCGCCGCCCGGAACTGCGACTCGTTCACGGGCCTGGAAAAAAACCGCTACGTCCGCTTCGCCGTCCGGGTGGCCGCGGATAACGAGCGCCTTCTGAGCGCCCTGAAAGGAATTCAGAGGGAATGCCTTATCAACCGTTGATGGTCCAGGGGACCGGCTCCCACGTCGGAAAAAGCGTTCTGACGGCGGCGCTTTGCCGGATATTCCGGCGGGACGGCATCCGCGTGGCTCCCTTCAAGGCCCAGAACATGTC
>DNYS01000090.1:0-2898 GCA_003506735.1 Nitrospinota bacterium
GGCGGCTCGCGCACCTACGCCGAGATCCGCCTGCTCAGCTTCATCCCGATGCGCTACACCGAGCACCCGTTCGAATGGGTGGAGAACCTCCGTCACTCGATCCGGCGCGATTTCGACGCGGGGCCGCTCTACAGCTACACTAGCCGGGTCGAGCTTTTTCCCGAGGCGCACGGAACCCACCTCACCCAGACCCTCGTCTTCCGGAGCCGGTGGCCCAGGCTCGCGCCGATTCTCCGGCTGGCCGCCGGACGGACCCAAAAATCCTTCGGGCGGGCTTACGAGAGGCTCGTATCCGATTCGCTTCACCCCGGCGACCGCTCCGCTCCCGAGCGGTGGCGCTCCTCGGTGGAAGAAAAGGCCGCCCGCCTCCTCGGCCGGATCTCGCCACCGCCCGATCGGGACCCCCTCGAAAAGCTCGCCCGGCGCATCGCCACCGCCGAGGGCCGGTAGCTCCGCCAGATGCGGCCATTCGCGCTGGCGCGCGAATTCGGCCACCCGAAAGAGGAGACCCTCTCCCTGTGCCTTTCGGCGGTTCCGGCCGGAGTCCTCGACCTGAAATGGAATCTTCTCTACCCGCACTGCCGGGACGCGAAAGGGCAGGCTGCCTCCCTCGGCGAGGTTTCGCCGACCGCTTTTTGCGATGTGTGCAACATCGACTACGAGGTGGAATTCGACCGCTCGCTCGAGGCGGTCTTCTCTCCCTCGCCGGGGATCCGGCGAATCCGCGAGGAGATTTACTGCATCGGCGGGCCCGGCAACACGGCCCATGTCCTGGGGCAGTTCACCCTCAGGCCCGGAGAGGAGCGCCGGATCAGCTACAACCTCGATCCGGGCGCCTACCGCATCCGGTGCGAGAAGAGCAAAACCTATGTCTCGATTCGCATGCTGGAGGGCGAGACCGGCGAGGAGCCCCGGGAAGTCGCGGTGGAGATCACGACCGAAGGCCTCGTGCCGTTCATCGTTCAGGAGCCGGCCGGGACCCTTCGGCTCAACTACTCCAATACCGCCACCGAGGAGACCCTCATCGCCCTCGAGCGCACCGAGTGGGCGGACGATGCCTCGACGGCGCTGGACGTCGCCTTTTTTCCCCAGTTCCGGCGCATATTCGGCCCCGACGCGATCCGGCCCGGCGATGAAATTGCGGTCCAAAATGTCGCGCTGATGTTCACCGACCTCAAGGGCTCGACCGCGCTCTACGATCGGATCGGCGACCCCGCAGCCTATGCGCTCGTGCGCGAGCACTTCGCCATTCTNNGAGGATATCGGAAACGCCGTCGCCTACGGGGTCGTGCGGAGCCACTTCGATATCCTGAGCGGAGAGATTCGCGCGCGCGAGGGCCACCTCGTCAAAACGATCGGCGATGCCGTGATGGCCGCCTTCAAATTGCCCGAACGGGCGGTCCAGGCCGCATTCGCTATCCAGGAGAAGATGGCCGAACGAAACGCCGAACTCAAAGAGACTCCGGTGATCGTGAAGCTGGGAATCCACGCGGGCCACGCCATCGCGGTCAACCTGAACGGCAGATGGATTTTTTCGGGACCGCCGTCAACGTCGCTGCCCGGATTCAGGGAAAGAGCCTCGGCGGAGATATCGTGATCACCGATTCGCTCCGGAGCGACCCCGGCGTCGAGGACTTTTTATCGGGGACAACATTCCGCGAGGAGATTTTCGACGGCGAGCTCAAGGGGATCGAGGAGAGTGTGCGGCTTCATCGGATTTGGCCCGCCGCGGACTAGGCCCGGCTCTGCCGGAATCCGGCGCGGGCCGGGAGAGGTTCGATCAGCGCAGGTTTGCGGTTTTTTTATGTGGAGGCCGCCGCGCGGAGGCGGGCGCTCCGGCGAGCAGTTTCTCGATGAGGGCGGTGGCTTTTTTCCCTTCCCAGTTCACCTGGCCCACCGTCCAGGCAGCGAGATTGTGATCGCGGTCGAGCACGTAAATCGTCGGCACATTCCGGACGTTGTAGCGGAGCCGCGAGGTGAATTTTTGATTGTGGAGGACCGGGTAGGTCAGCTTCCGGTCCCCGCTCCATCTCTTCACGAACGAGGCCGGGGCCCGGTCGATGGAGACGGCGACCACGGAGAGGCCGCGCGCCTTGAATTTCTCGTGAATTCGGCTGAGCTTGGGCATCTCCACGTTGCAGAGCGGGCACCAGGTCGCGAAAAAGGCGAGGAGGACCACCTTCCCCCGGAATTCGCTGAGCGTCCTTTTCTTCCCGTCCAGGGACGGGAAAGAAAAATCCTTCGGCGGGGCAGACCCTTCCGGGGCGATGAGGAGCCTGTTGAACACCTCCGCGGCCTCGGCCACCGAGGCCGCGGAGGCCGCGAGCACGATCGAAGCGAAAACCGGGAGAATCCGGCGGAATATCAGCCTTTTCATGGTGTTCTCTCTACTGGTTCAATGGCCATCGTCCAGCGGGAACCCCGCCAAACCTCATGGAATGATAACATCCCGGGCTGATAATATTCTGAACGGGGGAAAAATTCCAAATCCCCATACCCCCAAGAAGAGGATCATTCGAATGCGAAAAACGACCGTTTTATCCGCCCTCATTCTCGCGGCCACCCTCGCCGGCGGCACAGTCTCGACGGACGCCCTCGCCGGCGGGATGCCGAAGTTCAAGACCAGTGCCCCTTTCCTCCAGGCGGAGAGAAATCTCACCAAGGCCATCCGAAAAAACAAGATGGGCCTGGTCAGCAAGGCGAGCGCCACCCACGGCGCCGTCGCGATCGGGGTCAAGATCAAGAGCAACCGGGTGTTCGGCGTCTACCACCCGCGCTTTGCCGTGCGAATGCTCCGGGCCAGCATCCCCGCCGGGATTGAGGCGCCGATCCGCATCTACCTGCACGAAAATGCCGACGGCACGGCGACCATCACCTATAAAAAGCCCTCCGACGTAT
>DNYS01000090.1:3048-3529 GCA_003506735.1 Nitrospinota bacterium
GATGCGTGTCCGGGCGATCCGACGCTCGTCGAGATTCCGGCCGGGCCCTTCTGGATGGGCAGCGGCCGGGCAGAGCGCGACCTGGGCTACCGCATCGGCAGCGCCGCCGCACGGAAATACCGCTGGTACGATAGCTGGGAACTCCCCCGGAAGCGGGTCCGCCTGCCCCGGTACTTCATCGGCCGGAATCTCGTCACCCAGAGCGCCTACCAGCGCTTCGTGCGCGCTGCGGGCCACCGCGCGCCCTTCATCTCGCCGGAAGACTACAAGCGCCAGGGCTACCTCGTTCACCCCTACCGGGAGGTGGTGCGCTACCTGTGGCGGTGTGGGACGGCCCATCCCGAAGGACTCGGCGCGCATCCCGTCGTCCTGGTCAGCCAGGCGAACGGGCGGGCCTATTGCAAGTGGCGGGGGGCACAGCGGGGGATCGCGGCGCGCTACCGCCTTCCCACCGAGGCCGAATGGGAAAAAGCCGCCCGGG
>DNYS01000198.1:0-451 GCA_003506735.1 Nitrospinota bacterium
GCCGGTGGGGATGTCGAAACCCCACGCATCGATGCCCATCACCTTGATTCCGCACTCCTCGCAAAGCCAGGCCGTGGCATCGACGCTCATGCCGGGATGGGATTGCTCGAAGTCGGGGGTGTAGAGGTATTTGGTTGTGTGATCCGTCCGGATCAGCACGATGTCCATTGGCTTGAGCTTATAGCCTTTTCCATCGAGGGATGCGACTTTCGCCTTCACCTCATCGACCGTAATGTTATGGCTCCGCTCGGCATCGTGAAAATCGAGGACCACGCCATCCCCGAAGCACCATTCGAGTGGGATCCGATCGATGGTTTTCGAGGGTGCGCCTTCGCACTCGGGCCCATAGTGGTAGGGAGAATCGAGGTGGGTTCCACTGTGGGTGCTGATGGAGGTGATGGTCTCGGTGGCACAGTGCATGTGATCGGGGAAATAGCTCGTGTCGGGAAAT
>DNYS01000198.1:567-2421 GCA_003506735.1 Nitrospinota bacterium
ATCAACAAACTTTCGGACCATCGGTTTCTCCTTGAAAGGTGAATTAGCCGCCAATGCCACATTGCAGCGAGACTGATTGTCATGCGATCCGGTAGAGTCTGCCGGAAAATGCCCTTTGCTAGCATGGCCTTCAGAGGGTGTCAATCAATTCGGAACCCGGTCTCAGTGAAAGAACTGCTGGCGCCTCGGCCGGGGGCAGCCTGATCAGGTACCGTTCGCAATTTACTCTATTGAAATTTCCCGGAAACCGGGCCGAAACAATTTTTTCTACCGTATTGGATTAATCTCTCGGGTTTCAGACCCTGAGGTGGTGGATCGCGGTTTGGCCAGGGGACGGAAAATTTTCGCTGCGAATTTCCTGGATAATTTGTGGAACGCTTCCGTATATTCACACAGGGCAGGTTTGTCATTTTATAAAAGGGGGATAATAAGTATGAATATGGACGGAGGCCGTAAGGCCGCTTCCATTGTGCTGGTAGTTTTTTTGGCGGTGGGGGGGATGGTTCTCGCTCCGCCTCCGGTCCTTGGACAGAGTGTGGAATCCCTTCAAAAACAGATTAAAAAACTCCAAAACGCGCTGGACGCCGTGAAAAAACAGCTCAACCAGGTGCAAAAAGAGCAATCCAGGCAAAAAACCCAGATGGCCCGTCAAAAAAAGGAAATCGCCCCCCTCCAGAAAACGGTCAAGCGCCTCTCCAAGGTCTCCATTTCGGGCGGCGCGACGGGTATCATCCAGGGGACCTTCGGGGTGCCCTCCAGGGAAGGGGGCGACGACACCTTCGCAGGCGGTTCGTTCGATCTGATATTCGAATACAATCCGATGAAGGACTGGAAAGTCGTCCTCGACCTCGAAGCCATTGGCGGAAACGGTCCCGAGCAGAACTTCACCACCCTGCACGGGCTGAATGGCGACCTGGGGACGACCAACGACAACATGACAATCCTCGAGGCGTATTTGGAGGGGGTGCTGTTTAACAAGCGGCTCACCCTCTCGGCGGGCAAAATCGACGCCACGAACTATATCGACGGAAACGCTTACGGGGGCGACGAGACCTCGCAGTTCCTCAGCAGCGGCTTCTTGAACAACAGTGTTTTTTCTGCTCCGGGAAACGGGCCCGGCGTCCGGGCCCGTCTCGACCTCATTTCAGATCGGTTCTATCTTGAGGTGGTGGGCATGTCCCAGGACCCGAACAACGACACAAATACGACCGACCGCATATTTGAAGATGTCTTTGGGGCCGTCGAAGTGGGCGTCACCCCCAAGCTGTTCGGTCGCCCGGGGAACTACCGACTGTGGGGGACCTTTGATGGCGCGGGGAGCAGGATTAAAAAGTCGACTGGAAGGGCGGAGAATTACACCGCCATGGGAGTGGGCCTCAGTTTCGATCAGGAGGTGGCAAAAGGCCTGGGGCTCTTCTTCCGGTTGGGATACCGCGATTCGCAGAATACTGCCTATACCACGCGCTCGGCCTGGAGCATCGGGGCGCAACTCAATGTCGGCCAGTTCGTGCAGGCCCGCCCGAAGGACGTCATCGGCATCGCCTGGGGGGAGATTTCCCCGACGAAACGCGATTTCGGGAGAAGGGCCACCGAGGAGGACTTGGTGGAGGCCTATTACAATTGGTTTTTCACCGACAATTTTCAGCTCAGCGGCATTTTCCAGTTCATCAACAACCGGAACGGAAACTCCAGCCTGAGTGACGTGACCGTGGTTGGCGCCAGAGTCCAGGCGAATTTCTAGGGGAAAACCTTCCTCATCCTCCTGACCTTCATCTACATGAGAGAGAGCCGGTCCCGTGCCCATGCGCGGGGCCGGTTTTTTTTGGGGGGGGGGCGAATATTTCGAAACACCCC
>DNYS01000198.1:2612-10762 GCA_003506735.1 Nitrospinota bacterium
GAATCGGCATCTCAAACCGGGAAATGGATTCGGAAAATCGAATCGTCGAATCGTCGGATCGAACCGGAAAATCGAATCGGCATCTCGAACCGGGAGCTTGATTCGGAATATCGGATCCAAAGTTTGATTCGGAAAATTGAACCGAAAAATCGAATCGTCGGGTTGAACTGAAAAATGGATTCGGAAAATCGAACCGGCGGTCGAACCAAAAAATCGAATCGTCTCGACACGAATAGCGGAGCGCGTTTCCATGAAAATTTCAGATGCACGCCAGAGGAAAATATTCGGGGCCCAGGCGGCGGTTGCGGCCCTGCTCCTGTCGGCCGGCCTTCTCGCGGGGCCAGGGGCCGCGCGCGCTGACATCGTTCCGCCCGAAGAGTTGCATCCCGCGGCCGAGTCCTACCGCCGGGCCGCGTTTGTCCTCAACCTCAATCCGGTCCGCTGGCCTCTCATTTGGCGCGACATGGAGGGCATCGCCAAATCCATCGCCGAAGTGGACGCAGGCGCGGCCAGTAAATTCCGGGCCGAGATCGCCGCCGTCCGCCAGGAAACCAAAGGCGAGTCGATGCCCGGTTCGCGGGAGGTGCGCGAAAAAAGCCGGCGGGCCGTATTCTCCGCCGCCACCCGGGCGGTCGCCTCGCTGATCATCGCCCATGTCCAAAAGGCGGGCTCCTCCGGGAGCCGGAAAACCGTCAAGGCTCACCTCCGCGCGGGGCGGCAAGTTACCCGGGCCTTCGCCGACACCCTTCCTTATCTCGACCCCGAGGGGTGGAAGGGGATGCAAGTCGCATGGCTCGATGCGTTCTCGAACATCGGCACCCCCGGTGTGATGGGTGTGGGCGCGCGTCCGATGAATATAAGGCGGATCCGCGCCAGGACCGTTCCTATCACCGCCTATCTTTCGAAATATTTGGCGCGCTTCGAGGCTGGCCCCGCGCGCCGGCTGGCGCCCCGCCCGGCGGCGAGCCCGACCTACATAAAACCGGCGCGCATCCCCTGGCGGCTTCCTCCCGGCGCGAACATCAACAAGCAGCTTCCCCGGCCCCGCCAGCTTCTCGGGATGGTCGAGGCAGGAGCCGACGAGGGGGAGACCGGGCTGATCGCGCTGGGCGACATGGCCTTCGACAGCGCCGAAATTTTCGGCGAGCCCGCTCGCAGCCTCCGGATGAGCTGCAACGTCTGCCACAACAAAGGGGTCACCAATCCGAATTTCTTCATCCCCGGCCTCTCGCGCCGTAAGGGCGGGATGGACGTCTCGAACAACTTCTTCGAGCCCCACGCCAACAACGGAATCTTCGGCCACCTCGATATTCCGGACACCCGGGGGATTCGCTTCACTGCTCCCTACGGGCGAAACGGGCGCACCGCCTCGCTGCGCGAATTTATCCGGAACGTCATCGTCCTCGAGTTCAACGGCCCCGAGCCCGATCCCATGCTGGTGGACGGGATGGCGGCCTACATGAACGAGTTCGAGTTCGTGCCGAATCCGAAGCTCGGCCCCGGCGGGACGCTGAACAAGAAAAAGGTCTCGGCAGAGGCCATCCGGGGGGAGAAAATCTTCAAGCGCAAGTTTCCCCAGATGATGGGGGGGATGAGCTGCGCGAGCTGCCACGTTCCCTCCAACTTATTCCTCGACCGGAAGACCCACAACATCGGCTCGGCCAAGGGATTCGCGCCGGGCTCGCTTGACGCCGTCTACGACACCCCGACCCTGCTCTCGGCCAAGTTTTCGGCGCCGTATTTCCATGACGGCCGGCTGCCGACCCTGCGCTCTGTGAACGAATGGTTTAACCGCAAGTTCAAGCTCGGCCTCTCGAAAAAAGAGATGGGTGACCTGACGGCCTACGTCGAGGCGGTCTCGGGCGGCGTGCAGCCCATGGAGACTACGTTGCACACCCTGGACGCCGAACTCGAGGAGTTCAGCTTTTTTCTCTCGACGTATGAGTTTCTTAAGGAAAAAGGAAAGAAAGAACTTATCGCGATTACCCTCAAGACAGTGATCACCGAGCTCCAGGCGCACAAATGGGATGTCCAGGAATCCAAATACATGCCCATCCTGGACAAGATGGAATCCCTGCTCCGGGAGGCGGTCGAGCTTCACCGGAAAGGCAAGACCCGGGAAGTGGACGTGAAAATCGCAGCCTACCGGGCGATCTATAAGAAAAACGCGGGTATTTTGAAATAAAAGGGAAAATTCAATGTCACGGCTGACCCGGTGTTTCTGTGTTTTCTTGGGCGCTTTATTGCCCATATGGATCGCTAGTGCGCCCTCGGCGAACGGGGCCGCTCCGCTTCGGATCGCCCTGGTTCCGATCGCCAATCCTGAACGACTCATCGACGGCGTGCGGCCGGCGATGAAGTTCCTCGAAAAAGAGATGGGCCGGAAGATCCGCTATTTCATCACCCTCAACTACTCCGCTGCGGTCGAGGCGATGGCCTCGGGCAGGGCGGACATCAGCTTCATGCCGCCGCTGCCCTACGTGCTCGCTCACCGCCGAACGGGGGCCGAAGCCATTCTCGGTGAGATCTACCGGGGAAAAAACTACTACCAGGCGAAAATATTCGTTCGAAAAGACAGCGGCATCAAGAAGCTCGAGGACCTCAAGGGCAAGACCATCGCCTATGTGGACCCGATATCGAGTTCGGGCTTCATGTATCCGCACGACATCTTCGTGCGGAAGGGTCTCGCCAAGGGCGGCCTCGAAGACCCGGAGGGCGGGTTTTTTCGCCGCGTTTATTTCGCGGGCGGAGACGAGCAGACGATCCGCTCGGTGCTCGGGCGGTTTGTGGACGCTGCCGGGGTGAGCGAATTTTCCCTCAACCTGATCCCCCAGAAAGATCGCGGCGCCCTGACCGCCATCGCCGTCTCGGAGCGCATCCCGAGCCATAATGTGGTCGCGCGCAAGGGGCTGGACTCGAAGACGCGGGCCCGCTTCATCGCCGCCATGCTCAAGCTGAACGAGCCCCCCAACCGCAAGTACCTCGGCCTTCTGTACGGAACGGATGGCTACGTCAAGGTGGTGAACGCCGACTATAAATCGGTGGCCGATATGGCCCGCAGGTACGGTTTTTTGAGGAAATAGAAAATGTCTCCCGAAGTGATCATCCGTCTGAAAGATGTAGCCGTCACTACCGGAGGCAGGGATATTCTCTCGATCGATCGCCTCTCCATCGCGCGCGGCGAGCGCGTCGCCTTCATCGGCAACAGCGGCTCGGGAAAGACGACCCTAATGCGCATGCTCAAGGGCTACGTCATTCCCTCGCGGGGGGAGGTGGAAGTGCTGGGCGCCCCGGTTCCCCTCGGCGACCGGCGGCGCATGCGGGTCTACCACCGCCAGATCGGGATGATTCACCAACACTTCGACCTGATCGGCCGCGAGAGCGTCTGGCAAAACGTCTATCACGGCCGCCTGGGCTACCTGCCGTTCCTGAACAGTCTTTTCACCCGCTTCACAGGCGCCGACTTGCAAATCTGCACCCAGGCCATCAAGGAGGTCCGCCTGGAGGAAATGCTTCTCCGCTCGGCGCGCACCCTTTCGGGCGGAGAGCAGCAGCGGGTGGCCATCGCGCGCACGCTGGCCCAGGAGCCGACGATATTCCTCGCCGATGAGCCGGTGTCGAGCCTGGACCCCGCCCTCGCGGAGGACATTCTCGACCTGCTCGTTTCGATTTGCGATGCCTACCGCCTCACGCTTCTGGTCAGCCTCCACCTTCCCGAGCTGGCGCGCCGCTACGCCGACCGCATCATCGCTATGGAGGGAGGCCGAATTATCTGGGAGGGCTTGCCTGAAGAGCTTTCCGGGGAGAGAATCCAAGAGATTTACGGCAGGGACAATCATCGCGGAGAAGAGAATGATCGACTGGAAAGGGCAAGCGGATTCCACATGGCCTGGCAACAGGGGGTTCAGGGTCACCCTGTTCCTAGCAGTTAGCGGAATCATCTTTTGGTCTTTCCAGGGCTCTGAATTTTCCGGCCGCGAGTTATTCCGGGGCATCCCCCAGATCGTCCGCTTTTTCGGGCGGATGCTCCCCCCCGACTGGTCAGTCTGGGACGTTCTCTGGCGGGCCTCGATCGAAACGCTCCAGACCACCATCACCGGAACCTTCCTCGGCGGGCTTATCGCCTATCCGCTGGGCGTACTGGCCGCATCGAACTGGACGCCCGCCTGGGTTCATCTGCCGGTCAAGGCCGCGATGGCTTTTATCCGCTCGATTCCGCTTCTGATTCTCGCCCTGCTTTTCGTCTCCGCCGTGGGCCTGGGGCCCTTTCCGGGCGTCCTGGCGATCACGGTCCACTCGGTGGGAGTGCTGGGCCGCTTCGTCGCCGAGGAGATCGAATCCACCGACCCGCGCCCCCTTCAGGCCCTTCAGGGCACCGGGGCCTCTCCGATTCAAATAATTCAGCACGGCCTCATCCCCCAGGTTCTTCCCCAGATGGTGGCCCACCTGGCCATCCGCTTCGAGATGAACCTTCGCGATTCGACCATCCTCGGCCTCGTCGGCGCGGGGGGGCTCGGCTTCTACGTCTTTCTCTACGTCAAGCAGTTTCAGTGGGAAAAAACCGGTGTGCTTTGCCTGGCGATCGTCCTGCTGGTCTTCGCCGGCGAGTTCGTTAGCTGGCAGGTCCGGAAACGCCTTCTCTAGCGCCATGACGGAAACCCTTGTCCACCTTATCGAGAGCGCCGCCGCGGAGTTTCCGGACGCTCCGGCCCTGGAGGGAGAGGGCGAAGGCGGCGGGCGGGTCTGTCTTTCCCGGACCGATCTTCTCCGGCGGGCGGCCGCGCTCGCCGGGCGGCTCATCGAGGCGGGCCTGGGGCCGGGCGATTCCGCCGCCCTCCTCTCGCCCAACCGGGCCGAGTGGGCGGTGGGCTATTTTGCCGTGCTCCTCGCGGGCGGGGTGCTCGTTCCGCTCGACGTGAATTTAAAGCAGGGCGAATGGGCGAACATTCTTGAGCGCTCGAAGGTGGCCGCTCTGTTGACGGATGTCTCCAGGGAGGAAGATGCGCGGGCGCTGGCGGAAGGGCTCCCGGGGTCGATCCCGCACTTTCGGATCGATGAGGCGGCCGAGACCGAGGCGCTTCCCCTGTCGCGGTGGCCGGGTGCGGAGCGGGGGCCGGACGATCTGGCGTTGATCTCGTTTTCCTCCGGCACGACGGGGGTGCCCAAGGGCGTCATGCTCACCCACGGGAACATCGCCTCGAACGCGCGGGCGGCGGCATCGTTGTTCCTCAGCGGGGAGGAGGATGTCTTTTTGTCCATCCTTCCGCTGCATCATATGTTCGAGAGCACGGCCGGCCTCCTCTTGCCCCTCATCGCCGGGGCCAAGGTGCACTATCTGGCCTCGCTCAACCCGCGCGTGATAAGCGAGTCGATGCGGCGCGAGGGCGTCACGGTCTGCATCATGGTGCCAGCGCTGGCCCGCCTGATGCACCGGCGGATCATGAGCGCAGCCCTGGGCGGGGGCTTTTTGCAAAAGACGGCGTTCCAGGTCCTTTTCGCCCTCTCGAAGGCGGCCCTGGGCGCCGGTATCCGGATCGGCGGGCTGGTTTTTCCGCAGGTGAAACAAAGGCTGGGCCCCCGGCTCCGGTTTTTCTTCAGCGGCGGGGCGGCGCTCGATCCCGTCATCGGCCGGGACATGCTTGCCCTCGGGATCGAGATTATCCAGGGCTACGGGCTGACCGAGACCTCGCCCGTTACCCACGCGAACCGGCCCGGCGGCGGGAACCGGATCGGAACGGTGGGTCCGCCCCTCCCCGGCGTCGAGGTGCGGCTCTCCCCGGCTGAGGGGGGGAATCCGGGGGAGGGAGAGATCCTGATCCGCGGGCCGAACGTGATGAAGGGGTATTTCGGAAACCCCGGGCTCACGGCCCAGGTCCTGCGCGAGGGCTGGTTTCATACGGGCGATATCGGCCGCGTGGACGGGGACGGCTACCTGACCATCTGTGGGCGCTCGAAGAACGTGATCGTCGCCGAATCGGGAAAAAACATCTACCCCGAGGAGGTGGAGGAGGAGCTGGCCGCGAGCCCTCTTTTCAGCGCGGCCTGCGTTATCGGCAAAAAAAACCCGCGCGGGGGAGAGGAGGTGTTCGCCGTCCTCGTGCTCCATCCCGAGGCGGAGCTTCCGGACCCGGAAGAGGAGCGGCGCCAGGCCATTCGGGGCGAAATCGCCCGCCTCTCCTCCCGGCTGGCCGACTACAAGCGCGTCTCGGATTTTTTCGTATGGCCCGGCGGAGAGCTACCCCAGACGACGACGCTCAAGGTCAAGCGCGAGGAGATCAAGGCCGCGCTGAGGGAGATGCCAGGCTTCGGGCCGGAGGATTTTTGACCCCGGGGCGGGCCGCCCGGCGGATGATCAAGCCGCGACTCTGGGTATAATCCGCGGGTATCATCCGCGCGACGCACGATGGGCGCGCGCCACTTTTTTTTGGGAGATGCGTAATGGCGCATCCGGTACGCACGGCGGCGGAGAAGATCCAGCCCTGGCTGGTGGAGACCCGCCGCAGGATTCACATGAACCCGGAGATGGCCTTCGAGGAGGTCGAGACCTCGGGCCTTGTGGCCGAATCGCTCGCCGAGTGGGGTATCGCGGTGAAGACCGGCGTCGCCCGGACGGGCGTGATCGGCCTGCTCGACACCGGGCGCCCGGGTCCGACGCTCGGAATCCGCGCCGATATGGACGCGCTGCCGATCCAGGAGGTGCGCGAGACTCCCTACAAGAGCCGCAGGGTGGGAGTGATGCACGCCTGCGGCCACGACGCGCACACGACGATGCTCCTGGGCGCGGCGCGGGTACTCGCAGAAAATCCCGCCCTTCTCGAGGGCGCCGGGGGCCGGGTGAAGTTCCTCTTCCAGCCCGGCGAGGAGGGCCGCGCGGGCGGGCGCCTGATGGTCGAGGAGGGCGCGCTCGACGATCCCCGCGTCGATCTGGTCATCGCCGGGCACGTCTATCCGGCGATGGCCTCGGGCACCATCGGCACCCACACCGGCCCGACGATGGGATCGGGCGATAAGTTCTTCGTCACCCTCCGGGGGGTGAGCTCCCACGCCGCTTATCCCCATAATTCGCGCGACCCGATCCTCGCCGCCGGGCATATCATCACCGCCCTCCAGAGCATCGTGGCCCGGAACGTAAATCCTTTCGATTCGGCCGTCGTCTCCGTCACGCAGATGGAGGCGGGCGTCGCCATCAACATCGTCCCCGAGGAGGTCCGCCTCAGCGGAACCATCCGCACGATCCACCCCGAGGTGCGCGAGATGGTCAAGACCCGCGTGGCCGACACCATCCGGGGGATCGCCTCGGCCTTCGGCGTCGAGGCCGAGGTGGACCTTCAGGAGGGCTATCCTGTGCTCATGAACCACGGGGGCGCGACGGCCCTCATCGAAAAAGTCGGGGGGGAAATCCTGGGTGAGGGGAACGTCTTGCCCGCGCCGCTCAGCCTGGGTTCGGAGGATTTCGCCTTCATGGCCAAGCAGCGGCCGGCGGCCATGTTCCGGCTGGGCATCCGCAACGAGAAGGCCGGCATTGTCTACGGCCTTCACAGCAACTATTTCGACGTGGACGAGGACGTCCTCCAGCTCGGGGTCTCGATCTTCGTCCAGGCCGTACGGGAGTTTCTGGCGAATCCGGAGCCCTACGCCAATTGAACGATTCGCCGCCGCCGGCGGCCCATTTGGGCCAGGGCCCGCCGGAAGATGAGGAAATCGAACGGGCGAAGGGGTATCCCTACCGTATTCCGGATTTTTCCTATGTATTCACCGCCTCCGGCGAAACGCCCCTCGACGGGTTTTTGCTGAAAAGGGGCCTGGACTTATCCGAGCTTCTGTCCGGCCGGACGGTGGTCGCCGCCTGCGGGTCGAACGCATCGCCGGAGCAGTTGAAGAGAAAATGCCTGAACTACGGCCTCTCGGGCGAGATCCCGGTCATCCAGGCGGTGCTCCGCGATTTCGATGCCGTTTACTCGGCGAATTTCACCTCCTACGGGTCGCTGCCCGCGACGCTTGCGCCCTCGGAGGGCGTCAGGGTGAATCTGTTCGTGACGTTCCTGGACGAAGCCCAGCTTGGGGCCATGAACGTTTCCGAGGCGGAAGGGGTGAACTACGATCTGGTCCCTCTCGACGCGCGTCTCCTGACGCTGGAGGCGGGCCGGGCG
>DNYS01000198.1:10855-11141 GCA_003506735.1 Nitrospinota bacterium
CCGAGATCGCCGCCGAGGGCCGGAAGTTTCCGGAAATGACCCAGGCGCAGGTACAAGAGTGCGTCCGCGATCTGCTCGACAAGAAAAAACCGCTGGATGATTTTATTCGGGAAAACATCCGGGACCCGGATATTCGCAA
Organism: Nitrospinota bacterium; assembly: GCA_003506735.1. Lineage (GTDB taxonomy): Bacteria > UBA8248 > UBA8248 > UBA8248 > UBA8248 > UBA8248. The sequence continues at coordinate 10,995 of DNYS01000198.1, forward strand.
GGATCGGAACCGCCGCCTGAAGGAAAGCGCGGCCATCTCTTTTGCCTGAAAATTCAGGCCCGCGCACTGCGTGGATTGGGCGGAGGCCTACGGAATGGTGATTGACGCGGCGGCGCTGTTCGCCCTCGGGGCGGCGGTCTCGTATGC
>DNYS01000198.1:11318-14819 GCA_003506735.1 Nitrospinota bacterium
TCGAAAATCGGCGTCTCGCGGGCCGCCCCCATCAAGGGGTCATCCCCGCTCATCGCCGCATTTTTGGCCATCCTGTTTCTCGGCGAGCGGCCAGCCCCGGGTCAGCTGGCGGGGGTCGTTCTGGTTGTCTTGGGGGTCGCGGTGATTTCATCCGGAAAGACCGAGGGCCGGTGGCGGCGCATCCACGCCCTCTGGCCCCTCGCCGCCGCGGTGTTCGCCGGAACGGGGGCGATTTTCTGGCGAAAGGGCCTTCCCGCCTTCCCCCACCCTCTCGCGGGAGCGTTGGTTGGCATGACGGCGGCGCTGCTCACGGTGGCCCTTTATTCTGTTTTATTTAAGCGCGAACAAATTCTGGGAGGGGTGAAGGCCGCCTGGAGGCCTTTCATGCTGGGAGGGATTGTGGGGGCGATTGGAAATTTTTTCTACGCGAGCGCCCTTCGGTCGGGGGAGGTTTTCCGGATGGTTTCTCTTATCCAGATATCTCCGCTCCTGACGGTTCTTCTCGCCCTCATCCTCCTTCGCAAGGCCGAAAGCATCACCTGGCGCGTGCCGGCCGGAGCGGTCCTCACCGTTTCGGGGGCCATTCTGGTCAACCTGCGTTTTTGAGCGGGGGTATTGGATTGGGCGGCGGGGCCTCCCTCCGGACGGGCGGTTCCCCGGGAGGCGCCCTGGCCCCGCGCCCCTGGCCGCCGGTGGACGATGCCCCGAAAAAGCGGTATAGGAACTGAGTTCTGGGACCTGGGTCCCGGCGCGCCATCCGACCTAGAATGAATGTCCGACCCCATCGTCCAGCTTGGCCCAGGACACCGGCCTTTCAAGCCGGCAACGCGGGTTCAAATCCCGCTGGGGTCGCCATTTTTTTTAGTTTTTCCATTTGATTCCAATGGGTTCGGGTGATCCGAATAATCCGGATCCCTTTTTGCTACCCCTTTTGCTACCCCTCCTGATCATTTTATGGCCTTTATTTCGATGTAGGGAGCCTCCATCGCAGCTTCAAGCTGGTCTGGCTGAAGGTGTTGGTACTTCCTCACCATTTCGAGCGTCTTCCACCGCCCGAGGGTTTGAAGCGTTGCGATGTCAGTTCCTTTCATGGCGTGGCGGGTTGCGAAGGTGTGTCTAAAATCGTGAAAACGAAGCCTCACAAGCCCCGATATCTTGATGGCAGACCCTGAGGGCCTTCTGGAGCGGCCAATCGTCATAGCCGCGCTCAGAATCGTTCTTAAGGGTATTGCCCTCGGAGTCAGAGAATGGATGCGGGTGATCGAGCCTCCTGGGGATTGTCTTGAGAGCCTTAGCGGCTCTTTCTGACATTGGAATAGCGACGGTAGTGTCATTCTTGGAGTCCCGGAAAGTGACATATCCGTACCGACCCCGGCGAGGGTTAATGTCGCTCCATTCCAGTTTGACCATCTCGCCTTTTCGGCAACCCATCTCAATCGCGAAAATAATCCAGGGTTGAAACCAGGGTTCGGCGGCGTCCAGGAGCTTTTCCCCTTCCTCGATGTCGACAAATCGCTCCTTTTTGGAGGTGACGCGGAGCCGGTCCACATCGTCGCATGGATTGACCTTGATGAGACGTGCCTTTCGGCAAAATGTGAAAAACGAAGAAGCGTACTCAAGATATCGATTGACCGTCGATGGAGACATGAGTTTTCCGGACTTGTTTCTCTCGCCGAGGATGAGCGAGTCGGCGAGTTTATCCCGAAACATTTCCATGTGATCACGATTGAATTCTTCAACGGGTTTTCCCTTAAAATCCAGGATGAGCCGATTGATGCACCCGGTCCTGGCTTCCATGTCACGCCGCCCCATCCGTTTACAATGAGCGAGATATTTCTTGCCAATGATTTCGATAAGTCGCTCATCACGCTTGACCTCTTCCTGGCGCATAAGGATAAATTCTTCTCTGGACATAGAGAGAAAGTCTCGGTAAATCCTGGTCCGAATCGCTTGAGCGATAGTCTTTTTCTTGGTGGAAATCCAGTGGGTCCGATTTTTGGTCTTATAGCGAATATAAATGATCCCATTACGCCAGAAAAGATTTTCATGTCCTGAGACTTTCTGGGTAGTCATCGGCTTTTCTCCGTTATATGGGTGAGGTTGGCCTTCATGTATTTTTGGACCGATGAGAGGTCGTACCTTACGACTCTTCCTATCTTGTAAAAATCCGGACCCTCACCTTTGACACGCCATTTTTTAAGGGTATCCACTGAGACTGTAAAAAGATCAGCAACCTCGGTCGGCGTCAATGGCCTTTCGATGGTCCGAAGCATTCCTTGCCCCTTGAGGTAGCGAGGATCAATTTTTGGCTCTCTTTTTCCGTGAACGTTTTGCCCTGCACGCGTCGCTACAAGTTTCTCTGTTGGTGCGTAATCCACCCTGCCTTTGTCCAATCTGGAATGGCTTCCCGCAAATTGTGCAATATCGCACCATGAGGGCGGCTGCGGCCTCCTCGACCATGCAGGCCTCAATAAAATTGCTCAGGGTGTTTGGTACAAAGCGAACTTCGTGAATTTCTCGCCCATCAATCTCTGTGCGGGATATTTTCAGAGTCATGTTCATGTTCACGCGATTGTCTCGGGCTCGAGCCTGGTGGAACTCAAAATTCCGTCGAAGAATCTGGGTGGGATGTTTCCCCTTCTTTGTCCAGTCGAGAAGGGTTTCTCCTTCCAATCCGAATGCTCCTTCCACGGCTCCTATGGCGTTTTCCCGTGAGCCGTACCCTTCAAGGCCGCACAGGTACTCCAAGTGCAACAGGGCGCGCAGGCGAAACGACCATTCCATCCTTCGATCTTCTGGTTGTTTTGTTCTTGCGGGGGTCAGCACCGGGCCAACCACGCCCCACTCCAATTCAGTCAGTTCCTTTCCAAGTTGCGCGAACAGGCTTAGGCCATTTCCAAATGCGTCAAAAAGGTTTGCCAGAAAGGCCCGAGCGATGGCAGTATCCTCAATGCGGGAGTCTTTGGCGGCCTCTTTTACCTGCTCCAAATTATCGGGAAGGATGTCCTGCGACCACAGGTAAGTAAGTCCCAATCGATATTGCAATGCCCACCCGCACGTTTCCCGGAGAAGGTGGCCAAAGGCATCCAGGGCTAAATGGGCGTGAAACTCGCGTTCAGATTCACTGTCTGTTTCCATGAAAACTTCGCGGCATCTATTGATTTCCTTCAGATGAAACTCGCCGTTGTTGAGACGCTCATTGCTTGAATCAGACATAGGCTTTGCTCCTGTCAATGTCCCAGCTTCACCGCGAAAAAAAGCGGTATACGCCATAGGCAATTCTGTGACGGTGTCGGGATGGACTCCGTAAATTTTTTTGTGCTTAGTTTGGGCGATGGAGAATATATTTGACTAACTTTTCCTCGATATTGATACCACTACCCGGGGCAGGTCAGTAACCGGCACAAAGGTCGCGGGTTCGAATCTTGTTGGGAGGTAGGACCTGAGAATTCAGTTGGCAGTTGTGCTTCCGCAAGGGATTCTTGACCTTTGTATAAGTTG
>DNYS01000198.1:14904-15113 GCA_003506735.1 Nitrospinota bacterium
GATTCTTGACCTTTGTATAAGTTGTGAGCAGGCCGGGGGAGGCCACGTAGACCTACGGATTAAAAGTCCAGAGGACGGAAAATCACTCTCTCCTCAAAACCCTTCTAAACAAAGCAAAAACCGAGACCTTCCTGAGGACACTTCAGAACCGTTATTTGGCCTGAGTGAGGCTGAGTAGGGTGGAGTTGACCTCCCCCCAATAGTAGTAC
>DNYS01000161.1 GCA_003506735.1 Nitrospinota bacterium
GACCGATGTGAGGGGGGCACGTCATTCCGGCTTGACGGCGTGGTCCAGAATATGAAGTGCCCCTTTCTGCTCGTCCACGGGATCGACGATCAGCAAATTCCCGAAAAAGGACGCGCGCGCCCTTTTTCGGGCCGTCGGGTCCAAGGACAAAATCTTCAGGGTATTCAAGGGCACCGACGGCGGCGCGCAGCATTGCCAAATCGATTACATCTCGCCCGTCGTTCATTTCATGGGGGACTGGCTCAAGGAAAAGCTCGGGGCTTGAGCGGGCCGCCGGGCCATGAGATCTGTTGTTATCCATCCCCGGCCATTTGAATGGAAATGCGCCTTGCGCGGGATGCAAAATTGCTCAAAATCGCGTCTAATGCGAGGGAAGAGAAATACTCCTCCCCAAAAAAGCTACCGAGGCCAGCAAAGATCGGACTGAAGCGATTCCGTTCATCGGAAAAAAAACACAGGAACTCCAAATGTCATACAACAGCATCACCGAACTCGCGGGGGGCAAGATTTTCGCCCTCCACAATACGTTTCCGCTCGATGGGCGGGTCAGCGCCTACCCCCTTGGCGCAAGGGGACACGCCGCTTCGAACTGCTACCTCCTTTACGAGGATGACGGGGCGCTTCTTCTCGACACCGGCTACGCCGCGCATGAGGATACGATCCTCAAGCAGCTTAGCTCCATAATCGATTCGAAAATGCCGCTCTCGCTGTTCCCTCTTCGAATGAATGAGTTCATGTCCGTGGGCAATGCGATGGCGATCGCCAAACGGTTCAACGTTGTGGAATGCCACTCTCCCGTGCCCGATGTGGCGTGCTGGCTTGAATTCGAGACGGTCGGTTCCGACGGCAAGAACAAGGACATTCCCACCTTGGCCACCAACCTGTTCGACCCTTCGAAAAAATACTGGGTCGGCAAAATCGGGAACCGGCCCATTGCCGCATTCCATGCGCCTATCCGCCTGATAAGCACCCGGTGGATTTACGACGAAACCACCCGCACCCTTTTCTCCTCGGACATGTTCACCCATGTCCGGCAAGACGATGCCAGCGGCCCATGGCTGGTCGAGGACGACGATGGCGTGACGACAACCGCCCTCGTGCGCTCGTTTTTGCTGAATACGCGCTACTGGTGGCTCGAGGGCGCGGAAACCGAATCCCTCCGGCGGGGCGTTGCCGGCGTCTTCGACCGCTTCGATATAGAAACCATCGCCCCCGGATACGGGACGATTTTGTGCGGGCGGGCGTTGGCCGAACGCCAGTTCTCGGTTCTCGACGATGTTCTGCGCAATCTGGACCGGCAGGTCGTCAAGCCGCAATACATTCCACGCGGCGTGGAGAGATAGATATGACTTCGAACAACACCCTTCCACGCGAAATCTCGCCCGGCGTTTTCTGGCTCGGCGATTGCTTGGAACAACACCACAAGGGCAAAATTTACCATTCCTACAATGCGGCCTTCCTTGTCGTGGGCTCCGGCGCCTCTTTGCTCGTTGAGACGGGCCATCCCAAGGATTTCCCCGAAATCGAACGCCAGATGAAAGAGATATTGGCCCAAAAAGGATCGCCCCTGAAATTCCTATTCATCACCCACCAGGAAACCCCCCATTCGGGCGGGCTCGGACGGATGCTCGAACTCTACCCCGGCCTGACGGTCCATGGCGATGTAAGCGACTACCATCTTGCCTTCCCTCGGCATGCCGGGCGTCTGAGGAGTATGGAGGTGGGCGATGCGATCGATCTGGGCGATCGGCAATTCGTCGCCGTCGAACCGGTCGTGCGCGATTTGCGCTCTTCGCTCTGGGGGCTCGATACCAGCGGGCGCGTCCTCTTTCCCGGCGACGGCTTTGCCTATAGTCATTACCACTGGGACGGCCATTGCGGAAAAGTCGCCGAGGAGGCGACTTCGCTCAACCTGGCGGATGCATCGGCGGTATTTGCGGAGCGGGCGCTATTCTGGACCAAGTTCACCGACATGAAAATCTATGTCGATAAGCTCGAAGAGCTGCTCGAGGACCTCGATATCGCGGTCGTCGCGCCGACCCACGGCCTGCCGATCCTCGACCTGCCGGTCACCATACCCAAAGTCCGCGCGGGCCTTCTCGCTGGGGATTGAGGGCTTCGCTCTTTTTTTCAGGAGAAATGGCCCAATTGCCGGCGCCGGCCGTTCGAAAAATCAAAAAGATATTCTTTGCCCATAGGACCCGATATTGTAGCGCGGCATCGGTCTGCAATAATGACCCGGGGCGCATCGTTCTCTCTTTGCAAACCCATTTATTGAACGCCGTTTTTCTGTAATTCGTTCCCATTTTTCAAAAGAATATCTTGCGGATAGGAGAAATAATATGCGGTGGATGCGATTCGAGGTTGACGGCGATATTTCCTACGGAATCGCCGAGGGAGATTCGGTTCGACTCGTTCAGGGAGATCCTTTTGATGGATATGAGGAAACCGGCGCGCAATACGCCATATCCGATGTCAAACTGCTGATCCCGGTCGTTCCGAAGACATTCTACGCAGCGGGCCTGAACTATGTGGAGCACATCGAAGAGCAGGCGCGCCTCCACGGCAGGGAGATCAATCTGCCGAAGAAAGCCGATGTCGGTTACCGGGCGAACAATGCGTTGATCGCCCACGGCGAAACGATTGTGCTACCGAAGGATGTGACGGAAAAGGTCGAATACGAAGCGGAATTGGTCGCGGTCATTGGCAAGAAAGCGAAAAATATCACCGAGGCCGAAGCGCTCGATTATATTCTCGGCTTCACGATAGGCAACGATCTCAGCGAGCGAAGCTGGCAAAAGGAAGACCGCACCCTTTGGCGGGCAAAAAACACGGATACTTTTTCGCCCATGGGGCCCTGGATCGATACCGATGCAAACCTGGCGGATATGGAAACTGTCGTCAGCCTCAACAGCGAGGAAAAGATCCGGTTCGAGACCAACAAAATGTTATTCAGCGTTGAGCATTACCTCAGCACCATCTCCAAATATATCGAGCTTCAGCCGGGAGACGTGCTGTGGATGGGCACGGAAGGCGCATCGCCGAATTTAAACCATGGCGATGTCGTTGATATCGAGATCACAGGCATCGGCATACTCAGCAATCCCATTATAAAGGAAAGCTGAAAACGAATATGAAGTCGGGATGGATGGGAGCTATTCTCAACGGATGGTGAATCTAAAACCGGCCATCCCCGCGTCTGGTCATTTTGCCGGGTTCCCCTCGAACCCTCATGCTTAGCTGCGCCCCGCCGAAATAGCAGACCGCCCCCTAGGCGTCTCCATGAAATTTCGCCGGCAGCGGACCAAATGCCGGCGGAGGAATACGGCGTTTCGAGGCAGCTTCATACGCCGAAGCGACTTCGAGAAGAACATCTTCCTTGCCCGGTTCGGCCCGAAACACCAGGGAGAAAGGCAATCCGGGCGCCGGAATTGCCGTGGGCACATCGGAGGGGACCGACACATAGTTTGTGGCATCCTCGCTGAGCGCGAACACCGGGTCGTAGGCGGTCCTGACATAGCCCGCCGGGATCAGCACCTCGGTCAGACCCGCGTTCGGGCCGTTGAAGGATTCGAGGTGAAGGTTGCTCCGGATACCATATTGGTACGCGCCGCCGATCAGGGCCGGCGGCCACGGGGTATGCAGGCGGACCAGCGCGTCGAGATGGTTCTCCAGGATCACCATCATGTCGACCCGGCGCAGCAGTTCGCGCAGCATGATGCGCTCGTTAACGCCCTGCCGCTCACCATGCGGATTGCGCGGGTCAACCACTTCTTCCCAGTTTTTGAAGGCGGCGCGCTGATCGTCGCCCCAGAATTTGGAGCGCGCGTTGAGAACGGAAAAATCGACGAGCGTTTCGGTGAATCCCCGCTCCTTCCAGTCCGCAGCGCGCCGCGACAGGTATTGGTGGATATGGAACCGGAACGTCATCGACACCTCCCACTGCTGTACGGTGGCGAGGTCGAGGTTCGAGGGGGGCGCGATCCTCCCGTCCGCCAACTCGATGAAGTAGTCGATTGGCTTCATGGCGCCCGCGCCGAAAATCTTTCCGGGCATGAACTCGGTCGGCACGATCGCCGCCGCGAACCCCTTAAAAACAGGCTCGCCGTCCGGCCCCAGCCGGAACAAAAGATCGGGCATGAAAACGGGCACCAGCCTGGCGAGCGCCCGCCGGAAATCCGTTTTCATCGTCTCGATGTCAGGGTCCGGCTCCCACAGAGGGTCGGCCGATTCCACGAGCGTAGCACCCAGCCTGCCGCCGAGGATCGCCTTGATCTCCTCTGCGACCGCGGTGACGATTGGCTCTTCGGTCTTTGAGCCCGGCGGGTACACCATGGACTCGCGGATAACCCCGATGCGCATGCCCTCAAGCGCGCCCGCCTCCCCGGGCGCCCTCGCGTGGCCTGCGTAGGGCGTGTCGAGCACCGACGAGCGCGGCACGGTCGTGAAGGGATCGCGCGGATCGTAATATCCCTCGACGGGGTCCTTCAGGGCGTCGAGGACTTTGGCGCAATCGCCGACCGTGCGGCAGATGATGCCGCTGCGGTCACAATATATGTCCGCACCGATGGCGCCCCCGTCGAAGCCGAGCATCGACTTGTGCGGCAGGATCAGCGCCACGGCGTTGTGATTGGCCGGCCCGCGCGTGGAGGCCCGCGTTTCCTCGCCGAGGCTGGCCATCACTAGGTTGGTGCTGACCGACAGGGCCGACCCCGAACTCGAGCCAAGCGAGGCCGAGCGAGTCGTGTCGTAGGGGTTGGAGGGATTGCCCCCCCAGGTGCTGCGCTGATAGCCCAGCGTCGAGGTCAGCACCTTTTCAGGTTCGTGTCGGCCACCCGGATCCCCCGCCCGGCCGTTGTATTCCGTGCAGACGGCCTTGGCAAAAATGATCGCGCCCTTATTGCGGAGCTGTTCGACCAGCACGTGATCTCGCGCGGGGAAATCGATATCGTAGGCCGCGTCCCCGCCGCCCGTGGAACGCATGTCCTTCGTGTCGAAAGGATCCTTGAACGAGAAGACGACACCGTACATCGGCATCTTCTCGAGGTCGGGATTGCGCCCCCACTCCGCGTCGAGCTCGGCCGCGCGCTCGAGCGCGTCGGGATACTCGCGGAACATATCGCACACGGGAGGCGCGCCGGGGGGAAGCGGCCCCTCGGACACGTGCCTGTCAAAGTCGCCCCGGCAAATGACCGAACGCTCGCCTCGGATATTGAGGGTGGCAAGCGCATTCACCTGACCGGCATCCGGCACGCCAACGATCATCCCGAACTGCTGCTGCACACCGGGATCCGAGGCCGTCGCTTCCATTCGGCCGTATTCGAGCGGCGGCCCCTTGTATTTGTCGAGATCGGGCAGCACCTCGGATGCCTTGACGGTTTGCACCGGAAAGCGAATCGGCGCCTTCGCGCGCACGGCCCCCTCCGCCTCCGGGACGGGAGCGCCGTCCTCCGTGACCAGCGTGCTGGAGACCCCGTTATAGGTGCGCGCGCGGTCGATATAGCGCTGAACAATTTCTACGCAGGTCGTCTGCCCCGACTTGATCGCCGCGTGCATTTCGTCAATTGTCGCCTCTTCTAAACCAAACGGCTTATTCTCCGCACCGGACCCTTCTGTCATGACGTCCCCTTTTTATTTTTCCCCGAACCACCTCACTGTAAGGCAAGGTCAGTTCGGACTTCCGCCAGCCGCCGCACAGTTTGTATCGTGAATATTATTGGTGATGCCCGGTTCAAACAATCGCATGCACCCGACGACCGTCAGGCATACAGGAATTTTCCCGCACACTCAAACGAGGGAATTTTTGTCCTTTTCGAGGCCCAAAATCGCCAAAATCCCCACTTTTCGAATATTTGCCTGCAGTTAAACAAATATAGAGTTTTTCTCCCAATACGGAGAAGGGAATTATCCGGGAAATGGCCCAGTGTATTCACGAAAGAGAAAGATTTTTGGTTCATTCGAATATAGAGACAGGACGCACTGGCGCGGATATTTCAAGAACCCGATTGGGAAATCATGGTGTAGGATCGCCGTCTGTCTTCTCTTGATGCCTTTGCTCGAATTTTCGCGGAGGAGTCCCGCCATGCCAGCCGTCAACGTCAATGGTTTGAAACTGAACTACCTGGATCGCGGACAAGGCGCGCCCATCGTGCTCTCGCACGGGTTCCAGAACTCGGGGTTTGCGTTCACGCCCATTCTGGACCGGCTCGCGGAGCGGTTTCGTGTACTCGCCCTGGACAAGCGCGGGCACGGGAATTCGGACAAGCCTCCCGGCCCCTACCGAATTCAGAATTTCGCGGACGACCTTCTCGGTTTCCTCGACGCGCTGGGCTTGGAGAAGGTGGACTTCCTCGGCCACAGCATGGGAGGGCGGACGGGAACCTTTTTCGCGATCGAGCACAGCGACCGCCTGAACCGGCTTATGCTGGTTTCCTCCTCGGCGGGCTCCCCCTCCGGCACCTACCGGGAGCATTTCGAGGTGCTCCACCGGCTTGCGGTGGAGGAGGGAATGGAGGCTGTCTTCAACCACCACGAATTTCGAAGGCTTCTTCCCCCGAAAATGCTCGAAGAACCGCTGGCGGAGGAATACCACGAGCGCTTTTTGAAAAACACACCTGAAACCTACGCCGCGACCGCAAATGCGCTGTTTACCATGCCGGACCTGACCGGGCGCCTTGGGGAAATCAGTGTCCCCACCTGGGTCTGCTACGGAGAAAACGACCCGGGCCCCATCGTTTTCAGCGATATTTATCTGGAGCGCATACCCAACTGCACCCGTGCCATCCTGCCGGGGTCTGAGCATTTCCCGATCTGGGACGCAACCGAAGCCCTGCTCGAGGCAATGGAGGACTTCATGGCGAAATTTCCCATCGGGTGAGTTGCCATACCACTCAATTTTCGATTGGCCAAATTTCAATCGGGCCAAATATTGATCGAGCCAAAATTCGATCCGAAATATTTTCGGAGCTCTGCGCCTCGATCTTTACCCGGACCCAGGACGAGAGAACTATCCCATTTTTCCTTCCGCATGGGATCCATGCAGCTCATTCAGGGGCTCGCTATACCCACCTAATATTGCGAAACCAACACCCAAAACCGCCTCCATTTAAGCCCCGTCATGCGATGAGATCGCCACGATAGCGGGGTTGCCGGATCGGTTGCTCCAGGCGTGATTGGCGCCCCGCAGTATCGCGACTTCGCCTGTCGCCAAATTCACTTCTTCGGAGTCAAGCACCAGCGTAATTTTGCCTTCGAGAACAAAACAAAAATCGACGGTTTGTGTCTTTTGCATGTACGGGTGAGGGGCTGAGGGCGAATACGTGGAAGCGCCCGGCGATCCCATGGCGCTGAAGAAAGCCTCAACTTCGGCGGAGCCGACCTTGCCCTTCCAGATATCATCCGGCGGAAAAGTAACAACCCGGCAAACCGTGCCATTCTTCGGTGGCTCAATCGCGTGTGGCAAATGAAGTGATTCAAATACAATCTCCGAAGGAGCGCTATCGGTGACCCAGAGCCGCGCCGAGGCGAAACCCGGCCGCGCGGGATCGAAGCGCACATCGGGCGCCGGACCGTCACTGATTAACGAGCCCTTCCCATCTTCCGTGTCTATGGTCACTATCCTCCGGGCCGGCTTCACGCCATCGGGCAGCTTCAGATTGGGATCGGGATGAATGGTCTTATCGTTTCCCTGGGCCAGGCCCGCCGGCCCGTCCACGAACCGCGCCGCAATCATGTCGAAGGCCATCAGGCATTCGCTCTTGGGGCTGGCCCACTGATGCCAAGCGCCTATCTGGCAAACAATGTCGCCTGCCTTCATCAAAAGCGTACAATCATCCAAAATCAACTCCCGCTCGCCCGACAGCACAATTCCGTAATCCACCGTCTCGGTCTTGTGCATACCGCGGCCTCGATCCCACCTCCTCCTCGAAGGCGCTGCCGTCGGCTCATGCATCGGTTCAATTTCCGAGTTCTTAGCGGGGTCCAAGTTGTCCGGATATTTTGTTGCATGAATAATGCGCAGGTGTCCCCCGAGGGCCGGACCCGGAAAATCATACGGTAGGGTCCCATCATCGCGCTCCCCGGCAAGAAGAGGGATATTGTCGTACCAAACCCAAAGATCGGTGTGGCCTCTCCCTTCTATCGGGCCCGGGTGGGAGCTGGGGGCCGGTCCATCCCAAACAACTCTCGACCTGCCGCGCTCGTCGTTGCCTGTAACTACTCTCCGGATCGGTTTCAGTACTGCCGCCATAGTCTCTTGCTCCCTCTTTGAGATGTAGTTTCCAAAATTTTCAGATCGGACCCTTTTCGAGAATAGACTCGAATTTGAAAAATACAGCAGGGGTTTGGGTGCAATTATGATTACAACAATCCCCGGCCTCATCAGGCTCCGGGGTTAACCTCGCGACCTGAACGCAGCGGGTCGGCAAACCCATGACAATCTACACGTAATACATGACGGAACGTCCCAGGGTGGCGACCTCCACCGCGAAGAAGTCTATTGCCGCAAGGCTCTCCCCGTGGGCATTGAGAAATGTTCGCCAGGGCGTTCTTTCAGGATTCGGTTCTCTTCGAGCAGATGGCCGATCATCCTCTGTTGATTCTGCTTCATCCGGCCGGACAGGGTGATGAGAAGGGATCCCCAGGGCTGCAAGGCTCTGTTAATGTGGGCGGATTCTAACCTCGTATGAGTGGAATGGGAGGCGGAATCTTCGCATCAATTGGTCTTTCAGAAAAGGAGATTAGGGCTCAGATGAATATTTGCTCGCCCGGAGAAATTGGGCAGATTGTGGCCAATTCAGGCCAGGAATACGGCCCTGGAGAAAATGAACGTGGCCGGTTGAATCCAGGAGAACCCCCCAAAACCGGGGCAAAATAGGATGAGGTTAGGCCAGAAAAAATCGGGGTGGAACAATTAAAGGTTAGCCGTCTCTATTTAAATATTCTACCCACCCGCCAAATTCCGTGATATCCCTCGCAGCCGGTATCACATGCGCCTCGCACAGAAACCCCTTCACGGATTTTCCGTCTTCAAGCTCGATGGTCCCAATACAAAGGGGGGCGGAGACATTTTCCATGAAAGCGCCAAAATTTTCCGAATTTAACTCCCAGACCTCCACCCGGATTTTAGCGCCCTCTCCTGAAGCAAAGCGCAGGAGCCCCGGCTTGGGAGGAGTCGCCGCATCCAGTTCGTAAAGCCGGTAAAGCGGGCCCGTCCGGGCGGAGCGCACAAATTCGGCGCCCAGGTCTGTCAGCTGATGATTCAAGGGTTGGCTCCGCAGGTGCGCCCCGACGACTGCCAGGCGGATTCGTTTTGTCTCGGATATCATGGCTTACTCCGCAGTGATGGGATGCGGGGTGGCACCGAGATTCAGTCCCGATTCACGTTGAAACGCCGCACCCAGGGCGCAAAGCCCGCTCTCCTGAAGCGCGGGCGCAATGAAAGTGACACCTGCCGGAAGACCGTTCGCATAAAAGCCGTTCGGCACCGCGAGGCCGCACAGGTCCAGCAGGTTCATGAAATTCGTGTAGAAACTCAAGTGATTGTTCAAAGCTATTGGATCGGACTCGACCTCGGCGATCGAATAGACCGTTCCGGTGGTAGGAACGACCAGCATATCGATATCGTTCCATGTTTTTCCCGTAATTTTTTTCAACCCTTCCAGCCGGTAAATCCCCTCAAAAGCGTCAGAGGCCGAATATCCCCGGCCTTTCGCAATCAGTTTCCGGGTGACGGGATGCAATGCCTCGGGCTTGGCATCGAAAAATTCCTGGATGGCAGAATACCGCTCGGCCATCCAGGGCCCTTCATAGACCAATCGGGCCGTCTCATGAAAAAATGTGTAGTCAATTTCGACCACACCCATCCCCATCATCCGTAGCCGATCGATGGCGCTGTTAAATAGTTCCGCCGCATCTTCGTTGCCGAAAAACTCCTGCTGATCCTTACAGGGAACGCCCACCCAGATCCCCCCGGCGAGATCGGCCGGTGGTTTTTCTTTCCATTCGGGGGGCACAGGACGCGAGAAAGGATCCGCCTCGTCTTCTTCCGCCATCACGCGGAGCGCTTCCAGCGCGTCGGGAACGGTCAGAGCGAACACCGATACGCAGTCCAGCGAGCGGCAGGCCGGGACCACCCCGGACATGCTCACGAGCCCCCGGGTGGGCTTCAGGCCGACGATGTTGTTGAAGCCGGCGGGCACACGCCCCGATCCGGCGGTGTCCGTCCCCAGCGCGAAGCTCACCAGGCCGGCGGAGACCGCCACCGCCGAGCCCGAGCTCGAACCGCCCGGGATATACCGCTCGTCGAAAGGATTCCGGGGGACGCCGTAGGGAGAGCGCACCCCCACCAGGCCGGTCGCGAACTGATCCAGGTTCGTCTTGCCCATCAGGATCGCGCCGGCATGTAAAAGCCGCTCTACGGTGGGGGCGGTTTTTTCGGGAACATAGGCGTATTCCGGGCATGCCGCGGTGGTGGGCCTGTCCTCCCAGTCGATATTGTCCTTAATGGCGAACGGTAGACCGTACAGAGGGTATCGACCGAATAGCGCCTCGCCGGACAATCCTTCGGCAAGTGATTCGAGTTCCCCGGCCCGGCCGAGGAGATTTTCTTCGGGCTCTCTAAAAATCCAGACGCCGTCATCCCCGCGGCGCGAGATCCGATCGAGCAGAATCCGCACCATACCGGATGGTCTCAAAGCGCCATTTCCATAGAGAGGCCGCAGCGCAGCGAAATCCAGGCTTCCCCCTTCGGCGGACCATTTACTCACGCGATTCGGACCTTCTCTTCCGGCGGCTCGGCATACTCCTCCGGATAATGACAGGCAGCCTCTGCGCCGCCGGTGTAGGGACGAAGCGCCGGCATTTCGCTCTGGCAAAACGCATCCGCTTTCGGGCAGCGGCTATAAAACCGGCAAAGGTTCGGGGAAGGATCTATCGGGCTCATCGGCTCTCCCAAAAGGCGGATCCGCTCCGTCCGGTCACCTTTCTCTACCGCCGGGACCGCCGACAGAAGCGCCTTCGTGTATGGATGCCTGGGCCGCTCGAAAAGCTCCGCCACCGGATCCGCCTCCACGATCTTTCCCAAATACATTACCAGCACGCGCTGGCACAGCAACCGAACGACGTTCAGATCGTGGGACACAAAAAGATAGCTCATTCCCAGCCGATTTTTCAGATCCTCAAGGAAACGGAGGATGACCTGTGCCTCCCGAAAACTCGAGCACATTGATTGTACTGGCTTTTTCTCATTCGAGAAATACATCCATCTCGACGTGAAGTAGCCCCTGGTAAAGCATCGAGGTACCCTTCCCTTCTCATCATATCCGATTTTTCCGTTGGGGAGGCTCCAGGCACGATGAAGGAATTCGTCCGCTTTTTTATCTCTACCGTATTCTCGACGGCTAGATCCAGGCTATCCCTACAATTGGAAATCGCCGCCCTGAGACACC
>DNYS01000279.1:0-249 GCA_003506735.1 Nitrospinota bacterium
GAGCGGCAGGAGGAGGCCTTGTCGGTGGTGCTCGAAGCCCTGCACACGCGGAAGATCAAACACGACGGCGCCAACTACCGGCATGATGTGACCGGCGATTACGAGATTTTTCCCGCGAGCGTGCAACAGCCGCACCCGCCGCTCTATATGGCCGCGGGGTCCGAGCGTTCGATCGCCTTTGCCGCGCGGCATGGCTTCGGTCTCATGCTCTCCACCTTGCCGTCGTTCGAGACTCTGGCCGGGCAGACC
>DNYS01000279.1:319-2513 GCA_003506735.1 Nitrospinota bacterium
CCTTGCCGTCGTTCGAGACCCTGGCCGGGCAGACCGCGTTTTATCGCGAGAAGATGAAGGATGCGCCCGAGAAGTGGACCCGCAACCCGGCGTTCGGACAGATCGATCAAGCCCGCTGGGTTTATGTCGCCGAGACCGACGCCAAGGCGAAGGAGAAAAGCGAGGAGGGCATCCTGCAAATCCTCAAGACCTTCACCTCCCCGGGCGCGGGCGGCTACATGGGCCTCGTTTCGGAAAAGGGAGCGGACCCGGAACTCGATTACGACGAACTCGCCCGGACGACGCTTTTGCACGGCTCGCCCGATACGGTGATCGAGCGGCTCCGCAAGATGCAATCGATGACCGGGATGACCTCGCTGGTCCTGTACTACCCGCCCTACTACGGCGAAGAAAAGACGATCAAGATGCTGCGGTTGTTCGCCGAGACCGTGCTGCCCGAATTCCAGGGCAAGGACTAAGCCGGAGTCTCCAACGCCGCGGAATGATTCGGAGCGAGCCGATCCTGCCGCCCACTCCGTTCAATGGCCGTCTACTTGCATTCCCGGACCGGATTTTTGTACTTATCTCCCATTAGAATTTCCAGATGCTTGGCCTTGCTGGCTATCCACGTCTTCTTTTTGTTAATGCACATCGTCCCCGGATTCAGTTCCGGCTCGATGCCGGTGTCGCGTGCCGGAGAGAACCGGGATTTTTTCAATTTGAAATAGGCATACGCAGTGTAAAATTTGCCGTGGTGAAATTTCCATTCGTTCGACATGGCGCCGCCCCTAAATAGCAGGATCGGACGCGGGTTCCCCTGATCGCGGCGAATTTTTCTTTCTCGCGTCGCCGGATTCGTGCGCGATCCGAATTCGATTGCCCTATGCTTTCGATTGAAATAAATGCTTTCCCTCGATGCATCCATCACCGAAACATACCCCTTGAGAAGGGGGGTGTAGCGCTGCAGATTGACGTAATGGGGAATCCTGGGAACCGGATCCCGGTAATTCACGACGGCGTACACCGACAAAGTGCTTTTAATGGATCTCGCCAGCGCACTGTCGCCCACCTTGGGCGGCGCATACACATAGGCGGCGTCCACGTTGTAGCGCAAGAGTTTTAGGGCAAACGCGACGACCGTCGCCGTGGCCCCGCCGAGGCTGTGGCCGGTGACGTAAATTTTTTTTCGGCCCGCCCCCATTTTTTTGAGCGCCTGCTTTATGAGAGGCACAACCGATGCCGTCACCGCCGCATATCCGGCGTGGAGTTGCCCGTATCTCACTCTCCGGATTCCGGGCAGGAAAAACGGGACCGGCGGGTTCATGACGGTCGCCCCGATATCGATGACCCCTTTCGCTCCCTCGATGACGATGCCGCCCAAACCTTTCACCTTGTATCTGCTCGCCCCTTTTCCGGGGTCCTGGGTTCCCCGGAAGGCGATGAGAACCATCCGACGGTTCGAGGTGACGACGGCGTTTGCGCTGGCCGCCGAGTTGACGAAATACACCCGGGTGAATCCCCAGTGTTTGTAAAGCTCGGTGGCCGAGCACCGGAATTCTTTTTCGGTTATCGGCGGGCGGTATCTCCCGCCTCTTTTGCCGTGGCGGAAATCTCTGTAGTAAGTCTTGTTCGACGCCTGCATCATCAAATACAAATTGACGTCCCGGTAGGAAGACACCGTCTGAAAATTATCGAACTTGCGCCTCCCGGATTTCGCCCTGTTCCCGTAGTCCCTCCGACCGCAGCCGGTTGCCGGCCCCACGAATGCGCCGGTCACGGCCTGAAAGCCGCCCCGGACTGCTCTGCCGGCCCGCTGGGCCGCCTCTTTAAGCTGCCTGGCTTTTCGCTCGGCCGCCGCCTTGAGCTCCCTGGCCTTGCACACCGCGTCATACCTCCCGCAGTGCCCGGCCCCGGCGAATGGCGGCGCGGCTATCGACGCGATGAATGTTCCCGCGGCGACGATTGCAAACATTTCCCATTTCATTTTCATTGACGAACCTCCCGCAACTGATCCCCGCTGTTCATTTCTGGAATTCTCTCGGTTTCTTCCCCGTTGTGTTCAACAAAATTTTGAACTCCATAAAAAATTTTTGCGCGGCGCACCGGGCCTCCGCTTTCGTCAAGAGCTCCCTGCCACGATCTTCTCGAACGATCCCCGCCAGCCCGGGGAGAGAGCCTCGATGCGCAGGGACCTCGGGCCCCCTTATTCTCATAC
>DNYS01000199.1:0-255 GCA_003506735.1 Nitrospinota bacterium
TTCTCGTGATGGAGGTGAAGCTCCAGGACGTCACTCCTCCCCGTGAGGTCATCCAGTCGTTCAAGGATGTCGCCAGCGCGCGGGAGGATAAGAACCGGATGATCAACGAAGCCCAGGGCTACCGAAACCAGGTGATTCCCGAGGCGCGGGGAAAGGCGGCCGAAGTCCTCCGCCAGGCCGAGGCCTACCGCGAGACGAAAATCCGCCAGGCGCGGGGCGACGCCGATCGTTTCCTGGCCACCCTGACCGAATACA
>DNYS01000199.1:435-5569 GCA_003506735.1 Nitrospinota bacterium
GGCGTGGTGATCGTTATTGTGCTGGCGGTAATCCTGATGAACTCGGTTTTCTTCGGGATCCGCGAGGACCAGCAGGTGGTCGTCACGCGGTTCGGAAAGCCGGTCCGGATCATCCGGACAGCCGGATTGAACTACCGGACTCCGTTCATCGAACAGCTCACCTTTTTCGACAAGCGCCTGCTCGAATACGACTCGAATCCCACCGATATCCTCACCAAGGACAAAAAATCGCTGAAAGTGGACAATTTCTCGCGCTGGCGGATCGTCGACCCGCTCAAATTTCTCAGGACGGTCGGCAACGAGGTCGGCGCCCAGGCGCGCCTCGACGATATTATCTACAGTGAATTGCGGCAGGAGCTGGGCCGGAAGGATTTATTGGCCATCGTCGCCACGGACCGCGAATCGCTGATGACCGAGGTCACGAAAGAGAGCGACAAAAAGGCGCGTCAGTACGGAATCGAGATTGTGGATGTGCGCCTCAAGCGGGCGGACCTTCCCGATGAAAACCTGATAGCCATTTTCGGGCGGATGAAGGCCGAGCGGAACCGAATCGCCCGCCAGTACCGCTCCCAGGGGAAAGAGGAAGCCCAGAAAATCCGGGCCACGACGGATAAGGAGCGCGACATTCTTTTGGCAGATGCCTACGAGAAAGAGCAGAACCTCAAGGGATTCGGAGACGCGAAAAGCATCGAAACCACCGCGAAAGCCTTTGGCCAGGATACCGAATTCTACTCGTTCCTGAAGAGCCTCGAGGTCTACCGGGCCTCGCTGAAGGACAAGACCACCCTGCTCATGCCCGCGGACAGCGAATTTTTGCGCTTCCTGAAAGCCTCGAAAGCGGCTCCGGCCCAAGGGATGAAAAAATCGAATTGACCGCCCGGGAGGGCCGGCCCCCCGGCGCGAAGCGGTTTGAGGCAATGCGATGACTGACCGGATTCCATCCCGGATAACGAAAAGCCCGGTGCCCGTGCAGCGCACCCGGCCCCAGGCCCGGCGCGGAGATTTTGCCGGCCCCGGCCTTCCGCCAGCGGGCGGGGGGTTCTTGAGCGGGACGGATGCCGGGGAGGTTCAGGCCCTTGCCCGCCAGTTAATGGCGGAGTTTGGCCGGGAAAAAATAATCGCCGGCCGCCTCGCCTCGCCGATTGGCTCCGGCGGGAGGAGCCCGGTTCTGGAGATTGCGGCGGAGGGGGAGAATCCCCCGGGCGCGCGCCCCGGACTCACCGCCCGCCGCCGGATAGTGAATGCCGTGGAATCGGGCGCCGGAAGCCGCCGGGGAAATCCCCCAGCGAAAACCGCCCCTCGCGGGGACCGCCTGAATCGTCTCGCCTGAAATATTCGACTAATTTTCACCCTCTTCAGCCAGCTACTCAAAGAACCCAGACAGCCAAGGGCGGCATCCGCCATTTCGGGCGGTACCCCACCGTCCGATCCGTCTCCGGCGTCGGCGGGCGGGCCGCCAGGCGGAAATTCCGGCCGCCTTATTTTCCGGCTCCGGCGGGGGACTTGAATACGGTGGTGATGCTTTCACGTATGGCCTTGCTCACCGTCTTCCGGATGAGTTCTTCCATTTTAGAGACATGATCGAAGCCGGTCGAGAATAGGTGAAACTCCCGGTTGTCCGGGGTTACCTCCACCGTCTGGGTGACGATCTTCCCCGCGGCCCGGTTCCCCCATTTGATGACGATCCGGATCATGCCGGTTTTTTTCGCCTCGTAAAAACGCCCCTTGCCGGAAAAATCGAGCCGTTCGATCTCGCCGAATATGGCGTGGCTCCCCTTGATTTTGGGGAGGGTGTCGATCCGGCCGTTCCACTTGCCGGCGGCGGGCTGCATCCCCGCCCGGGAGAGAAATTCCATCACCATGCGGGTGATGCCGGTGGAGACGGATTCCGCGCCCGAGGTGTAGTTCACCGACATGTTGCCCCAGGTGTAGGTCCCGTAGGTGTTTTTGTCTCTCCGCAGATCCACGAACGGAACGACGATAACCCCCTTGAACGCCTTCACGGAGGGTGCGAGCAGGCTGTCCGGCCTCGGGCCTTCGTAGGCGAGGAGGATCCGGCGCTCGACGCGGGAGGTGGCGCATCCCCCGAGAATGAGCAGCGCCGCGAAAGCGGCCGCCAGAGCTTTCGTTTTCTTTGGATTTGTCATGGTTTTCCTCTCACCTCACGGCCAGGGGTTCCGCTCCAAAATTTTATTTCCTCAAATAATCGTCCGACCCGTCCAGCCAGTCGGAGCGGATCGGGCTGAAAATATCGTAGTCGAGGACGGTCTCCTCGCCCAGGACCTCGGCCGAGTGCGCCGCGTGGGGGGGGATCAGAAGGATCTCTCCCGGCCCCACCTCGATCGTCTCCCCGTCCACGACGAAACGGAGGCGGCCCTTGAGAACATGGGAGATTTGCTCGTTTTCGTGGCTGTGTTCCGGGACCTTGCACCCCGGCTTGAGTTCCAACCAGCGGAGCATTTCGTTTTTACCGACGACCATCTTGCGGCTGAACGTGTCCGTGACCTGCTCGGCGGGCATATCGTCCCAGGTGAATTTCTCGGCCGGCATGTCTTCCTCCCTCATTGCGGATTATCCGGGTGATTCGCCAAATCGGGGCAGGGATTGAGTGTATCGCAAAGCGCGAAAGAGATCCGCGCCGGTCGCGCGAACGGGCCGTTGGCGGCCCATGGGCCAATTGAACGGGAGCCGGATTATTGCTTGTATTTCGGGAGGGCGCGCTCGAATTCTTTTCTGATGACCCGGCCCGCCTTGACCACATAATAATCGGGCCCGTAGCGGATGATGCTGCTCATCGGCGGGATCGGGCAATCCCGGGGGATGATCATGTTGTTCTGGTCCTCGCGGGGCAGATAGCGCTCGGCGTCCTCTTCGGTGAGCTCCACCTCGCGGGCGCAACCGCTTTCGGCCTGCTTGCAGTCATCGCAAGGGAAAATTTTGCTGTACGCGCAGGGTATTTTTTCGCCCATCTATTGTCTCCGGGATTCCAGTCGAAACGTCCCCGAATGCTAGTGACCCGGAGGGGGCGGTGTCAAGCCTTCGGCCCCATCCCCAAAATCGGGGATTGCGCTTCCTCTCGATTGAATTCGCCCGGTCATATCAGTATAAGGGGCAGTTGATGGTAATCCCGTAAAATTGAATATGCGATTTGAGAGCCGAGAGGGTCCTGGCCGATCGTTGTGTTCTCATCCATACGGAGGATGTTCCATGCCACGCATGACGGACAAAATGCTCGATTCGGGAGAGGCCTTCCCGAACATCGAGATCGATCAGGTCGGAGGCGGCAAGATATCGCTGCCTGGCGACCTGGCGGGCAGCTGGGGGGTGGTTCTTTTATACCGGGGCCACTGGTGACCCTACTGCAAGCAGCAGCTGACCGCCTTCTCGCGGGCCGCAAAACTGGCCGAGGAAGGTATCAAGGTTGTTGCAGCCTCCGTGGACACGGAGGAGCAGGCAAAAAGGACCGTCGAGGAGTGCGGGATGGAATTTCCGGTCGGCTATGGTCTCGACAACAAGGCGATCTCGGAGCTGACGGGCTGCTTCTATGAAGAGAAGCGCCAGATCCTCCACAGCACGGGCTATGTCCTGAAGCCCGACGGAACGATCGCGGTGGGCGTCTACAGCACAGGGCCCATCGGGCGCCTCGTCTGGCAGGACGTACACGCCCTCGTGCAGTTCTATAAGAAGATGGCCGCCCAGAGCTAGCCGGGCGGGGTTTGCGAAACATGGGCCGGGGGCTTCGCGCTCCCGGCCTTTTTGCAGGTAAAATAGGACCTCTGGCCGTTATTCGATTTTGGAGGAAGCATTTATGCCGAAGGTGAACGATCTGATTCTCGACACGGGGGACCTTTTCCCCGAAATTGAGATCGACAAAGTCGGTGGCGGGAAGATCGCGCTGCCCGAATACATGAAAGGCTCGTGGGGCGTCGTCCTCTTCTACCGGAGCCACTGGTGACCCTACTGTGTCGCGCAGCTCGCGGCATTCTCCCGGGCGGGAGAAAGACTCGAAGCGGAAGGCATCAAGGTCATCGCGGCTTCCACCGACCCCGAAAATGAAGCCCTGCAGTCCATCGAAGCGAGCAAGGTGAATTTCCCGGTGGGGCACAGCCTCGACCCGGCGAAAATCTCCGAGCTAACCGGCGCCCTCTATTCGCCCGAGGCGAACGGAAAGCCGAGGCCCTATCTCCACACCACGAACTTCCTGCTCAACCCCGAGGGCGAGGTGAACATCTCGGTCTATAGCTCGGGACCGCTCGGCCGCCTCGTCTGGCAGGACGTCCTCCAGGCCGTTCAGCACCGGAAGAAAAGGGCCGCGGCTGCGGCGAAGTAGCCTCCGCCATGACGGATTGAATGTGAAAATCTGGATCGACGCCGACGCCTGCCCGGGGGCGGTCAAGGAGATCGTCTTCCGGGCGGCGGAGCGGCTCGGGATTCAGGCGGTGGTGGTCGCGAACCAGGTGATACGGGTTCCCGACTCACTACTGATCTCGACCGTGGTCGTCTCGAAAAATTTCGACGCGGCCGACGATCATATCGCGGCCGAGGCCTCGGCGGCGGACGTGGTGATCACCGCCGACGTTCCCCTCGCCTCCCGGGTCGTGTCCGCCGGGTCGGTGGCCATCGATCCGAGGGGAGAGGTCTACGACGAGGAGAACATCGGCGAGCGCCTCTCGGCCCGGAACCTGATGAACGAGCTCCGCTCGGGCGGCCTCGTCCAGGGCGGCCCCCGGGAGATGGAAGCCACCGACACCCATAAATTCGCCTCCGCGCTGGATAGGGAACTGACGCGGAGAACGAAAAATAATGAATAAGGGCTGATTGCCTCTAAAGGAATTTTGTCGGATAGGAAACCTTCATGGCTGAAGACGAGGAAAAAATTCAAAAAAGAATTTTTGAAGCATACAAAATTGTTGTTGAGACAAGACGTCATGAAATTGACCTTTTGTGGAGACGGTCTGGCTTTTTTGGGTTGTTTATTGCCGCTTCTTTTTTTGCATTTGTGCAGTTAAAAAATAAATCTCTTTTGCAATTTGCCACGGTACATTTTGGATTTCTGGTTTCGGTGGCATGGTATTTGGTTAATAGGGCTGGCAAGTTATGGCAGGAAGAATGGCATAGTCCCGAAGGCTGTTGA
>DNYS01000071.1:0-6538 GCA_003506735.1 Nitrospinota bacterium
ATTCTCTTTTGATTCGATGTTCCGCCCGCTACCGGATAGAGGCGCATGGCCCGCAAAACGAAAAAATCCAGAAGACGGAAAAGGGCGCCGGCCCGCGGGCGGGGAGGATCCGCCGTGTATTAGCCGAGCTGGTTGCCGTTCAGGATGAAAATGGAATTGGGTTGGTGGATAAGCTCGCCACCATATTCCTCACCGATTCCCCCAACCGAATGGAAGCCATCCGCCAAGCGGTGGACGCGGACGATTCGGCCGCCCTGGAACACAGCGCCCATGCCCTCAAGGGGAGCTGCACGATCATCGGAGCCAAAACGATGAGGGACATCTGCTATGAGCTGGAGAAAATGGGCTCCCAATCTCAATTCGGCGGCTCAAGAGAAACCTTCAGTCGGCTTGAAGACGAATTTGCCCAGGTGCAGACGGATCTCTCGAAAAGACCCTGGAAAGACCTCTAGCCCTGAATTCCAAAACATGATTCAGGCGACTAGATGAATCCGGACGCACCCAGCGCAAACGAATCATCTCCCCGCATACTCCCTAAAAATCCCAAAAAATGTCTTCGCCGGACGTAATTTTCCTCCTTTCGCTGGCTGCTCCTCCCTGCAGCACGGTCAACATAGTACAGATTGATGGGTTTACTACTACAGGAATTTCGCGGAGGCACCGTGTCCCACTTCCGGCCCCTCAGGCTCCTTCCCGGCGAACAACCCCCAGGAATTTCACGCTTGGACCGCTCCTTGCCTCCTTGGTCCAGATGCTCTCCCTCAGTCATTATCAATACGCTGAATCATTCCCAATTCATGGAAATGGTACGCCCCCGCTCTCTCCACGCTGGCCTGCTCATGAGGCCGCGTGATAGGCTGTAACCATGAAGAATGGTCCGCATCTTGAGAAACTGGACAATTTCGTGATCGTACTCGTTCAACCCCGAGGTGCGGGCAACGTGGGCGCCATTGCCCGTGCCATGGCCCATTTCGGCCTCTCCGATCTTCGCCTCGTTGCCCCCCAATGCGACATAAAAAGTGTGGAGGCCCGCTCCATGGCCATGAGCGCCCAACCCCTCCTGGCTTCCGCCCGGCATTACCCGGACCTCCGCGAGGCTTTGGAGGATTGCGCCTGGGCCGTGGCCACCTCCCGCCGCCTCGGACGGAACCGCAAGCCGACGATGTCTCCCCGCGAAGGCGCCCGCCAACTCCTAGAGCGGACCGGAGAGACAAAAGTGGCGCTGGTTTTCGGGCGCGAAGATAAAGGCCTCCGGACGGATGAGGTCGATCTTTGCCAGGAGCGGCTTTTGATTTCGGCGATTCCAGGCTCGGATTCGTTCAATCTCTCCCAGGCGGCGCTGATAATTTTCTGGGAAATTTTTATGGAAAAACAAACTGTCGCCAACCAAACCGCTCAGCCCGAAACGGCCTATCCGGAAGATGCGCTGGCTCCTAGGGATAAGGTCGAGGGCCTTGTGGACCATCTGGTCGCAACGCTCGAAATGATCGGATTCGTGCCTCACCACAACCCCGAGCGCGTGGCCAGGTCCTTTCGCAGCCTGATTGACCGGATCAAACCCAGTGATCTGGAGGTCCGGATGCTGCGTGGCGTTCTCCGTCAGGTGGCGTGGAAATTATTCAACCGCCCCTCCGATTCGGACAATTCCATCTCCCCGGCCACCATCGAGCCCATTGAGGAATCCCCTTCCCTGACGGCCAAACGGAGGGAGCGCCTCATTCGGAATTCGTGAGGGGCCGGCGGCCTCCGCTTATCACGGTTGAGACGAGCATTAGGGAAAAATGGACCTTCGGGATTTCGACTACGACCTTCCCAGAGAGGCTATCGCCCGCTATCCAGCCAGCCGCCGAATGGACGCTCGCCTTATGGTATTGCCCAGATACCAGGGGCCACTCCGCCACAAGACCATCCGCGACCTCCCCGGCGAACTTCGCCCCGGGGATTTGCTGGTGGTGAATGACACCAAGGTCCAGCCCTGGCGCCTGTTCGGAAACCGCTCCTCCGGGGGGAAGGTCGAAATCCTTCTCCTTCGAGAGGAGAGCCCGGGCGTTTACCGGGCCATGGTGTCCTCGAACCGCCCAATGCCCGAGGGAGAGCGGGTCCGGTTCCAGGGCGAAGTGGAGGCCGTACTCGGCGCCCCCGGGCTCGAGAGACAAATCCGGTTTTCCAATGCCGAAACCTTTTGTGAGTGGCTGGAATCGGAGGGAGAACTCCCGATACCGCCCTACCTGGGCCGGCGGGCGGAATCGATCGACATCGAGCGCTACCAGACCGTATTCGCCCGCGCGCCCGGCGCGGTAGCGGCCCCCACGGCCGGCCTCCACTTTGATGATGCCCTCATCGCCAAACTTGAATCAAGCGGGGTGAACCTGGCACCTTTGACCTTGCACGTTGGACCCGGCACCTTTCGCCCAGTGAAGGAAAATCGGATCGAAAACCATGAGATGGATGCCGAGACCTACATCCTCCCTCAGGGGACAGCCAAGCGGATCGAGGAGACGCGCCGGAATGGCGGCCGAGTCATCGCCGTCGGGACGACGGTCGTCAGAGCCCTGGAATCGGCCGCGATGTCATCGGCGGATGGGGGAGAACTATTGATTCGCGAGTCGGAGGGGGAGACACGCCTGTTCATCCGCCCTGGCCATACATTCCGCGCCATCGACGGGATCGTGACGAATTTTCATCTTCCCTGTTCCACCCTCTTGATTCTAATTGCGGCGTTCGCGGGAAGAGAGCGTATACTGGAGGCCTACCGTTCGGCGAGGGAGGAAAAATACCGCTTCTACAGCTATGGGGATGCGATGTTCATCGCATGAATAGAAGGGAGTGGAATCAAGGCGCGAATACGGCGGATGGGAATAAGCGATTGTTTTAAAACGCGTTGAAAAGAAGGACCCGGATCCGGAATACGCCGGTCCTAAGAGAAGCGCACCGGAGCGCCGTTCATGGCCTCCTTGAAATGCTTGCCGGATTTAAAGCGCACCACCTTGCGGGCGCTGATCGGGGCCTCTTCGCCTGTCTTCGGGTTCCGCCCGATTCGGGCATTTTTGGATCGAACCTGGAACGAGCCGAACCTTCGAAGGATTACGGGCTCACCCAACTGGAGGGTTTCCTTGATGGTCGCGATGATGGACTCAACAGCCTCTTCCGCTTTTACTTTGCTAAGACCGGTATCTTCAGCAACTAGATTTATAATATCGATCTTGGTCAACGCACTACCCTCATTCCATAACCATGTGCAAGGCCGATTCCGCATGCGTGGGTCCGGCCCCCGCATGCGGTGATTGGACTTAGGACCTAACCCTTTGAACAAACAAACTTTAGCATTCCAATGTTCGAAGGGCAACCCTGCAAATCGATGATTATTATACAATTTTAGAGTATTAGGAGGTAATTATCGGCCAATGGAATTCTCCGTGCCCGAGCGAATCCGCGATATCAAGCCATTTCTGGTGATGGATATTCTCGAAAGAGCCCGCCAATTGGAGGCTGAGGGCCGCGATATCATTCACCTGGAGGTCGGGGAGCCCGATTTCGAGACCCCCGGGGTTATCGTCCAGGCCGCCCAAAAAGCCCTTTCCGATGGACATACGCACTACACCACGGCCCTGGGGATTCCCGAACTCCGAGAAGCTATCGTCGATCGCTACAATCACCTCTACAACCTGGCAATCGATCCCGCTCGCGTCGTTGTCACCAGCGGCACAAGCCCGGCCATGCTGATGTTATTCTCCGTCCTGATCGAGGCCGGGGAAGAAATCATTCTCTCAGACCCGCATTATGCCTGCCACCCCAGCTTCATACTCTCGGCAATGGGATCCCCCGTCCTCGTTCCGGCCGGGGCCGAGGAGGGGTTTGTTCTTCAGGTCAATGCCGTCCAGGAGCGAATCACCCCCCGCACCCGGTGTATCCTTATTAACTCACCCTCGAATCCGATGGGTGTTCGTCTCGCGAAAGAGGAAATCGAAGCGCTGGCTGGACTCGGCCCGCCCCTGGTGTCCGATGAAATTTATCACGGCCTGAGCTACGGCGAGCGCGATTATTCGGCGCTCGAATTTTCGGATGAAGCCTTTATTATCAATGGGTTCTCAAAATATTTCGCCATGACGGGCTGGCGGCTCGGATATTTAATCGTGCCCGAGCGCTTCGTCCGCTCCCTGGAAATTCTCCAGCAAAACTACTTTGTCTCGCCCAACTCCTTCGTTCAACAGGCGGGCATCGCCGCTCTCCGGGAAGCCGTCCCCGCCGCCGAGAAAATGCGGGATATCTACGCCAATCGAAGGATCACCATGATGCAGGGCCTGAAATCCATTGGCCTGCCTGTCCACCGGGAGCCAGATGGCGCCTTCTACGCCTTCGCCGACGCCCATCAATTCAGCCCGAACAGCCTTGTCCTGGCCCGGGAGATCCTGGAGGCGACCGGCGTTGCCGTCGCTCCGGGGGCCGATTTCGGCCCGGGGGGAGAGGGCTACCTTCGGTTTTCTTATTGCAATTCGGTGGAGAACATCGAGACCGCTCTGGAGCGGGTGGGCCGCTATCTCGCAGGCCGGTAGGCGATCCCTAAAGAAAGATCTCCTTCCCCCCGTTGGATGCGGGAGAAAGGAGGTTCAGGAAAAACGTCCGGCCTGGCAATCTATTCGACCTCGGAAAAATCCTCGGCGGAATACTCCTGATCCATATCGTCCATATTCGCCTGGACCGGAGTTTGCCGCCATTTCAGCTTGTCTTCGACAATTTCCTTGAAGACGATTTCCTCGTGCGTCTCGAGCCCTTTAGAATCTACCAAGGGCTCCGCCCCCTTTCTGAGCTGGGTTACGCGCTTCGCGAGGATAACAGATAAAAGAAACCGGTTTTTTACTTTGTCCAACGCCGCTTCGAAGATTTGTTCATACGTCAAACTCGAGGCCATACTCCCTCCACTGGCTTCCAACCGGATCGGGACAACTTTTATGCGGCCAGCGGCCACCCGGGCCCAATCCTCTTCCCATCCGCCCAAAACAGCCATGGTTTATGGCTTAATTTTCCCCGCATTACAACCACGGGAGGAATTATTCTCTACCCTATTCCCACATTCTGCACATACATCAGTTGCAGGTCCGAAAGAACCTGGGCCATCAACCTTTCCTCGTCCTCGGACAAATTACCCGCCATCTTTTCCTTCACCATGGAAATCATATCAACGAACATCTTGGCGCCCCGCGGATCCGCCCCCCCCACCCGCTCGCCGGTCTGGGGATTGATGCCCATGGCCGCGATGGCATTCGTCTGGAGAATGGCCAGAAGAGTTTCGAACTCCCTGGATACGCCTCTATCCTCGGCGGCATCGGGGTCCCCGTCCTCGCCGGGCCCGGCGACGGCATCGGCCCCGTCCCCTAGCAACGACGGGGGCTCTTCGGAAGGAGGGACCTCGGAAACGGGAGAAGGATCGGGCCTTGCCGGGGGCGGAGCAAGCGAATCCTCGGGCGCTGCCTCCCCGGATTCGCCTTCATCCTCATCCTCGTAGCCCCGGACGGCGAAGCGCCGGTCAGATATCTTGAACCCCTTCATCTCTTCTTCGGATTCGTTTTCTTCTTCCATGTCTTCCTCTCATTTACCGGTTCAAAATTCGGTCCGGCTCACCACCAAAAACCCAAAGCATCCGGTAAACATGAAATTTTTCCAGCCCGCAGGAGGCCATACCGGAGGCCGCAGCCGGGATCGGATTCATCAACCGCCCGGTGCGCTCTCCCCCGCTTCCGGAGCCTCCCGGAATAGCGGTTCCAACCGGCGGCGAAGCGCCTCTTTGAGGGAGAAAAACATGCCGGTGAACCCCTTTTTCCGGCCGCCGGAATTTCTCTCTCCTCCGCCATCGAGCGCGGCCAGTTCCTGGAAAATCCGCTCCTCCTTCGAGGAGAGTTTTTTCGGCGTTTGCACGATGACCTGGACCACGTGATCGCCCTTGGATCTGCGGCCCAGCACGGGAAATCCCTCTCCGCGCATCCGGAGCAATTCACCCGGCTGAATGCCCCGCGGAACCTTCAGCCGCGAGACGCCGTAGAGGGTTTTCACCTCCATCTCCGCGCCCAGTGCCGCCTGAGAGAAGGTGACGGAAACCTGGGTGATTACCTCGCTGCCCTCGCGGTGGAAATATTCGTGCGGCAGGAGGGACGCCACCACAAACAGGTCGCCCGAGGGGCCGCCTTTTAGCCCGCCCTCTCCCTCCTCGCGGAGGCGCAGCCTGCCGCCCTCATCGATACCGGGAGGAATCTTGATCTTCACCTTTCGTTGCTCGATCCGCCTTCCCTCGCCCCTGCACTCCAGGCAGTGCTCGCCGATCTCCGTGCCCGAGCCGCCGCAGGCCGAACACGTCGTGCTATAGGTGATGAATCCCTGGCGGAAGGCGACCTGCCCGCCTCCCTTGCAAGTCGAGCACTGGCGAATCGAATCGGCCGATTTCGCGCCCGTCCCCCCACAATAGGCGCACTCGGCGGAGCGCTCGAACTCGATTTCGCGCTCGACGCCTGAGGCAGCCTCCTCCAGCGTCAAATCCAACTGGTAA
>DNYS01000071.1:6552-13524 GCA_003506735.1 Nitrospinota bacterium
GTAAGCGAGGTCCCGGCCCTTCTGAGCGCCGCCGCGGCGGCGCCCCCCGCCGCCACCGCCACCGAAGAAATCCGAAAAAATGTCCCCGAAGGACGAGAAAATATCGTCGAAGTTGGAAAATCCCTGGTTGCCCATCCCGCTTAGGCCGTCATGGCCGAATTGATCGTACCTGGCCCTCTTCTCCGAATCGCTCAGCACCTGATAGGCCTCGGAAGCCTCCTTGAACGCCTCCTCGGCCTTCGGATCGTCCGGATTCCGGTCAGGGTGATACTTCATCGCCAAATGGCGGTACGCCTTTTTGATATCGGACTCGCCCGAATCGCGCGCAACGCCCAGAATCTCGTAGTAATCTCGCATTCCGTTCTGGTTCATTTCCGTTTCCCGTAAAAAATCATTCCGTCCATCCAGCCACCTCCTTCCTCTGGCGGCGGAGCCTCTTGTAGCACATCTTCAAATCAAGAGGGGCGGGAGAATTTTCCAACCGCCACCGTGCTCGGCCGCAGCACCTCCTCGCCGAGGACATAGCCCTGCGCCAACTCCTCCACCACCACCCCGTCCAACGCGGGATCGTCCACCTTGATCGTCCGTACCGCCTGGTGGCGTTCGGGGTCGAACTTCTCTCCCTTTGTCGCGAAAGGCTTAACCCCGAGCGAGGCAAGCTCTTGGAAAAAGCGGCCCTGGATCAACTGCACTCCCTGGACCAGGGATTCGAAAGCCTCCTCGCTTTTGGCCGGGTCCGACCTGGATTCGCTGGCTGCGAATGTGGCCCGGACTAAATCGTCGGCGATACCCAAAAAAGCGGAGACCGCCTCCTTCCGGGCCTGCTGCGTTCGCCTCTCCAACTCCCGCTCCTGCCGGGCGCGGAAATCAGCCGACTCCCTATCCAGGCGGCAGATATGCTCCCGGAGTTTCTCCTCGGCGGTAACAACCTTTTTTTCCAGCTCCTCGACATATGTGGGCTTGCGAAACACGGGCTCCTCTTCGGCCGGCTCACCGGCCGCGTCTGCCGGACGGTCTTCATCCATCCAGATTCGCCGGCGATCGACGACCTTGGGCCCACTCTCCTGGCCGGCTTCCTCCGCCTCGAGGGCATCGGACTCGGCTCCGCCTTCGTTTTCGCCGCCGGAAATCGAACTCAGATTTACTCGATCCATAAAACAACTCCCCCTGATTCTTTTCCTGAATTAATGCATTTCCAGCAATCTTCGAATCCGCTCCTCCATCGGAGGGTGCGTGCTGAAAAGACGCGCAAGCCCCTCTCCCGAGAGCGGGTTAACGATGTACATATGCGCCGTACTCTCGCTGGCGCACAAAAGCTCCTCGCGTTCGGCGGCCTCCTCGAGACGGCCCAAGGCATTGGCCAATCCCACCGGCGTGCCGGCTATCCGCGCTCCCTCGGCATCGGCCAAATACTCGCGCGATCGGCTCACCGCCATCTGGAGCATCATCGCCGCCACCGGCGCCACGATTGCCGCCAGCAGGAGGCCGAGAATTCCGCCACCGCTATCATCGTCGTCGCTCCGGCCCCAGCCCCCGAAAAACGCCGTGAACTGAGCGATCTGGGCGATATACATGACCGCGCCCGCCAGGGTCGCGGCGACGGTGCTGATGAGAATATCCCTGTTCTTGATATGGGCCAGTTCGTGGGCGGCCACCCCCTCCAGCTCCTCGCGGTCCAGCGTGCGGAGGACCCCCTCGGTGAAAGCGACCGCCGCGTGTTCGGGGTCTCGCCCCGTGGCAAACGCATTGGGCGCCTCCTCGGGTATGACGTAGACCCTCGGCATGGGGAGCCCGGCCCGCTGGGCGAGGGAAGAGACCATTCCGTGGAGTTCGGGCGCATGCTCGGGGAGGACCTCCTCCGCCCCGGTGGCGGAGAGAACCATCCTGTCCGAGTACCAATAGCTGTACCCGTTCATCCCCACCGCGAGGACCAGCGCTATCACCAAGCCCACGCGTCCGCCGACCAGATCCCCAATCCAGAGGATCAAGGCGGTCAGCAGCCCCAGCAGGAGAAATGTCTTGATCGAATTCGTGCTCACCGGGCTCTCCGATTGAGCCGGACCAGCTTGGCCGATCGAAGCGGAATCATGGCCCCCTTCTCGGGGCCGACGGTCCGAAGCCGATCCCGGAGATCTTCCATGGCCTCGCTCCGAAAAATATCCTCAAACTCGGTCAGGCGCTCAATCGCCAGGACCAGCTTTTCGCGCAAATCAATAATCACTTCAACGCCCGCGAGGTTGACCCCCATATCCCGCGTGAGGGTGAGGATAATCTCCAGGCGCTCCAGATCCTTTTCCGAATACAGGCGCGTTTTCCCCTGGCTGCGGCCCGGCTCGATCAATCCTTCGCGCTCGTACATCCGTAGCGTTTGGGGATGAACATCGAACATTTCGGCAACGGCACTGATCGTGTACCTGCCGTCCTTCCTTTGTCCCCTGCGCGCCATCGCGATCCCCTAAAGGCTGACACCCATCATCTCGGAGCGAGGGTTAGAGGGATTTTTCCGCTCGAACTCCCGGATCATCTCCCGGCTCACCTCGTCCAGATGCGTTGGAATCTTCACCTGCATCGTCACGTACAAATCGCCCTTTCCGCTCCCCTTCAGGCGGGGCGCTCCCTTGCTCCCGAGGCGGAAGGTCTGTCCGCTCTGGGTGCAAGGCGGAATGGTCATCTTGGTCGTTCCCTCGTAGTTATGAATTTCCACCCGAGCGCCGAGCATCGCCTCGCCGAGCGAGATCGGAAGGCTCAGGTAGAGATTGTCCCCCTTGCGCTCGAAGAATTCATGAGGCCGCACCCGGGTGATGATGAACAAATCCCCCGGCGCGCCGCCGTCGGGTGAGGGCTCGCCCTTGCCGGCCAGGCGGATCTTTGAGCCGGTCGAAACGCCCGGAGGCACTTTCACCGAAATACGCTCGGTCGTCCGGCGCACGGCTCCGTTTTGGATATCGGTCTTCGGAACCGTGATGGTGGATTTCATCCCCCGGAGCGCATCGTCGAATCCGATCTCCATCGAATAGTTGACGTCGTTGCCCTTGGTCGGCCCCCTCGTCCCGGCCGAGCCCCAGTATCCGGACCCGCCTCTCCCGCCGCCGCCGAAGATGTTGCCGAAGATATCCCCGATTCCGAATTCCCTGAGAATATCCTCGACATTCTGGGGTGCTCCGCGCGCGCCCCAAGGGCTTCCGCCCGCGAAGGCGGAATGACCCTGAGCGTCATACTTACGGCGTTTCTCCTTGTCAGAGAGAACGGCGTAGGCCTCGCTGATTTCCTTGAAACGCTCCTCGGCCCTCTTATCACCCGGGTTGACATCCGGGTGAAATTTTCTGGCAAGCTTTTTGAACGCGCGCTTGATTTCCAGGTCCGGCGCGCTCCGGCTGATGCCGAGGACTTCGTAGTAATCTCGTTTGGCCATCCGCCCTTACTCCCTCGGGGACGAAGCGGGTTTATTTCTTGTCCTTGTCCACTTCCTCGAACTCGGCATCCACCACCTCGCCATCCGCTGAGGCGCCACCGTCCGGTTCGCCGTCCCCGTTGTCCGGGGCGGCGGCGTCAGAGGCTTCGCCCGGTTCGGCCGCCTGTTTATATATCACCTCGGCCATCTTGTGAGAGGCGGTCTCGAGCTTGTCCTTGGCTTCGTTGATTTGCTCGACGGTGGCATCGATGTCCTCGAGCACCTTCCTGACCTCGACGATGGCCTCCTTGATCGAATTCTTGTCCTCTTCCGGGACTTTGTCCTCATTTTCCTTCAAGAGCTTTTCGGTGCTGTAGGCGATGGAGTCCGCCTGATTCCGGGCCTCGACCAGCGCGCGGTTCTTTTTGTCTTCATCGGCATGCTCATCGGCATCGCTGACCATCTGGTGGATCTCGTCTTCGCCGAGGCCGCTCGAGCTGGTAATCGTGATGGTCTGTTCCTTGCCGGTGCCCATATCCTTGGCCGAGACGCTGACGATGCCGTTGGCGTCGATATCGAAGGTGACCTCGATTTGGGGGACTCCCCGGGGCGCCGGCGGAATTTCGGCCAGGTGGAATTTTCCAAGGGTGCGGTTGTCCCGCGCCATATCGCGCTCGCCCTGGAGGACGTGCACCTCGACCGAAGGCTGGCTATCGGCCGCAGTGGAAAAGGTTTCGCTCTTTCGCACGGGTATCGTCGTGTTGCGGTCGATGAGCCGGGTCGTAACGCCGCCGAGGGTTTCGATACCCAGCGAGAGCGGGGTGACATCCAAAAGAAGAACGTCCTTGACATCGCCCGCGAGGATGCCTCCCTGCACCGCCGCACCGATGGCGACGACCTCATCCGGGTTCACGCCCTTGTGAGGCTCTTTGCCGAAGAAATTCTTGACCGTCTCCTGGACAAGCGGCATCCGGGTCGAGCCGCCGACGAGAACGACCTCGTCGATGGCGCCAGGCTCCACGCCCGCGTCGTCGATCGCGTTGCGGCAGGGTCCCAGCGTTTTCTCCACCAGCTCTGCCGCCACCTGTTCGAGCTTCGAGCGCGAGAGCTTGAGGTTGAAGTGCTTGGGCCCCGAAGCGTCGGCCGTGATGAAAGGCAGGTTGATGTCGGTCTCCATCGAACTGGACAGCTCGATCTTTGCCTTTTCGGCCTCCTCGCGGAGGCGCTGGATGGCCATCGGGTCCTGGGAAAGGTCGATTCCTTGATCTTTCTTGAACTCATCGAGCATCCATTCCATCAGAAGCTGGTCGATGTTGTCCCCGCCCAGGTGGGTGTCGCCGTTAGTAGCCTTGACCTCGACCACGTTGTCCCCCACTTCGAGGATGGAGATGTCGAAGGTCCCTCCGCCGAAGTCGTAGACGGCGATAAGCTGGTCCTTCTTTTTGTCCAGGCCATAGGCCAGGGCCGCAGCGGTCGGCTCGTTGATGATGCGCAAGACATTCAGGCCCGCGATTTTGCCCGCGTCTTTTGTGGCCTGACGCTGGCTGTCGTTGAAATAGGCCGGCACAGTCACGACCGCGTCCGAGACCGAGGTGCCAAGATAATCCTCGGCCGCCTGCTTGAGCTTTTGAAGAATCATCGCTGAAATTTCGGGCGGGGCATACACCTCGTTCTCAATCCTGATCCGCGCGTCGCCGCTGTCGGCATTAACCACCTCGTAGGGCACCATCCTGACCTCTTCGGGCACTTCCTCGTGGCGACGCCCCATGAATCGCTTGTTCGAGTATATCGTGTTCGTCGGGTTGGTCACCGCCTGGCGCTTCGCCACTATGCCGACCAGCCGCTCTTTGTCTTTCGTGAAAGCCACGACGCTCGGGGTTGTCCGGTTTCCTTCCTGGTTGGGGATCACGGTCGGCTGCCCGCCCTCCATGACCGCCACGACGGAATTCGTCGTTCCCAAATCGATTCCGATCACTTTTCCTGCCATTTGTATCTAGCTCCTATGGATGTTGTGCCATTGATATTCCGTTTAAATCTTTTTCCTTCCGGCCGCCCTCCAGGGGGGTCGGATTCCCTTGGGTCCCAAGGATATTCATCCCTGGGAAGGTCCCGCCTCGGCCTCTTTCGACACGGTGAAGGTGAGTTCCTCCTCGCCCTCGCGGTAGTCGGCATCGACGGTATCGCCCGGGCGGCACTCGCCCCCCAGGAGTTTCTTGCTGAAGGGGTTGAGAACATAGGTCTGAATCGCCCGCTTGAGCGGCCGGGCGCCGTAGAGCGGGTCGTAGCCGCGCTCGGCCAGGAAATCTTTGGCCGCCTCGCTCAGATGAAGCGTGACGCGCTGCTCGGCGATGCGGTCCTGGAGGCGGCGGAACTGGATTTCCACGATCTCGCGAATCTGTGCCTTTTCCAGTGCCTCGAACGGTATCACCTCGTCGATCCGGTTCAGGAACTCGGGCCGGAACACATGACGAAGCGCCGCCAGCGCCGATTTCGAGTCCTTTGTCTCGACAGCGCCGGACGGCAAAAAACCCATCGGCGCCGATGAGAGCTCCTCGGTCCCCACGTTGCTCGTCATGATGATGACGGTGTTGCGGAAATCGACCGTCCGCCCGTGGCCGTCGGTGAGGCGCCCATCGTCGAGCACCTGAAGAAGCAGATTGAACACCTCGGGGTGGGCCTTTTCGATCTCATCGAACAAAAGAACCGCGTAGGGCCGCCTCCGGACGATCTCGGTCAGATGGCCGCCCTCGTCGTATCCCACATACCCCGGCGGCGCTCCGATCATCCGCGCGACCGAGTGTTTTTCCATGTACTCGCTCATATCGATGCGGATCATGGCCGCCTCGTCGTCGAACAAAAACTCCGCCAGCGCCCGGGCGAGTTCGGTCTTNNCAGCGCTCGGGCCAGCTCCGTCTTTCCTACGCCCGTGGGGCCCAGGAAGATGAACGAGCCGATGGGCCGGTCCGGCTCGGTGATGCCCGCCCGCGCCCGGCGGAGAGCCTCGGAGACGGCCTCGACGGCACGAGACTGCCCGATGATGCGCTGGTGAAGGCGATCCTCCATCTGGAGAAGCTTTTCGCGCTCCCCTTCGAGGAGCCGCGTCACCGGAACGCCGGTCCAGCGGCTCACGATGGCGGCGATATCTTCCTCACCCACCTCTTCCTTCAGCATCCGGTTTTCGCCTTGCTGGAGGCTCGCGCTGGCTTTTTCCAGTTTGCTTTCGAGGCCAATGATCTCGCCGTAGCGAATCTCCGCCGCACGGCCCAGATCGCCATCGCGCTCGGAGCGCTCGGCTTCGGCCTTGAGGCCTTCGATCCGCTCTTTGAACTCCCGGATCCGGCCAAGACTCCTCTTCTCATTGGACCAGTGCGAGCGAAGGGCTTCGGCCTCCTCCTTCAACACGCCGATCTGGTCACGAATCTCCTTGAGTCGCTCGGCGCTTTCGAGATCCTCTTCTTTCTCCAGGGCGCGTTCTTCGATCTGAAGGCGAAGCAGGGCGCGTTCTTTCCGGTCGATCTCCTCGGGCAGGCTGTCGATTTCGATCCGAAGGGCGCTGCCCGCCTCGTCGATCAGGTCGATGG
>DNYS01000258.1:0-278 GCA_003506735.1 Nitrospinota bacterium
TCCATCCTTTTCAGGGCGCCGGCGGC
Source organism: Nitrospinota bacterium (assembly GCA_003506735.1). GTDB lineage: Bacteria > UBA8248 > UBA8248 > UBA8248 > UBA8248 > UBA8248. The sequence continues at coordinate 27 of DNYS01000258.1, forward strand.
TATCTCATTCTTCGCGATGGTATCGGGCGATGAGGTCATCATGCCCTGGGCGTTCGATTGAATATTGCCTTGCGACTCCTCCAGGGACCGCCGCAGATCCCCGTCTGTAACGATGCCGATCAACATCCCCCCACTATCGAGGACACACGTCAACCCGAGCCCTTTGGCAGTCATCTCGCGGGTCATCTCGCTCAATGACGCCTCACCACTCACCTTCGGAATATCGTCTCCCGTCACCATGAGATCTCCCAC
>DNYS01000258.1:454-13541 GCA_003506735.1 Nitrospinota bacterium
TCGCCAGCGCATCTCCCATCGCCATGGCCGCGATGGTACTCGCTGTCGGAACCAGGTTCATCGGGCAAGCCTCTTCTTCGACCGAAATGTCGATAACCGTCGCGGCCTCGGTGGCCAAGGTCGATTCCGATTGGCCGGTGATGGCGATCACCGGAGTCCCCAGGCGGGCGAACATCGGCAGCAAACGAAGGACCTCCTCGGTCTCCCCGCTATAGGAGAGGACAATAACGACATCCCCCCTCGTCACCATGCCCAGGTCCCCGTGGACACCTTCAGCCGAGTGAAGAAAAAACGACGGAGCCCCGACGCTGGCAAGCGTGGCGGCGATTTTTTGGCCCACCAGCCCGCTTTTGCCAATTCCGGTCACCACGACCCGGCCTTGGCATGCCATGATCAGCTCCACCGATTGGATGAAATCACGCCCCAGGCGATCCGGCAGCCGGGCCAGCGCCTCGGCCTCGATCTTCAGTGTCCGGATTCCCCGTCCGGCGAGATCCATGGATAAATGCTCCATTCCTAAAAAAACCAATAGCTTCAAAGGATTTTCGAGTGGAAAAATAGCACCGCCCCCACCCCGTGTCCATATCGACCCTGAAGCCTTCCGGGACCCGCGTCAATTCCTTTACTTCGCCTCCCGCCGCATGCTAGAAAAACCCATAGCGTTCCGTGATTCAGGGGCCGGTCTTTTTCCCATCCCCTCGGAGTTTCCCGGCCCTTTTTGACCTTCGGAGACCAAACGCCATGTCCGGCCATTCCAAATGGAGCACGATAAAACGGAAAAAAGGCGCTCTGGACGCCATGCGCGGAAAAATATTCACCAAGCTGATCCGCGAGATCACCGTGGCGGCAAAAATGGGCGGCGGCGATCCGGCGGGTAACCCCCGCCTCCGGATGGCCATCCAAAACGCCAAGGGCGCCAACATGCCCCAGGACAACGTCACCCGCGCCATATCGAAGGGAACGGGGGATATGGAAGGTGTCGTCTATGAGGAATTCACCTACGAGGCCTACGGGCCCGGGGGCGTCGCCATCCTCATTCCGGTTCTCACTGAAAACCGGAACCGGACGGGTTCGGAAGTCCGGCATATCCTGTCACGAAGGGGCGGCAACCTCGCCGAGCCCAATGCCGTGGCCTGGAATTTCGAGAAAAAGGCCTTTTTCCTCATCCCTGGAGAAGGGGTGGAGGAGGACGACCTGCTCGAAGTCGTCCTCGAGGCCGGGGCCGACAATTTGGAACCCGTGGACGGCAACTTCGAGGTCACCTCCGAGCCGGAAGCTTACGAGGACATCCGCGCGGCGCTGGAAAAAAGCGGGATCCCGGCCAAATCCGCCGAGATCACGATGCTGCCCAAAACAACGGTGAAGATCGAGGGAAAACCTGCCGAGCAGATGCTCCGCTTGATCGAAGCGCTCGAAGACAACGACGACGTTCAGAACGTTTATGCAAACTTCGATATTTCGGAAGAGGAGATGGCCAAGGTCACGGCCTGAGCCCCTCCCCTTCCGCCCACCGCCCGGGCGAGGTCCGCTTGCCTGAAACGCATTTTTCATTTCGAATCATGGGAGTCGATCCGGGTCTGGGCGTAACGGGTTACGCCTTGCTCGGCCTTGTGGACCCATTCACGGAGCCCAGCCTCGTGGACGGCGGTGTCCTGAGGAGCAGCGAGCGCGCCCCGCTTGAGGAGCGTCTCCACGAGCTTCACCGCGACCTCTCCCAGGTCATTTCCGACCTGCGCCCCTGCGTCATGGCCGTCGAGGATCTGTATGCCCACTACAGCCACCCCCGAACCTCCATCATCATGGGCCACGCGCGGGGGGTGATATTCCTGGCCGCCGCTCAGGCCGGAATCCCCGTTCACAGTTACGCGGCGACCGAAATCAAGAAATCCCTCGTCGGCGTGGGCCGGGCCTCCAAGGCCCAGGTGCAGCGGATGGTGCAGCATCGCCTTGCCCTCCCGGAGCTTCCCGAGCCGAACGATTTCGCCGACGCCATCGCCGCGGCCTACTGCTACATCGATCGAACCCTGCGGCGGCGGGATTCGGCCCAGGCGGTGGCGCAATGATCCGGCGCCTCTCGGGCGAGATCGTCGAGATTTTCGACGAGAGCATCGCCGTGCGAACCGGCGCGGGCCTTTGCTACGAGGCCTTGGTGGGGACCTACGCCCTGCCCGAGCTCCAGGCCCTCATGGACGCGCGCGAGCCGGTCGAGCTTCACACCCATCACTACCTCGAGGGGAACGCCGCCTCGGGCCAATCCCTGATTCCGCGCCTGGTGGGCTTCCTCACCCCCGCCGAACGGGATTTTTTCCTCCGCTTCATCAAGGTGCCGGGCATCAGCACCCGCAGCGGCATCCGGGCGATGGGCCTCCCGCCCGAGCGCATCGCGGCGGCGGTCGTCGCCCGCGACATGGGCACGCTGACGAGGCTCCAGGGAATCGGGAAGAAAAAAGCCGAGCAGATCATCTCCCACCTCGCCGACGAACTGGCCGAGACGGGCCTCCTGGCCGGAGCCCAGGAAGACGCCCGCCCCCAGGCGGTGCCGGCGTCCCAGGCATCCGAGGTCATGGCCATTCTCGTCGGCCAGCTCGGCCTGCGCACCCCCGATGCCGAGGAGTTGATCGAACGGGCGCTCTCGGCCAAGGGCGCCGACGCCCAAGTGCCCGTCATCCTCGAAGAAGTTTTTCGCATCAGGCGGTAGGAGAAAGCCGTGGTGATTGAAAGGCGCGTGACGGGCACTGAGGTCAGCCCGGCCGAGGAGCAGGTCTTCTCCTCCCTCCGGCCCTCCCGTCTCGCCGAATACGTCGGCCAGCAGGACCTTGTCGCCAAACTGCGGATCACCCTCGAAGCCGCGAGCGCGCGGGGCGAGGCGGTGGGCCATATCCTCTTTCACGGCCCGCCCGGGCTGGGCAAGACCACCCTCTCCCACATCATCGCCCAGGAGAGAGGCTCGCGCCTGGTCAAAACATCGGGGCCATCGCTCACTCGGCCCTTCGACCTGGTGGGCATCCTCACCGACCTTCAGGCGGGCGATGTCCTCTTCATCGACGAGATTCACCGCATGCCGCGCCCGGTGGAGGAGTATCTCTACCCCGCGATGGAGGATTTCGAGGTCGATTTCATCTCGCAGCAGGGCCCCATGGCCCGCTCGATCAAGATCAACCTCAAACGGTTTTCGGTGGTCGGGGCCACCACCCGGCCTGGCGCCCTCTCGGCCCCCCTGCGGGACCGCTTCGAGCGGGTCTACCATGTCGATTTCTACTCCGAGGATGAGCTGAAGATCATCCTGGAGCGGAGCGCCTCGCGCCTGGACCTGTCCATCGAACCGGCCGCCGCTGCCGAACTCGCTCGCCGCAGCCGGGGCACCCCCCGGACGGCGAACCGGCTCCTGCTCTGGGTGCGCGACTTCAGCCAGGCCCGGCGGGACGGCACCATCTCCCACGAGACCACCCGCGAGGCGCTGGCCATGGAGGCCGTGGACGAGGCGGGCCTGGACGCGCTCGACCGCCACTACCTCCGCACCATCATCGAACAATACGGCGGCGGCCCGGTGGGCGTGGAAGCCGTCGCCGCCACCATGAACGAGGAGAGCGACACTCTTGTGGACGTGATCGAGCCCTACCTGCTGCGCACGGGCTTCGTCCAGAGAACTCGGGGCGGCCGGCGGGCGGCGCCGGCGGCCTACGCCCACCTCAGCCTCCAAATCCCCGAGGGGCTTCAGGGCGATCTCTGGTCCGCCGCCGGCGAATCCACGGAGACCGGCTCCCCTGCCGGAGAGAGCGGGTAGGGTCCCATCGATGACGCCAGGCGATCCTTTCGGCGGCTTCGGCAAAACCCTCCTCATCATCGGGCTCGTCATCGCGGCCATCGGCGCGCTCATGATGATCGGGCCGAAAATTCCCTGGCTGGGCCACCTTCCGGGCGACATTCACCTTCGCGGGAAGAACTGGCGCTTCTCCTTCCCCATCGTCACCTCGATCGTTCTCAGCATCATCCTGACGATTATTCTGAATCTGTTTTCAAGGAAATAAACCGCGCCTCCCCTCGTTGACCCGGTCCGCGCCGGAGGCGAGAATCGATGGCGCGGCATCCATCCATTCAGCCATTACCAGGAGGAGACGTTCCATGTCCCATCCGCTGTTCGACCTTTCGGGCCAAAAAGCCCTCGTTACCGGCGCGGGCCGGGGCATCGGGGCCACCCTCGCCCTCGGTCTCGCCCAGGCCGGCGCGGACGTGGCCATCGCCGACATCGATCTCGCCCCGGCCGATGAGGGCCGGCGGGCGATCGAGGCCCTGGAGCGGAGGTGCACCCTCATCGAGGCGGACGTGACCGATCGGGCGGGGGCCGAGAGGATGGTGGCCGAAGCCTCCGCCGCCCTGGGCGGGCTGACGATCCTCGTCAACAACGCGGGAACCAACGTGCGCAAGACGATGGCGGAGGTCACCGAGGAAGACTGGGATCGCGTCCTCGACCTGAATCTCAAGAGCCTGTTCTTCATCACCCGCCGGGCTGGGGATGAGATGAAAAAGGCCGGGGGCGGCAAGGTGATCAACATGGCCTCGCTCATGGGCTGGTCCGTTTTCCGGAACCCCCATGGGCAGACCTACGGGCCCTACGCCTCGAGCAAGGGCGGCGTCATCGCGCTCACCCGCTCGTTCGCCATCGAGTGGGCGAAGGAAAACATTCAGGTCAACGCCATCTGCCCCACCTTCATCGAAACCCCGCTGACCCAACCCCTGCTGGAGGACCCGGCCGTTAGCGGCGCCATCTGCGCGCGCACCCCCATGGGCCGCTTCGGGCGGATGGAAGAGCTTATCGGCCCCTGCGTCTTTCTCGCATCCGCCGCCAGCAACCTCGTCACCGGAGAATCCCTCCTCGTGGACGGCGGCTGGCACGCGGGGTAGGGAAATTCCGAAAAACCGAACCACAACCGCCGGCTGCCGGCCCTCAGGAGGACCGTCCTTGATCTACTCTCTTCGGACCCATCACGTGACCCCGGGCAAGATGAACGAGTTCCACGAGCTTCGCCGGGAGGCGATCCCCTATTTCGAAAAGCACGGCATCAAAGTCGTGGGCTACTGGAAAACCGAGATCGGCCCCTCACCCTCGGTGGTCTCCCTCACCGCCTTCGACGACTGGGCCCAGTACGAAAAAGCCCAGAGCGACCTCGTCGCCGACCCCGAGTTCAAAAAGCTCATGGGCCGATTCCAGGGCCTTAGCCAGCGCACCGACACCGTTATCCTCAGGCCCACGGACTACTCGCCCATGCAGTAGGGGGATTGCATATCGCATATAATCACTATACAATCCGTCCATGATTGAGAGGTTCAAGCATCGCGGCTTGAGGAGGCTGTTCGAAAGAGACGATCCTGGCCGGGTTTCCGCCCAGGACGTCGACAAGATTAAACGCATCCTCGCCGCTCTGAGCAGGGCTGGGCGGCCGGAGGACATGAACTTTCCCGGCTTCCGGCTGCACCCCCTGAAAGGAGACATGAAAGGACATTGGGCCGTCACCGTGCGGGCCAACTGGCGCGTCACCTTCAGGATGGAGCAGGGCAACGCATACAATGTCGATTTAACCGACTACCACTAAGAGGAAGAAACGATGCGCATGAAAAATCCGCCACACCCCGGCCAGCTCGTCAAACATGACTGCCTGGAGCCTCTTGGCCTGACCATCACACGGGGGGCGGAAATTCTCGGTGTCTCCCGTTTGACGCTCAGCAACCTGATTCACGCAAAAAACGGGGTGTCCCCGGAAATGGCCATCCGGCTTTCGAAAGCCTTCGGAAGCTCCCCGGAGGTGTGGCTTGGCATGCAGATGGACTACGACTTGGCCCGGGCCCAAAAAAAGGCCGGCAAGATCAAGGTGAAAAAAGCGTCCTGACATCCAGGTAGGCCGCATCGGAGGGATGGAAGAGCTTATCGGCCCCTGCATCTTTCTCGCCTCCGCCGCCAGCAACCTCGTCACCGGAGAATCCCTCCTCGTGGACGGCGGCTGGCACGAGGGGTAGGGAAATTCTGAAAAGACCCCATCCATAAAGGACCCACACCATGCATTTATTTCGCCAAATTGATGATTCGTTGTTTCAGGCCCCCCCCGGCTACGGAGGCCATTCCGAGGGCTTTCGGCGCGCGGATCTGATCGGGCGGGAGCAGGGATCTGTCCACATCGGCTTTTCGATTTCGGAGCTGGCGCCGGGCGGGGGAATTGATACCTGCGTTCATGCCTACGAGAAAGGGATTTTCATCACCGAGGGCGAGGTCGAACTCAACCGGGAGGGGAAACGCTTTCGGCTGAAAAAACACGACTACGCCCTCGTGCCCATGGGCACGGCCCACGCCATCCGGAATGCTGGAAGCCAGCCGACCCGGTGGGTCGAGAAGAGCGCCCCCCAGCCCAAGCCGCCGGGCGAATGGGAGGACACTTTCTTCCCGCCCGGGCTCGATTGGCCGGTGGAGACCCTGGCACCCGACCCGAAAAACCCCGCCTGCCGGATGACCGGACATTTCGATAAAAGCCAGCTTCCTCCCCACCAGAGGGTGGATGAGTACATGTGGGGATGGTCTAAGAAAATGCTGATGGACCGCGCGTTCGGCAACCAGCATTTCAACATGTTCATCATCGAGTTCGCCGAGGACGGGCAGACCAACGAGCACGAACACCCCTTCGAGGAGGCCTATCTGGTCATAGAGGGCGAGGTGACGTTCACCGCCGAGGGGGAGGAGTACGTCCTGACCCCGGGGACGATCGCGTGGTCCGGCGTCGGCTCGCCTCACGGAATTTACCTCAACCGGGGCGTCTCGTGCCTTTGGCTCGAAATCATGACGCCCCAGCCCCCCGCGCAAAACTGGAACCGCCGCCTCTCCACCTGGGACGATATCCGCGCCCGCCTGGGGGGGTGAGCGGAGTTATGTCCCCCTCCCCCACGAAACGCGTCCTGCTCCTGATGACGACGAACACCTATCGCGCCTCGGCGTATCTGAGGGCGGCGGAGCGGGCGGGGGTGAGCGCCGTGGTGGGCACGGACCGGCCGGACGTTCTGGCCGGTATGAATCCGGGCGCCTCCCTGACGCTGGATTTTCACGAACCCGAAAAGGCGGCGGCGGATATCGCGCGGTTCGCGAAGGAGTTTTCCATCGACGCCGTGGTGGCGGTGGACGATGACGCCGTGATCGCCGGGGCAATGGCGGCCGGAGCGATGGGGCTTCCGGCGCACACCGTCGAGGCCGCCCGCGCGACGCGGAGCAAGTACGAGCTCCGGAAAATCCTGGACGAGGAGGGGCTGCCCTCGCCCGGCTTCCGGCTGATGGCGGCGAATGACGATCCGGCGGCGCTCGCCGCTTCGGTGAATTACCCTTGCGTCCTCAAGCCCACCTTCCTCGCCGGGAGCCAGGGGGTCATCCGCGCGAACGATGAGGAAGAGTTCGCCGCCGCCTACCGGCGCATCGGAAAAATCCTGGACGATGCCGGTACGAAGGAGCGCGGGGGGGCAGAGAGCGGCTCTATCCTGACCGAGGATTACGTTCCGGGCCGGGAGGCCGCGCTGGAAGGCCTCGCCGCCGGAGGCCGACTCCACGTACTCGCCATCTTCGATAAGCCCGACCCGATGGAAGGGCCGTTTTTCGAGGAGACGATTTACGTCACGCCCTCGCGCCTCCCCGAAAAAATACAAGAAGAGATTGTCCGCGTTACCGAGCGCGCCGCCAGGGCGATCGGATTAAAAGACGGGCCGGTACACGCCGAGGTGCGCGTGAACGATGGGGGGGTATGGGTGATCGACGTGGCGAGCCGCACCATCGGCGGCAATTGCGCGGCCGCGCTCGAATTCGGGGACGGGGCCTCGCTGGAGGAGTTGATCCTCGCGAATGCCCTCGAGCTGGAGCCGCCGTCCCTGACACGGGAGAGTCCGGCCTCGGGCGTGATGATGATCCCCATTCCGGGGCGGGGAATCCTCCGCGGGGTGGAGGGGATGGATGCCGCGCTCGCGGTCCCGGGCATCCGGTCCATCGACATCGGTATCCACGCGGGCGGGGCCGTCGTCCCCCTGCCCGAGGGAAACCGCTATCTCGGCTTTATCTTCGCCAGGAGGGAGACACCCGGGGAGGCCGAGGAGGCGCTTCGCCGCGCGCACGAACACCTCCGGTTCCGGATCGATTCAGAAGGAGCAGTTTAAAAATCGCCAATAACGGACACGGCGATCATACGGGTCAAAACTCACCACCCTTGAGCAATCTCAACGATCAATAAAAAGGGCCGGCCCGAAGGCCGGCCCAATCCGTGAAGGTCCGGAATTATTTCTTGGTCTGCTCGTAGTAGGGGTTCTGGCCCGAGGCATGGTCGGTGGTGTCCACCACTTCGAGTTCGGGGTCGAGCTGTTTGAGACGCGCCTCGACGCCGGATTTGAGGGTAACGTCGGCCATGCCGCAGCCGGCGCATCCGCCGCCCATCTGGATGAAGACCCGCTTCCCCTCCACATCGAGAATATTGATGACGCCGCCGTGAGAGGCCACCGCCGGGTTGATCTCGTTGTCGATAATCTCCTGAAGCTGTTTGAGAAGAGACTCCTCGCCCTCCACGCGGGCACGCGTAATCTTGAAGCCGCTCGTGGGACCTTCGCTGATGAAGTCGATCTCGGCCACCTCGGCGCGGGAGAGGTGCTCCACGGGCGCGAATATGCCGATATCGTCGTGTGGGATCTTTTCAAAATTACCGGCGTCCTCCTCCTTCACCAGATCGAGCTTGTATCCGCCTTCAAAGCTGACGAGGATGCCAGCGAACTCGCCGCCATGCTGCTCCATGATTTCCTTCACCTTGCTTATCGCACCCTCGGTGATTTTCATTTAAGTAGCTCCAGGAAATGGGTCGATGACCGGCCAAAATGGCCCGGCGAATAATCAGACTAAATTCATCCAAAATAATATCACGCTCCCCCAAAAAGGCAATCAGAAGGGGGACGCTTCCAGGGCCGCTCGCCGGGGCCGCGAGTAAGCGCCTAACTCGTTCATTATCAATTAACTGCTTACCCCCCCTCCCCCAGCTGGCGGCCGATGCGCCGCAAGAGCTCGGCCACCTCGAAGGGTTTGACGATGAAATCCTTGGCGCCGGCCCCCACACATTTGCGCACCGTTTAGGGATCTCCCTTGACGGTCAGCATGATGGTGGGCGGGAGCGAAGGCATGGTTGTCTTGAGGTGCGTCAAAACCTCAAGACCCGTCAATTTTGGCATGTCGTAGTCCAGAACGATCAGGTCGAAGGCGTGATTCCGGGTCAGATCACAGGCCCGCTCCCCGTCGACCGCCGTTATGACTTCGTGTCCTTGGGCCAAAAGCGCGTCCACGACCAGCGGCAGGAGCATTTCATCGTCATCGGCGAGCAGGATAAGCGCCACCTCGGCACCTCTCTTTAAAGGCCGGAATCCGGGTTCGGCTCGACAACGACCTTGAGCGCCCCGCCGGTGCGGTTCCGAAAGGTTTCCATGGCGGCGGTAAACTCGGTCAGCGGGAACCGGTGGGTCACGAGCTCGGCCAGCCGGAGCGCTCCGCTCTCGGTGAGCGCGAGGACCTCGGGAAGGCAGTTCGGCGCGGCACGCGAGCCCACGACCTCGATCTCATCGAGAACGAACCGCCGGAGGGGCAGGGGCGCATCCTCCTGGGTGATCCCGCCCACGACGACGCGCCCGCCCTTTTTGATCATCTCTACGGCCTGGACGATGGTCCCGGCCGTTCCTGCGCATTCGAGCACAACGTCGGGCCCGATGCCGCCGGTGGCCTCCTTGACGTATTCCATCACGTCCCGCGCGTTCACGTCCACGGTCTCGTAGCCGAACTCTTTGGCCTTCTCGAGGCGGCTTCCCCGGCCGGCGACGATGACCCGGCCCGCGCCCAGGGCACTCGCGCACTGGTAGGCAATCGAGCCGACCGCGCCGGGGCCGATGACGACCACCGTGTCGCCCGCCTCGATGTTTCCCCGCTTGGCGATGTGGAGGGCGATGCCCGCCGTGTCGAGCAGGGAGGCGGCCGGCATGTCGAAGCTGTCCGGCAAATGGACGAGGGAGCGGACGTTGGCGTTGATGTACTGGGCATAGGCCCCCGGAGCGGTCATGCCGTATTGCCGGTGGCCGGCCTCCATGTTCCCGTAATTGAGGCAGAGGTTGTAGCGCCCCTTCATGCAGTTGCGGCAAAGGCCGCAGCCGACGGCGGAGCTTCCGGCCACCCGGTCGCCGGGCGCGAAGGCCGAGACTCCCGGCCCCACCGCCTCGACCGTCCCCGCCCACTCGTGGCCAATGATGAACGGCCATTCCGGCGGCCACATCGGGAAAAATTTTCCGGACATGATGCCGATATCCGTCCCGCAGATGGCGACCGCCCCGACGCGGCAAAGCGCCTCGGCCGGTCCGATTTCGGGAACGGGTATATCATTCTGAAACTCGTATTCGTCCGGCCCGAGGAGGACAACCGCCTCCATGGTCTCTCCGGGCATTTCGGCCTCCTTCTCTTTCGGGCTCTTTCGGGCGAAACCCGCCTTCCTAAAGCGGTGTCCGCGCCAGAATATCCTCTTCCGTCACGTCGCCCATGTAAACGTAGCCCGTCTCCTCGACGCTTCCCGAGCCGATGTACATGCCCACCGCCTCGACGGGCTCAGTCTCACTCAGGTTGTGAAGCCAGTGCTCGACCCCCTTGGGGATGTAGTGAAAATGCCCGCCGCGCACCTCGACGCGGTCGGGCCCCGCCCCGGCGAGGCCGTGGCCGCTGATGATGTAGTAAATTTCCTCGCAGTTGTCGTGACGGTGTTTTTTGTGGACGGTGCCCGGGAAAAAGCGCGCCCGGAAGAGCGTGGTCGAGCTTCCGTTGTGGGTTCCGATGGGGATTCGGAAGTCGGTGATCAACCAACCCTTCCCCTCGTCCATTTTCTCCTGGGGAACGTCGTCCAGATGAACGAGAATGCCCTCGCTGAAGCCCTCGCGCGGCATGGCGAGGTCTTCTTCGGTTACGTCGCCGCGGAACTGATAACCCGAATCCTCGACGCTCCCCGCCCCGACGTAGAAGCCGACGACCAGCGCCTCCTCGTCCTTCGTTTCGTTGTGGAAAAAATGCTCCGCGCCCGCCGGCATGAGGCGGCAGTGCCCGGCCCGGACCTCGGCCCGCTCCGAGCCCTGGCCCACGACGCCGTTTCCGCTCAGGTAGACGGCGATCTCGTCGCAGTTCGTATGAAGGTGTTTTTTGTGGGTGGAGCCGGGCCGGAAAATCGAATGAAACACGCAGGTCGAGCTTCCGCACGCCTTCGTGATCGGCAGGCGGAACTCCGAGATCGCCCAGCCCTCGCCTTCGTTCATGTTCTCGGGTTTCACATCGTCGATATGGATAAGGGGATATTGAAGTGCCATCGCGAATTTCCTCTTATAAAAGATGCGCTTTACAGCTTGCCCGTCCTCGGGGCGTTGATGTCTTCCTCCGTCACGGGGCCGTTATAGGCGAAGCCGCTCTCGTCCAGCCCGCCGACCCCGATGTACCAGCCGGGAGCGACGAGGTCTTCGGTATCGCTCAGGTTCGCAAGCCAATGCTCACACCCGGCGGGAATGTAGTGAACGTCCCCCTCGACCAGTTCACCCCGGTCGGCGCCCACCCCCGCCAGCCCGCGTCCTTTGAGGATATAGCAGATCTCCTCGCAGCGATCGTGGCGGTGCTTCATGTGGACGGTATGAGGGCCGAAATAGCCCAGCATCCAGCATGAACCCGCACCGTGGCTCCGGTTCAGGGGCTCGCAAAAATAATCCTGCGTCCAGCCCTCATCCTTGGACACCTTCACCATGGGAACGGCGTCCTGGTGAACCAGGGGATATTGGAGCCGGCCGGTATCGAGCGTGCGCGGGGCGTTCATGTCCTCCTCAGTCACCCCGCCCAGGTGAACACAGCCCGTGGCCCCGAGGCTGGGGGCGCGGTCGTATAGGCCGATGATAATGAGGGGATCGTTCCGGCTCAGGTTGACGAGCCAGTGCTCCACCCCCTTGGGGATTAGATGGTAGTGGCCTGGATGGACCTCCACCCGGTCCGGGCCCGCTCCGGCGAGGCCGTGCCCGCTGAGGATGTAATACTGCTCATCGCAGTTATCGAGGCGGTGCCGATGGTGGACAGCGTTCGGCGCTAGGATCTGGTGGAACATGGTGGACGAGCAGCCCTGTTTTTCGTCGAGAACGACCCGGAACTCGCCCTCCGGCCAGCCCTTGCTCTCGTCCAACTTCTCCGGAGTCAGGCCGCCGATGCGAATGTATGGATGCTGAAATGCCATGGAAAATCCCCGCTAGTTGGACGGCGTATCCTTCTGCTTCAGCGCTACGACTTTCTGAATCCACAGCGCGGCATCGGAGGCGGCGGCATCGGGTGCCTCCCGGTGTCCCGAATCCACTTCGATGAATTTATTCATCGGATGATCGGGAACCCAGGAAAAAGCGCCCCCATTCTTGAACCGCTCGTTCTTGGCAACCGCCATGAACAACGGGATGCCTTTTTTTATTTTCATCGCATTCAGTGACATCACCGCAGGCCCTTCGGGATCGAAGTAACTTACATAAATTCGAGCCGTCACGAATATATCCGCCGTTGTCCCCTGGTTTTTATCGGGAAACGTTCCGATTTCATCGCCTTTTCCCTCTTTCATCATGGCCTTCGCTCTTTTGACATCAGGCCAGAAGTTAAAATTTTCCGGCACATGACCGGGAGCGATGCCGAGCACTCCACTTATACCGCCATGATATGCCGCGTACCCGATGGCCGCGTTGGCGCCGATGCTATGTCCTCCGACAAAGATATATCTGGCGCCCGAATCGCGCAGGGACCGCACCGCTTTCTTAATCTCCAACAAGGCGTCCTGATAGGTCGCATTATATCCTCTCGCCCCGGACCACGGCATTTCGGGCGACACGACTTGGTACCCCTCCAAAATCAATGCCCCAAGCAATTCGGTGATATTTCTGCCGGGATTTCCGCCCTTGCCGTGCATAAACACGACACCCACCTTCGACGCATCGATTTTGGGGCTGGAAGGGCCTCCCGCCGATATGGCTTTGCAACCGGCCAGGAACACAAAAA
>DNYS01000258.1:13743-14323 GCA_003506735.1 Nitrospinota bacterium
TTTTCTATTTCGACGATTTCCTTTTTACTTCTCGCCGATCTGAATGACCCCGCGCAGGGTTCCGCCGTCGCCGCCGCTCTCGATGAACTCGAAGCTCTGCTGGATGTCGTCGAGCGGGAAATGATGGGTGACGATCGGTTCGAGATCGATCCGGCCCGATGCCACGAGAGCGATGGCGCGGCCGAAATCCTCGGCGAGGCCCGCGCGCGAGCCGATGACGGCGATGTCCTTGAAGTAGTAGGCCTGGGCGGGTATCCCTTCCACCGTAGATGGCCCGATGCCGAACTGGAGAATCGTCCCGCCCGGACGGACCATCTCGTAGGCCTGGATCATGGTCTGGTTCGTGCCCGCCGTCTCGATCACCACGTCCGCTCCGAGCCCGCCGGTGAGTTCCTTGACCCGCGCGACCGAATCGGTATTGCCCGCCGGGACAATCTCGTCCGCCCCCATCTTCCGGGCCATCTCGAGCTTCCACTTGCTACGGGTGATGGCGATGACCCGGGCCGCGCCCGATACCTTTGCGAGCTGGGTGTGGAGCAGCCCGCTCGATCCCTGCCCGATGACAGCGACCGAACCGCCC
>DNYS01000258.1:14378-27385 GCA_003506735.1 Nitrospinota bacterium
AAATTCGTCGCCGCGGCGAAGCCCACGTTGTCCGGAATCTTGTAGGCCTCGGTCTCCTTGACGCCGATGAGCTCGGCGAAGGTGCCGGGCACCTCTCGGCCGCGCAGGCCGCCGCTGAGGCAAAGATTCGTCAGCCCCCGCAGGCAGTAATGGCACACCCCGCAGGCCGTCACCGGGTTGAGCACCACACGGTCGCCCTCTTTGAGGCGCGTGACCCCTTCGCCCAGCGCGGCGACGACTCCTGTGCACTCATGGCCGGGTATCACCGGAATATTCGCGGGCATTTTTCCGGCCCAGATGGAAACGTCCGTCCCGCAGATGGCCGAGGCCGCCACCTCGACCAGAACCTCGCCCGGCGCAACCTCCGGGTCCGGCTGCCCCCCCACCGTCATTTTACGGGGCGCTTCGAGCATAGCCGCTTTCATGAATCACTCCCGGTTTCATAGGTTCGATGGTCATACAGGGGGGAGATAATACCGCCAATCGGGCCAAGACCCAAGGCGAGGAACGGCCGCATGACCCAGAAATAAAAAGCCGCCATCCCGACAAAAACGGGGGCGGCCCGCGATGGACCGCCCCCGCTGAATTGGGCCGAATCGCCTGCCGCCTTACTTCTCCCCGGCGAGCTCCTTGAACTCATCCAGGGTGAGGAGGCGGCCCACTTCGAACGCCTTTTCCTTCACGTCGGTGAGGAGGGCCATCATCTCCTCCTGGGTGGCCTTGATGTTCAGCTCATCCAGGAACCAGGCGATCGAGTCGATGCCGCTGCCCTTGCCGATGACGGGTTTGGGCTCGGTCTGGCCGACGAGGCCCGCGCGGTAGGGCACGAGCTCGGTCGGGAAGTCCTTGCCGGCGTTCTTGAGCCAGCTCACGATGATGCCGCTCTCGATGTCGTAGAGTTTTTCGCCCACGATGCAGCGGTTGGGCGGCACGGCCACGTCCGCCAGGCCGGTGACGAGACGCGAGGTCTCGACGAATTTTTCGGTCTTGAGGCCCATGTCCACGTCGTACATGGTCTTCATGGCGAGTGCGAGCTCTTCATAGGCGCAGTTTCCGGCGCGCTCGCCGAGTCCGGTGACCGAGGTCTGGGCCACCTGGCAGCCCTCCGCCATCGCCATCAGGGTATTGGCGACGCCCATCCCGAAATCGTCGTGGAAATGGGGCTCGAATGGGGTGTCCGGGAAGACCTCGCGCATCTTCTTGATCAGGTGGGGCACCGTGTGGGGCGCGAGGCCGCCGAAGGTGTCCACGATGGCGAGGGAGTCCATGTGCCCCTCGGTGGCGACCTTCTTGAGCATGTCGAGCACCCACTCGAGCGGGGCGCGCGAAAAGTCGATCGGGAAGAAGCAGACGTAAAGCCCGTTTTCCTTGGCGTACTGGGTCGCCTTGATCGATGTGTCGATGGCCTTGTTGAGGTCCCACTTGTAGGCGCGCTCGATGATGTGGGTCGAGCTGGGAACTTCCATGACGATCCCCTTGACGCCGGTATCGACCGATCGCTTTACGTCATCGACCATGCAGCGCGCGAAGCTGAAAACCTCGGTATCGGTGCCTTCGAGACGCTTGACGATCTCCTTGATGGCCTCCTCGTCCTGCTTTGAAACGACGGGCATGCCCGCTTCGATACGATGGATCCCCACCTCGGCCAGGGCCTCGGCGATGCGGATTTTGGCGTCCTTGGTGAAGAGGACGCCGGTCTGCTGCTCGCCGTCGCGTAGGGTGACGTCGTGTAGCTTGGGATTGGGATCGAAGTGGACCTGGTCCCGGACTTCCTTGTCGAAGTTCCAGGGGCTGGTGAACCACATATCGGTGTTCCAGGGCTCGCTCATTGCCCGATTCTCCTTTCGAAAAAGATATAAAGCCCCAGCGGCGCGAAGGCCCGAAGCCTCCCCGCCACCGGGGAAGGTATGACCCGGTTCACTCGTAACGCCCTTCGCCGCGCGACTTGTGCGAGAAGTCGAAGTAGGGCGAATCCTTGATGCAATCATCGTAGTGCTGCATGCCGGTGAAGATGATCGGACCGTCGGGGCCGACGAGGACATTCTCCTCGAGGCGAACGGTCTGCGGCAGACCCGGATGGCCGGCGAACGTCTCGATAGCGAAATACATGTTCTCTTTAATCTCGACCGGGTAGTCGAGGCTGTAGGCCCGGCTGATCCACATCCCCTCGTAGAGGTCGAGGCCGATGGAATGGGCGAACTGCTGGAGCGTCACCGTGCCGTACTTGTCGTCGGCATACACCGGGAACTTCGAGGCGACGTCCTGGGTCGTTTTTCCCGGCTTGAGCTCGGCGAGGCCGGCGTACATCGAATCGTAGACCTCCCGGTAGAGCGCCTTTTCTTTCTTCGTCCAGTCGCCGCCGCACTTGAAGCAGCGCACGTAATCGACGAAGTAGCCGCCGGGGCCGATGGCGTTGATGTCCACGATGATGAGGTCGCCGTCGCGGATCATCTTGTCGGTGTGCCAGCGCCGGTAGGGGCTCGTATTTCCGCCCGAAGCCACGATGATGTCGTAGACGAAGTCGAAGCCCTCTTCATAGAGCAGGTTGTTCACCCAGGCCGTGAGGTCGCACTCGCGGATGCCGGGCTTGAGCCATTCGTGGCGGATTTTCCACATGCAGGTATCGCCGATTGTGGAGCTGATCTTGAGGCACTCGATCTCCTCGGGGGTCTTGATGACGCGCGCTTCGCTCATGGCCGGCCAGGCATTGACCAGGTTCACGCCCTTTTCGGTGAACGCGCTGTATGCCTGGAAGTCCATGATGTCGATGCCGATGCGGCCGTCCAGAGCGACGCCGCCCTCTTTCAGGACCTCGATGACCGAATCGACCATGCGGTTGACCATCATCTGCTCGGCCGTCTCGGACCACTTCCAGGTGATCGCCGGGCGGATATTGCCCTCGAGCCAGGGCGCGTCGATGCGGGCGCACTCGTAGTCCGAGCCCGCCGTCTCGAAGAGCACGGGCGTCTTCGCGCCGCGGCAGAGGACGGCGTAGCGGATGAAGATGTTGTTCTTCCAGTTGCCCTGGTAGACCGAGCAGGTGTAGCGGATATTCTCGCCCTTGAACATGATGATGGCGTCCATGTCATGCTTTTCCATCATGTCCTTGGCGCGCTGGAGCCGGTCCTCGCGCATCCTGTTGAAATCCACCCGGCGCTGCCAGTCGCTGCCCGTCTGGCTGAATACGCGGCGGGGAGACTGATAATGTTCCCGCTGCAAGAAATCCAGCGGCATTCCCTGTTTGCTGAGGTCCACCATGGTGAACTCCTCCCGATTAGGATGTTGCGTCTCGCGCGAGGCGCGAAATATTCGCTCCTCGCAATTCCGGATAAAATTTCTTCCGATTTATGCCGATTTCCTGGCCTTCTCTCCCGTTTTCGCCCGGCGGGAGGTCTTGCCCCCCCCGTTTCGGGAAGTCCCCCGGGCACCGGCGTCCAGGAGCGCATTCCGAAGATGCTCTCCCTCGGCGTCCATGTGCTCGCGCATCGCTCGGCGGGCGGCCTCGGCGTCCGCCGCATCGACAGCGGCGAGAAGGGCTTCGTGCTTGTCGAGGGCTTCCTCGGATTGACCCGGGATGCCGATGATGCGCCGCTGGCTTTTCTCGATGAGGCCCGCGATGGCCTCCCAGAGCGTCAGCAGAACGGTGTTCCCCGCCGCCTCGGCCAGCTTGCGGTGAAATCCGATCCCCGAGCGGACAAACGCCTCCGAAGAGGTTTTGAGAAGCCTCATCTCACCGGTCAGGGCGCGCAGCTCCCGGATGTCCTTCCCGCTCCGCCGGCAGGCGGCGAGGGACGCGATTTGCTCCTCCAGGCCCCGGCGCACCTCCCAGAGTTCGAGGAGGGTGTCGTCCCGGACGTCGAGGAGGAAAGAAAGGCTTTCGCGGATGGAAGCGAGATAGGGATCGACGCCGATGTTGCGGAGAAAAGCGCCCTGGCCGCTTCGAACCTCGATGAGCCCTGTGCTGTCGAGGGTGCGAAGCGCCTCGCGGACCGACGCCCGGCCGATGCCGAGGATGGCGGCCAGTTCGCGCTCGGAGGGAAGCCGGTCGCCCGGACAAAGCTCCTTCGTCCGGATAAGGTGCTCAATTTGGGCGACGACATCCTCGTAGAGGCGCGTACGTTTGACCGGGCGGAGCAAGAAAATTCCTCCTGGGCCGGACAGAGATTCCGGCGCTCTTTGGTGAACAACAGACTATGATTCGGGGGACTTCTGGTCCGACGGTCTGACCAATACTATGGATGGCTCCTGGGTGTCAACAAATCGGCCCCCGTTTTTGGAGAAAATTCAGGATCGGCGCCCATGAAACGGCCCTCCCCCGGCATCGGCCAGTATCAGGTGGACTTGGATGCCATTCTCCGAATCGGCCCCCCGCCGTTGATGAACAACAGCGGGGGGCCGTATAATGGCCTAAGGGGTTGATTTTCTACCTCTCCACTGCCGAAGGATTCGATTTGATGCCAATGCCGAGCCTCTCAGCCCACCTTTTCGCGCAGGAACCGCTGACTTTCGGCCACTTCCAGGCGGTGGCCGAGGCCGGATTCGGCCAGGTAGAACTCTGGGCCATGAAGCCGAACCTGGACTGCGGAGATCCTGCCGCAATGTCCCGGCTGAAGAGGTGGCTGGCGGATCTTTCCCTTGAGGCCCCGAGCTTCCACGCACCCTTTTACACCCACCTGGACAGGGCCCGGACCGGAAATTGGCTCTCCCTCGCCCACTCCGAGCCCGAGCAGCGGCTCGAGGCCATCAACGAGATCCAGGCCTCACTCATCGCCATGGCGAATCTGGATGCGCGAATTGCGGTGCTCCATCCCTCGGCCCCGGGTTCGGCCGGCGAAGGCGACACCGCCGACGGATTCATGCAGAGCATCGAGCGGCTGATTCCCATCGCCGAGCACCTGAACCTGACCTTGGCGGTCGAGAACATCCCCGCACCCCTGGGAGGGGCGGAGCAGATCGGAGCGCTCATCGAGCGAATCGGCCATCCGTGCGTGAGGGCCTGCCTCGATTCGGGACACGCCTTCCTCACCGAAGGAGAGGCCGCCCCCGAAGCCTTCCGGCGGCTTGCGCCCCTGGCCGCCGCCACCCACTTGCACGACAACGACGGGGAGAGCGACGGGCATTTGATCCCGGGTGAGGGCCAGGTTCCCTTCCCGGCGCTCTGGCGGGCGCTCGATGAGACCGGCTACGAGGGTCCGCTCACGTTCGAGTTGCGCCCCCGCGAGAACAGCGATTACGCCTCCCATCTGAACGAGTTGGCACAGGCCGCGCCCCTGGCGGCCGCCGGTCTGGGAAATTCCTCATGACGGATCGCCTCCCCAGCGAAGCGGCCGCGTGCCTGAACCGCCTGGCGGAAGATCGGTTCGGGGTCCCCGCCGCGGAAATCTCTCCGCTCGCGGGAGACGCTTCGGATCGCACCTATGTCCGTCTTTATCATCCGGGCGGCGGCACGCCCTCGTCCGTCGGGATGATTCTCGCCGCGCCTTTCGGCGACGGGGAGCTTCCCTTCGTGAACGTCCAAGCGCATTTCAGCGCCATCGGCGTTCCCGTCCCCGAGATTTACGCCGCCGACCCCCGGGCCGGGGTTTTGCTTTTAGAGGACGGCGGCAGCCGCTCCCTCGAGGATGTGTGGAGCGCCGGAGGGTGGGAGGCCGCCCGGGCCTATTACGAGGAATCGATCGGAATCATCGCCTGCCTCCAAGCATCTCCCCGCAGCCGGGAGGGTGCCATCGCGCTCGATTACGGGTTCGACGCCGCGCTTTTTGTGCGCGAGCTTCACATGACCCGCCGCTATGCCTTCGAGGAGCTGCTGGGCATGTCCGCGCCCGAGGCGGATTTCGCCACCCCGTTCGCCGCGCTGGCGGAGGAGCTCTGCGCCATGCCCTACGCTCTCACCCACCGCGACTTTCACAGCCGCAACCTCATGACCGGCGGCCCGGGAAAAGATTCCGGGCGGCTCCTCGTCCTCGATTTTCAGGACGCCCGGATGGGACCCCTAACCTACGACCTCGCCTCCCTGGTCTACGACAGCTATGTTTCCCTCCCGGAGGAGAACCGGCGGGCGCTGATCGAAAAATACTGGCAAGATTCGGACGCCCGGAACCGCTTTGCGAACAGGACGGCCTTTCGCCGCGCTCTGGCGCTGACGGCGCTCCAGCGGAATCTCAAGGCCATCGGGACGTTCGCCTATCAAAAAACGGGGCGGGGAAACCTGCGCTACATCCGTCATATTCCATCGGCGGCGGCTCATGCCCGCCGCCATTTGGCCGCGCTGTCCGGCCTGGAGAATTTCGCAGCAAGGCTAGAACCCTACATTTGCGCTATGGAGGAGGTAAATTAGGAGATGGCTCATTGAACGGATGGCCCTCTTTTCTATTCGATAAGATTGAACTCGGCCTGTACGATTTTATGTATCCGGGAAAAATTCCTCCTAACGAGGCTCGTATAGAGGCCGCCTACAGCATGCTGACCCCGGACTCGCCCGATCACAGCCTGATCCTGGAGGTGCAAGGGGAGCGTCTGTGCCGGGCTCGCTTCAAGCGGGGGGAGACGTGCTTCATTGCGGTCCACGAGGGCAGCGTGGTCAGCTACATCTGGGGCTCGCGGGGCAAGGTGGGCGTCGATGAAATCTCGATGGCCGTCCAGACCGCGCCAAAAGAGATGTATCTCTACGATGCGTTCACGCTGGAGCCCTGGCGGGGAAACAACCTAT
Source organism: Nitrospinota bacterium (assembly GCA_003506735.1). Lineage (GTDB taxonomy): Bacteria > UBA8248 > UBA8248 > UBA8248 > UBA8248 > UBA8248. Next base: position 21,088 of record DNYS01000258.1, read on the forward strand.
ACCCCGCCGTCCTCCAGCGGGCACTGGAATTCGGCAGGGACCTGGGCTTGACGCGATCGACGATTTTCGTTGAGGCGCGCAACACCCCCTCCATCCGGGGCGTCACGAAGGGGGGGTTCACGCTGTTTCAGACGCTTCTTCTGAAAACTTTGCTCGGATTCGGCAAATCCAAGCTCTTGCCCCATCTCGAGGGTCACGCCCCGGCCGAATTCGTCCCCCTCTAGCCCAGGGTTTGACGTCCCGGGCGGGGGACTTTTAATATCTTTGGATTTTCCGGCGGCACCGGGAATGCCGCCATCTTGCGCTTTTTCAAGGAGGGAAAATGCCCCCCTCATGCTCCGCGCCTACTCCGTGCTACACGGTGGCGTCCGCATCCTACGGCGACGAGCCGCTTCGGGTGTGCGTATTCTCCAGCCCCGAAGACATCCTCCGGCTCGCGCCCGAGTGGCGCGCGCTCATGGAGGCGAGCAGCCACGCCCACCCCTTCTACGACCCCGCCTGGCACCATACCTGGTGGAAGCATCTGGGCTCGGGCGAGGTTCACATCTGCACGGTGGGCCCCGAGACCGGGCCGCCCATCGCCATCGCCCCCCTCACTCTCCGCGAGGACGGTGTAATGCGCTTCATCGGCGGCGAGGACCTGACGGACTACCTCGATATCCTCGCCCGCGACGGAGCCCACGCCGAGGCCTGGCGGGCGCTGCTCGAATACCTGAACAGCCCGGAGGCCCCGCCGTGGAAAGAGTTGATCCTCCATGGCGTTCCCGCCGGATCGCCAACAGCCGAATTTTTCCGCGCCCCGGCGGGAGGCGCCACCGTAGAGCCGGAGGAGGTCTGCCCGGTGATTCCGCTTCCGGATTCCTGGGAGGCGTACACCGGTATGCTCGGCCAGCGCGAGGAGCGCGAAATGCGCCGAAAAATCCGCAAGGCGCAGATGGAGCCGGGCCTCGAAATTCACCGCACGCTCAACGAAAAAGACCTGGAAAACGACCTGGACGAATTTTTCCGCCTCCATGAATTGAGCCAGCCCCAAAAGGCAGAGTTTTGGAACTGCCCGCGCCGCGCCTTTTTCAGGGAGATGGCCAAGGAGATGCTCGCTCTTGGCTGGCTGGATCTGACCATCATGCGCGTAGACGGGCATCCGGTCGCCGCGAATTTCGCTCTCGACTACGGAGACCGGATCTACCTGTACAACTCGGGCTTCGACCCCGGGGAGCGGGAGTTGAGCGCGGGCCTGGTTCTCCTTGCGCAAGACATCGAGCATGCCATCCAGGCCGGGCGGACCTCGTTCGACATGCTCCGGGGGAATGAACCCTACAAGTACCGCTACGCGGCCCAGGATGAACCCATCGTGCGGATTCGCCTCGCCCGGAAAGCCTCATGACCGCTCCCTCCCGGCTCCGCGCCGCGCTGCTCTCGATGCACACCGACCCGCTGGGATCGTTGGGCGGGGATGTCTCGGGGGGCATGAACGTCTACATCCGGGAGACGGCGCGGGTCCTGCCCGCGCTCGGGGTGGAGGCGGACATATTCACACGGGCCTCGGATGACGGCTCTCCCTCCATCGCCAATCTGGCCCCTGGCGTGCGCCTCATCCGGATTCCGGCCGGCCCGAAAAAACCCCTCGAAAAAAACGAGCAGGCCTGCTTCACAGGCGAATTCGCCTCGGGCATCCACGCCTTCGCCGAATCCCAGGAGGGCGGGTACGACATCGTATCTTCCCATTACTGGCTATCCGCCCTGGCGGGGCAAGAACTCGCCGATGGGTGGGGTACGCCGCTCATCCACCGGTTTCACACCCTCGCGGCCCGGAAGAACGAATCGCTGCCGGAGGAGGCGGACCGGGAGACAGGAGATCGCGCTGCGGCCGAAATCCGGATTGCCCAACGGGCGGACGCTCTTATCGCCTCGACGGGCGCGGAGGCCGCCGATCTGGCGCACACCCTGGGGGCGGACAAATCGAAGGTCCATATCATCCCCTGCGGCGTGGACCCGGGGAACTTCTCGCCCCTCCCTCGGAAAGAGGCACGGGCAGCCCTCGGGTGGAGCGATGAGGAGCGGATTCTCCTCAACATCGGGAGGATCGAACCCGTAAAAGGGCTCGACAGGCTGGTCCGGGCAATCGCCACCATGAAAAAGAGCCGGCCCGGCTTCTCCATTGCCGCCGTTCATGTAGGGGGCGAGGTTCGCGCCAGCGCCCGGGCGGAAAATACCGGTTACCGGCCTGAAGATTTTTCCTCCTCCGTCCAGCGGGAAGAAGTCGCTCGAATCCTCGAAATCGCGGCCGAAGCGGGGGCCTCCGAAAACATCCGCTTCGAGGGGCCAAAATCCCAGGACGACCTCCGCGTCTATTACTCCGCCGCGGATGCGCTGACCATCTCATCGCGCTACGAGACGTTCGGCCTCGTTGCACTCGAGGCGGCGGCCTGTGGCCTGCCTGCGGTGGCCTTTCGCACCGGGGGCCTTGCGGAAGCCATCGAGGCGGACCGGACCGGTCTGCTCGTCCCCGAGGGCGACATCGCAGCGTATGCCGCTGCGACGCTGAAAATCACCGCCTCGCCAGACCTTCGAGATCGGCTGGGGACGCAGGCCCGGAGGCGGGCGCGTGCGTTTTCCTGGACGGAGACCGCATCGAAGGAAGCCGCCGTGTGGAAAAATCTGCTTCGCCGGAGCGTTCCCGCAGTTCCGGCCTGAGAAAATGGAGAGAGCATTTTGATTCGATCCGAATTTAAAAACGTCCTCGTTTTCATGGCCCACCACGACGATGCCGAACTCGGCGCCGGCGGGAGCATCGCCCGCTGGGTGGAGAACGGCGCGGTCGTCCGCACCGTCATCTGCACAAATGGAGACAAGGGAACGAAAAATAATATCCCACCCTACAAGCTCACCGAAACCCGCGAGAAAGAACAACTCGCTGCCTCCAAGGCGCTGGGCGTGAAAGAAACCCTGTTTTTGCGCCACCGGGACGGGGAACTCGAGGATACGCGGGCGTTCCGGAATCAGCTGGCCTTCATCATCCGCCATTTCAAGCCCGACACCGTGGTCGCGCACGACCCCTGGCTGCCCCATTACTCGCATCCCGATCATCAGGCGGTGGGCCACGCCGCGTTCAAGGGCGTCATTTACGCGAGAGACCATCACTTTCTCCCCGAGCTGACCTACGCCGGAATCGAGGCGCATCATACGAATACGCTCATCTACACCCGATCCACCGAGCCGAACTATTTCATCGATATTTCCGGGACCATCCAGAAAAAAATCAGGGCCATCAAAGCCCATAAAAGCCAGATTCACAATCCGCGCTCAACCGAGAAGCGGGTCCGCATCCGCGCCGTAGAGGCCGGCCGCCTCGCCGGCCTCCCCATGGCCGAAACTTTCACCATCAAGCGGCTGCGCTAGACCCACGCCGGAAGTGGGGGCCGGAATGCCGTATTCCGAATGGGCGCCGGAGGACCGGGCTGGCGCGCACATCATGGCCGGCTTCGAGGGGAACTCTCCGCCGCCGCCGCTGCTCGATCGAATCCGCGAGGGCCGGGTGGGCGGCGTGGTTCTTTTCACGCGCAACATCGAAAGCAGCGGGCAAACGCTCGAACTCACCCACTCCCTCCAGTGCGCCGCCGCCGAATCCCCCCACGCCGGGCCGCTGCTGATCGCCATCGACCAGGAGGGCGGCCGCGTGAGCCGGCTATCGGAGGATTTCACGCGCTTTCCCGCCGCCCGCGTATTCGGGCGGATCGGGGATCCGGAGCTCGTTTCGCGGTGCGCGCGCGCGTGTGCGGCCGAGCTCCGCGCCTCGGGCATCAACGCGAACTTCGCACCCGTCCTCGACATTCTGACCAACCCGGACTGCGAGGTGATCGGCGACCGGGCCTATGGCGATGACGCGGAGCTCGTTTCCGCGATGGGCGCCGCCGCGATCCAGGGCCTCCAGGCGGGCGGGGTGGCCGCCTGGGCAAAGCATTTTCCGGGCATCGGGGACATGGCGCCCGACCCGCACGAAACGCTCCCTTCCTCCGGCCTTTCCCTCGGCGCCCTGCGGGGGCGCGAACTCAAGCCCTTCCGCGCGGCCATGGACCCTCGAACGGGCGTGGCCGGCGTCATGGCGGCTCATGCCCTCTACGAGCAAATCGATCCCGCCCGCCCTGCGAGCCAATCGCCGTGTATCATGGAAGGATTGTTGCGGGACGAACTCGGCTACGGCGGAGTGGCCATCACGGACGACCTCGACATGGGCGCCATCGATGAGCCCGCCGAGGGGGCGCTTTTGAGCCTGAGAGCGGGAGCGGACATCGCGCTCATCTGCCATTCGGAGGCGGCCCAGGAGCGGGCGCATGGAGAAATTGTGCGCGCGATCCGCTACAAGGACATTCCGCCGGACGCCGAGGAACGCTCTCTCGGGCGGATCGGCAGCCTGAAGGCACGCTACGCCGGCCCCGGACGCCCGTTTCCCGGGCCGGGGGGCACCGGAGTTCTCCAAGAGGAGAGAAAAAAAATCGTGGGATGTCCCGCCCACCGGGCGCTTCTGGATGAGGTCATGCGCCGGGCGGGAAATGAAGAGCGTTCGTGAGAAACGGCTACCCGTCGCCATCTGCCATTTTTTGAATTTTGGCGGCTACGGCAGGGTACAATATTTATCCGAATTGTTGTATTATTATTACAATCAGTTGAAATCGAATATTTTCGAGGTCGTATTATTTTACTTAAAAGTGCGGCTGCCGTTGTTTCGAAACACGAAACGATTTTTATAACCTCTGGCGGGTAAAAAGTTGGCGAATATCCTCGTTGCCGACAAAGATGAAACCATGCGGGAGCTGTTGGACGTCTCCCTGAGGCGGACCAACCACGACGTCAAAATGGCCGACAACGGGGAAAAAACGCTCGACATGATCCGGGAGGAATCTTTCGACCTCGTCATTATCGACTATTCCCTGTCGGCCCTGGAAATTCTCCAGCGCCTCCGGGAAAACGACGACGAAATCCCTCATTTCATGATCTTGAGCGCAAAGAGCACCCCCGATTCCATCAGGGAATGCGTCGAGGCCGGGGCGAAGGATTACGTGGTGAAACCGTTCAACCTGCCGGTCCTGATCAAGCGGATCGAACTTCTTCTGCAGATAGCCCAAAAAGGTTTGTCCGGAACCCAACCCTGACGGCGGCCCCGGCTACACGTTGAAGCGAACGTGCATGATCTCCCCGTCGCGCACCTCGTAGTCCCTGCCCTCGACGCGGAGGGTGCCCCGTTCCCGGGCCGCCGCCATCGAGCCCGCATCCATGAAATCCTCGTATGAAACCACCTCGGCGCGGATAAACCCCCGCTCCAGGTCCGAGTGAATCGTCCCCGCCGCCTGGAGGGCTGGCGCTCCCCTCGGAATGGGCCAGGCGCGCACCTCGTCCTCGCCCACCGTCATAAAACACTGGAGACCGAGGAGCTCGAAGGAGGCGTGAATCACCCGGTCACGCGCCGGCCGCTCAAGGCCGTAATCGGCTAAAAAAATCTCCCGCTCGTCATCTTCCAGCTCGGCCAATTCTTCTTCGAGCCGGGCGCCGACCACGATGGGGGCCACCTCCCCATCCACCGCCGGCAGGCCGAACGCTCCGGCGGCATCGCCGATCCGGTCCTCGCCTACGTTGAGAACGGACAACAGGGGCTTGGCCGACAGGAATCCGAATCCCCGGAGGAGGCTCATTTCCTCATCCGGAATCCCCTGGGCCAGGAGGGGCCGCTCCTCTTCGAGGGCAGCCTGAACCCTCTGGAGAAGCGCATATTCGGCCACCTCGCCGGGGTCCTTCTTTTTCGCGACCAGCATCTTGAGACGCTCGAGGCGGCGCTCCACGACCAACAGGTCGCGGAGAATGAGGTCCAGGCGCATAACGCTCAGATCGCGGGTGGGGTCCACGCTCTCGCGCGGGTGGGGCACACCCGGATCCTCGAAGGCGCGCAGGAGGAGAAGAAGCGCGTCGGCCCCCTGAAGCGCCGGAGGGATGGTCTCCGAATCCGCGCCGGCGGGCGGGCCGTCCCGGCCTTCTCCCAGGCCTGGAACGTCGGCGAATTCGACCGTGGCGTAAGTGGTTTTTTTGGGGTGAAAAATCTCGCTCAGCGCATCGACGCGCGGGTCGGCGACCCGGGCGACCCCCAGATGAACCTGAGAGGCGCCATAGCCCCCCGTGCGGGCCGCGCCGCCCGTCAGCGCGTTGAACAGCGTGGTTTTCCCGCTTGCGGCGATTCCGATGATCCCAATCTTCAAGGTGTGGCTCTCCAATTGCAGCGCCCGGCAGGGCGCGAGTGTACAAAGACTTC
>DNYS01000258.1:27441-30962 GCA_003506735.1 Nitrospinota bacterium
ATCGTTCAGATGCACCATGCCGCCCCGGACCTGAATTCCCTCTTTGTAGATTCCGTGCTGGATTGGGTGGCGGCCTGGGTCCCCGTGCGATTCCACCCCAAAGGCGGCCTCCCCGAAGGCGGAGACCAGATGGGCATGATATTGGGGCGCCGAATGGGGGGCGATGAGAACTCCCATTTGCTCCGCCAGGTGCGCGATGCGCAGCGATTCGGTAAAGCCGCCGTGGCGGGTCGAATCGAACTGAACGAACCGGATGGCGCCCGAGCGCAAAAAATCGCGAATCGTGAACCGGTGCCACTCCCGCTCCCCGTGGGCCAGCGGGATGGGCGTGGCCGCCGCGAGGCGCACAAAGTCCTCCGGCTGGAAATACCAATGCAAGGGCTCCTCAAGCCAAAAGATATCGTAGGGGGCCACCGCACGGGCGAACGCGATGCAATCGTTCACGCCGTAGGGGGCGTTCATATCGAGCATCAACATCGCGTCGCCGATGGCCTCCCGCGTAGCGCGAATTCTCTCGATCTCATCCGCCACCGCCATGCCGCAGGTTTTCAGCTTGACGGCCCGGTAGTCGGCGGCGGCGAATCCCCCCAATTCGTCCGCGCAGGCGGTAAGGGGTTCGCCCTCGGCGTAGTAGCCGCCCGTCGCATAGGTGAAAACCTCCCGCCGCGTTCCGCCCAGAAGGCGGTAGATGGGCATTCCCGCCTCTTTTCCCTTAATATCCCAAAGGGCGATGTCGATTCCCCCGATAGCGGCCATGATCTGGGCCCGCTGGCCGCGCGGAAGAGGCCGGGGCAGACCGTCCCCGCCGGCGATTCCGCCGGGCCGGGGCGATGTCAGCGAAAGCAGCTTCTCCCAGACCTCGACATGGCCCAGCGGGTCCATCCCCCGGACAATCTCGCCGAATTGCCCGATGAGATCGGCAATCAGCCTCTGGGGCCCCCCCTGCACCTCGCCGAAACCGGTGAGGCCGGAATCCGTGCGGACCTCGACCAGAATCAGGCTGGCCGAGGAGTGAAACTCGTGCGCGGTCGAGCAGGGACGCTCCAGCGGAACCGACATCGGGTGCGCGGTGACATCCGTGATTTTCATCTCATCTCCTCCTCAAGGCGCTGCGCCCAATTCCGGTGCTCCCCCCCCGCCCATCATCGATTCACGTAAATCGGGCTTGACCAGGCCTGCCCGCCGTCGAGCTGGAGCACGCGCACCCAATAGGGGCTGCACCCCGGCGGCGCCTCCTCGTCGGTGAAGGCGAACTGTGCGCTCCAATCCCCCGCTTCCGTGGAGACCTCGCTCATCTGGACCCGGATGTTCACGCCCCCGCCGGGGACTATATGGGGCTCGTAGCCCAGATCGCCCAGACGCTTGCGGAAGCTCACAACGTTGCTGAAAAAATGCAACTCGGCCTCCGGAGGAGCCTCGATGTTGAGCATGACCCCATCCGGATCGCCCGAGGTCGCCGTCTGAAAGCGGAGCACCTTATTCGACACGCGCTGAACGTTGTCGTCGTACTGATCGAGCGCGTAGGGGGTGAAGCTGACGATGCTCCCCCGGTCCAGGGATATGCCCCCGCGCCAGTTCACTTTTTTGTCCCGCCCGCTCTTGGCGGTGACGCCGCTCCACTGGACCCTGATCCGGCGAACGGCACCCTGGCCGCCTTGGCCTCTCCGGGGCCGGTTCGCCGGGAACCGGTAGATGGTCTCGATCCCGCGCTTGAGCTCGACATCGAGCAGGGGGGCCGTGCCGTGGACTTCGACCTCGAGGGTGGGCGGCCCGGAAACGCTGATTTCCTCCCCCATCCAAGCGCCCGCGCAGGCCGTCTTGAGGAAAATGCGCTCGCCGTTCGTGCCGTAGGTGCGCCGCGCGCGCATGGCCTCCCAAACCGCTTCGCGGGTGAGTTCGGGCGCATACAGCCCGAGCAGTCCCCCCTTGACGTCGAAGGTGACGACGTTGTTCGTGCGCCGGTTGGGATAGACGAGCCCCTGACGGCCCGTGTGATCGTCGCTGCCACCGGTAATGCCCACCTTGAAGCCCCGCTCGATGGCCTCTTCGATGAGCCACTCGAACGTTCCGTGGTGGGAATGGGCTTCGATGAGATGGACGAATTCGGGATCGTAAAAATCCAGGTTGCAGGCGCGGCCCCCGACGTGGGCCACCGACATGACGTCCTCCCGCCCCCGGAAGGTCTCCCAGAGCTTCGAGATGGGAAACCGGTCGGTGTCGGCATCGCTGAGATCGGCGACTCCCGCGTGGGAGCTTCGATGGATGCGGGCGTCGTCGCCCGAAAAATAGATATTGTAGTCCCCTCCGCCCGAGCGGGTGCCCGACCACTCGTATCCGAGGAGGGTCACGAAGCGGCCCGGTTCGTTGAAGGCGAGGCACTCGCGCTTGACCTCCTCCCAGTCTTCTTTCCGGACCCTGAAATCGTTCCCCTGCCAGGCGGCGAAATCGACGCCCGCCCGGTCGCGGGCGAAGCGGAAATACTCTTCCACCGTGCCCGTTCCGACGGTGGAGCGCGTCTGCCCGTGAATGTCGCCCCAGAACAGGGCGAGCTCCTCGCGCGCCTCGCGGGGGCGGATGGGCGGCCCGAGAGCGCTCAACCCCGCGGCGTCCTCCACACGGAGGCGGTAGAGACCCTCGCCGGTCAGCCGCACGCCCGGCACTCGGCGGACGCCCCGGTCCTCGGGCCCGAGCTCCACCTCTTCGGGGATATGATCGCCCTCCTCGTTTTTCGAAACGCTTTTCAGGAGCCGGACCTTGCCGCGATACTCCTCGGCGGGGTTCCCCCAGCTGTCCACCGGGCGGACGAGGACATCGAACGGCTCCCCGCGCAGGGGGCGCTGGGGATACACCAGGTGCCAGGTCTCGGGCGCGCCCCCGGTTACCCGGAGCTCGGGGTTTTCGGCAAGCTCATAGAAATAGTTCCGGTTGAAGGTATCCACGGCCACCTTCAGGGTAAAGCGCGCCTCCGGGAAGGTCTGGGCGCGGATGCCGGGGCCGCCGCCCGCCGTATCGCCCAGCACCACTTCGACCGTATCGCCGGGGCACAGGTATCCCCTGGCGATGCGCACGGCGATGGCCGATCGCCAATCATCGATGTATCCCTGTTCCTCGTAGGAGAGGGAGAGCCCCACGCCGGGTCTCGAACAGCTTGCCGTGACGTACCCCGATGCGGCGGGGTCGGTAAACTGGGGGAGCTCCATGTCGCAGGCCAGGCGCTTGCATATCAGAATGCGCGCCCCTTCATCGACGCCGTATTTCCCCGCCGTGAAAATGATCTTCCTGGAAAAAAAACTGCCGGCGATAATGGGGGTATCCGGAACGATACGAGCGGCGCCCACGTCGAAGCGGTACGGATCCAGGCGCTGATCCATCCGAGGAGGACCTCCCTAGCTGTGAATTTTAAGACAGGCGGCTCCCCCGGCTGAGCTAAGCGGCGGGTGGTCGCCCGCCAACCGGTGCCCGGGGAGAGGGCCCGGATGAATATTTACAAGAATGCTAGAACCTGCCCCCGCAGTCGAGCC
>DNYS01000258.1:31048-33432 GCA_003506735.1 Nitrospinota bacterium
GGTAGCGGCCCTTTCGGAGTCCTGCCCTATATTCATCGCGTTGGTTGCCGGTTCACCGGCGAGGGGGGGGCGGGTTTCGCCCGGCGGAGAAAAAGGAACGGAGTTTGAGGGAGTTTGAGGGGAACTTTTTTGGGGGGTGGCCCGAGGAGGCCGAGGGCAGGAACAGTTCGTAAACCCTAGGCCAACTCGAACCGGCGGGTCCCGGTGTCCGTGGCGAAATCGCGGGCCTCGCCGATGAGACGGGCAAAAATATGTTCGGAGGTCGCGCTGTCGCCATATCCATATGCCGCCATGGATTCGGGATGCCACTGGACTCCCAGGACAAACCGGCATGAGACGCATTCGATAGCCTCCACCACGCCATCGGCACCCTTCGCCGCAACCCGCATCCCCGCTCCGAGGTCCTTGACCGATTGATGATGATGGCTGTTCACCGTATGGGGGCCGGATCCGATGGTGGCTTCGAGATTCGACGATAGCGCTTCGATCGAGTGGAAGGTGTAGGTGTCTTTTTCGGTGTCCTCGGGCAGATGCACCAGGGGATTATCGATCTGGGTGGCGATGTCCTGCACGAGCGTTCCACCGGCGGCGACGTTGAGCACCTGCATCCCCCCGCAGATTCCGAGCACGGGCAGGTCGCGGGAGAGAGCGCCCCGGCATATCGACAGCTCGAAGCCGGCCCGCTTGGCGTTCGGAGGCCCGCATTCGGGCCGGCGCATTTCGCCGAAGATTTCCGGATCGATGTCGTGTCCGCCGCCGGAAATCACCAATGCGTCCATCACCTCGATGAGGGAGAGCGCATCCTTTTCCTCTTCCATCGAAGGAAGAAGAATCGGCACACCGCCCGCTTTCGAGATGGCATGAACATAGGCGTCCATCAAGGAATGGCGATCGCGCTCAAAGGGTTCTTCCGGAAACCGGCGCTTCGTGAGGTTACATGTAATTCCAATCCGGGGGCGAATCATAGAACGTTCCTTTTATTTCTTTTCAAGAATAGGAATAAGACAAACTTCCTCTATATCCTAATTGTTTCTGAATAAGATGCAAATGGGTGGCGCGGCTCTGAACCGCCTGGACCCATCATGAAAGGCAGCATAAAATCGTGCGTTCGGAACAGGAGGCGTTGATTTTGGCTCGGCTATTTGTTATGCGGCTCGTACTCCCCATCGCGTTCGTAGTGGGGATGATTTCAATACCTTTCGTGTGGTTTCCGGAATTACCCGGTGCGCCGATAGGCAAGCCTCCGCCCGTCTCCGGTCGGACATCGGGCGCTCGAGGCGCGGGCCAGGAGCGGGCCGGTATATCTCACATGCCCTTTCCCGGCGATTCCGCCGGCCAGAGCCCTTCGACGCCCGCCGGAAACTCCCCCGCACCTCCCCCCAAGCGGACCCCGTTCCAGCGCTACATGACGATGGGGTTTGCCCTGATTTTGCTTTCGGTCTTGGTCGGAGGCGTGATGCTGTACGGAATCACGCGGCGCCAAACGGTGGGTTTTCGAAGAAGGTTCGCCCCCAAAAAGGGGCCGGTGCGAAGCGGCGGGGAAAATAAGTCCGCCTCCTAGACGGCTCCCGATTCTTGAAGTTTTTCGATGTCGCCGCGGGTGAATCCGATTTCGGCGAGGATTTCTTCGGTGTGTTGGCCCACCGTGGGAGCGGGCCGGGAGAAGGATAGCGCGCCCTCGCCGAAGGATACGGGAGAGCCCGGCAGCAGGGCCGGTCCGGCCGTGGGGTGATCGACCTCGACGAAGGCTTCGGGAAACCGCTCTTTCAATTGGGCGACATCGTTGATGGCGCTGACGGTGACCCCCTGGGGGATGAGAACCTCCTCCCATTCGGCGGTGGTCCGCTCTTTCAAAACATCCTCAAGAATCTTCCGAAGCGCACCGTCGTTTTCAACGCGGTTCGCATTTTCCGCGAAACGGGGATCGGTGGCCAGGTCCGCGCGGCCCAGCGCCTCGGCAAACACCCGGTAGCGATTCGTGTTCGAGATCGCGACGAAGATGAGCCCGTCGCTCGTCTTGTATCCCGAAAAGGGGGAGACGACCGGATGGGACAATCCCTCCGGGCCCGGAACCTGTCCGGTGAAGCTGTGCCGAGAGATGGGATTTTCCATGATGTTAACGGTGGCGGCCAGCATGGAGGCGTCCACACGGCTGCCCTCGCCCGTGCGCTCGCGGCGCCAGAGGGCTGAGAGAATACCCGAGAGGAGAAAAAGCCCGGTCGCGATATCCACGATGGACACCCCCACCCGCACGGGCGGCCCGCCGGCCGGGCCGGTGACGCTGATGAGCCCGCCCGCCGCCTGGAGCAGGCTGTCGAATGCCGGGCGCTTTGCATCGGGACCTTCATGCCCGAACCCCGAGACCGCGCCGTAGATGAGGCGGG
>DNYS01000258.1:33473-33873 GCA_003506735.1 Nitrospinota bacterium
CACGTAGTTTTCGACCACCACGTCCGCCGAGCGGGCCAGCCGCCGGAACACTTTGGCCCCATCCGGGTTTTTCAGGTTGACGGTAATGGAGCGCTTGCCGCGGTTCAGGCTCATGAAGTAGCTGCTCTCCCCTTCCCGGAAAGGGCCGATGGCGCGGCTGTCCTCTCCTCCGGGGCGCTCGACCTTGATGATATCGGCGCCGTAGCCGCCCATATACAGCGACACGATCGGGCCAGCGTTGAACTGGCTCGCGTCGATGACTTTCAGGCCATCCAGCATTTTCATGGGAGGTTCAGGGAAGCGGCAAAAGAATCAGCGCTTTTGGGATTTCCGGCCTTTCGGGGTCTTTTTGCGCGCCGATTTTTTAGAGGTATTTTTCTTGACGATCTTCTTCTTGGCC
>DNYS01000258.1:33917-41610 GCA_003506735.1 Nitrospinota bacterium
ATCTTCTTCTTGGCCGCCTTCTTGGCGATCTTCTTTTTGGCCACCTTCTTGGCGATCTTCTTCTTGGCCGCCTTTTTCGCTGGTGTTTTCTTTTTCCCATTGCCCAAATTCGCTTTTGGGCCTGTTTCACCTTCCTTGTCTTCGGATTTGGTCTGGGGTTTTTTCCGGCCCGTCACGATGCGGAAGGCGTAGCCGATCACCATTTGCCCGTCATCGTTCGACCCCATCTCCTGAAGAACCAGTCCGACCGGAGTCCCGGGCACCAGCAAATACTCATACCCTTCCCACCCAATCAGGGGCGAGTTGATCTTGATGCCCTCCTCCAGAAGGATCACCGAGGAGACGCGCTCATCTTGTCCATCCAGCATCGAACGCATCACCGTCGCCGAAAGGATTTTCCCCTTTCCGCTCAGGAGGGTCGTACTCGTGCTTCGGGGGCAAAACGGATTATCGCAGGTGGCCTTCTGGCCTGTTTTTGGGAAAAAATATTCTTCGCATTCCCCGCAAACAGACCCGATAAGAGCAGGTTTGTCGCGCCGGTTCGTCGGAATAGTAAAGACATCTCGCATGAACGGGACAACGTCTTTATGAGACCCGGGAACATATATCGGAAGATGCCGCGAAATATTGTCCATGGCCCATCCCGGTTGGCTAGTTTTGTTCAGCGGAGGTGGAATCCGGCAATAATAATGAAAATACTCCCAGAGATTCGACGCCAGCCGTGTAGAATCTCGGCGGAAGGTAACAAGGGGGAGCGAGGGTGTCAAATATTAAATTCCATCGGATATTTACGATAAGCGATCCGGTAAACGAGGAATAATAAAAACTGGCTGGACGGGAACGGGCGGAAAAGCCCCTTCGAAATCAAGCGGGACGGTGCATTTTTGGCTTGAGCAAATCCAGGCGCCGACGGTTGGCCTCGCACCGGAAGGACATGGCTTCGAGTTTGGCCACCATGTCCTTCGAAGTCTTCAAGGTGGTGTCCCTTTCCTCGCGCAGAAGACGGTTCACCTCCTGAAGCAGTTCAAGAAGCTCTTTCATCGGCCCCTCCTCTCAGCGGTTCGTATAAATGCTCCCGAATTATACCAATAAATAGGTCCAGAGGGTTGGAATCTCTCGCCTCGATATTCACCTGGAGCTCATGGCCGTCCGGGCTGGCCACCGTATGGTAGCCGTGGCGTTCCGGCAAAAAAGACGCCGCATACTGGGAAAACTGGCCAGGAGAAAAATTCGGGAACGCCTGGCCGAGCGATTCAAGCTGAATCGACACCTGAACACCACTTTCGTCCAGAGACAAAGTCATGCCGGGAATTTCGCTCCCCTCCCCGTCCCGCAGGAGCATGACCACAAATCCGGTGTCCAGGACCCGCTCCTGCATCAGCGGCGCGAACTGGAGCATCTCCTTACGAAGCTCCACGAAAAGCCGGTCCGCCGGACCTTGGCCTGAGGCTATTTCTCCACCGCCGGCGAATTCGGTCTCGCGCAGCTCCTCGCGCTCTTCGCGCGCCATGAGAACCTCCAAAATCCGGTTCAGCGTATCAGAGATCCGATCCAGCTTCTCGCCGTTTTGACTCAGGCGCCGGCGCATCCCGTAGAGCCCGAACGGCAAGACCGCCCATATCACCAAGAGAAATATCGCGCTCGAAACAAGAATCAAAAAAAACGGATGAGACAGTAATTCCGCCATCGGGTATTCCTTTTTGAGGCCATCCCTTAAAGTTGTCTGGGCATGACTATACCAATCCTCTCCCCTCCAATTGAAGGCCCGCCGCACAAAATCGTCCCCAGACCCCTTTCGCCCGGGTTGACCGGCCAAATCGGGCGCGCGTATAGTCGGAATCAACTCATTACAGGAGCCTCGGGGCCATGGCCACCCCCAGCAAACCCATTGAAAATACATCTCTTTTGCGGTACCTGCCTTCCGTGGATGAACTCATGGAAGACCTCCGCTCCGAGTCCGGCGAGGGTTCTTCGGGCTCCGTCCTGTCCGGTGCGGCGCGCGAGGCCATTGACATCCAAAGGCGGCGGATTCTGGCCGGAGAGAGGTTCGAAAACGGGTTCGAGGGCCAACCCTCCCCGGACGCCGCCCAAATCCGGGCCGCCCTCCATCGTGAAATTCTCCGCGAGGCCCGCGATCTCCTCATGGCAGGCCAAACGCTCGACCTCCGCCACGTCATCAACGCAACCGGCATCGTTCTCCACACCAACCTCGGCCGCGCACCGCTCAGCGAGGCCGCCTGCCAGGCCCTGATCGAGGTGTCCCGAGGTTACTCGAATCTCGAATACGATCTCGAAACCGGCCGGCGCGGCAAGCGCGGCGCCGCCATCGAATCTCTCCTCCAAAAACTCACCGGCGCCGAATCCGCCGTCACCGTGAACAACAACGCCGCCGCCGTCATGTTCGCCATCCGGACGATGGCCGAGGGAAAAGAAGCCATCGTCTCCCGGGGAGAGCTGGTGGAAATCGGAGGCTCCTTCCGCATCCCCGACATCATGGCGCAAAGTGGCGCCACCATGGTCGAGGTCGGATCGACGAACAAAACCCGCCTCAGCGACTATGAGCAGGCCATCGGCCCGGATACGGGTCTCCTCCTCAAGGTCCACACCAGCAACTACCGCATCATCGGCTTCACCGAAGAGGTTCCCCTGAAAGAGCTCACCGCCCTGGCCCATGCTCGGGGCCTCCCGGTCCTCGAAGATCTGGGGAGCGGCTGCCTCGTCAATCCGCCCGGCCTCCCGAGAGAACCGACCGTATCCGCCTCGGTCGAAGCGGGAGTGGACGTCATCACCTTCTCGGGCGACAAGCTTCTCGGCGGCCCCCAGGCGGGGATCATCGTCGGAAAATCCGAATGGCTGGACAAGCTCAAATGCCACCCCATGATGCGAGCGCTCCGTCTCGACAAGCTGACCCTGGCGGCGCTTGAGTCCACTCTCCGCGCCTATCTCGACCCCGAGCGGGCGATGCGCGAGGTGCCGGCACTGCGAATGCTCGCCGAGGGGGCCGAATCCGCGCGGGGCCGCGCCGAGGCCCTTTTGGCGGCTCTCGGGGAGAATGCGGCGCGCGCCCTCCGGGCCGAGCTTGCCGAAACGGAAGGCCGGGTCGGGGGCGGAGCCATGCCGCTCGCCGAGCTGAAAAGCTGGGCGGTGGCCCTCAAGCCGGAGGGAATTTCGGCGGACAGGATGGACGCCCTCCTCCGCGCCTCCGATCCACCCGCCGTCACCCGGATACACGAAGACCGCTTGCTGCTCGACATGCGATGCGTGTCGGAGGCCGAGATCGAGCCGCTGGCGGACATACTGAAAAGGCTGGCCGAGGAGGCGGAGATTTGATCGGCGTTCCCGATATCGCCTCCTTCAAAGAATTGGCGCACACTGATCCTCAAACCAAATTGCTCAAGTGACGGTCCATGATACTGTTTGATATCATTCCGTTGGCGCAAGCGCCGCGATTCAGCAAGCCATTTAAAAATAGTTGATTAATCGAATCCCTTCATTTTTCATCAGGGAGCGCGCATGTCCACAGTCAACTCCGGCGGCGTCGAGATTGATTACGAAATCCTGAACCCGGACTCGCCCCGGACCCCGGTTTTTTTCATCAGCGGGCTGAACGGCGCGCGGGGATCGTGGCCCCTTCAGGCGGAGCCTTTCTCCAAGGAAAGGCCCGTCGTCCTCCACGATCACCGGGGAACGGGCAAGAGCGCCAAGCCGTCCGGCGTCTACACCATCGAGAAAATGGCGGGCGACGTCATCGCCATCATGGACGATGCCGGCATCGATACGGCCCACATGGTCGGAAGCTCCACCGGCGGGGCCATCATCCAGGTCCTGGCAATCGATTATCCGGACCGGGTCCGGAGCGCCACCATTTGCAGCTCCTGGCCCAGGTCGGATCATTTTTTCCGCCGCCAGTTCTCCATGCGCAAAAAAGTTTTGCTCAATATGGGCTGGGAGGATTACACGAAAATATCCGCCCTCGCGCTGATTTCGCCCGAATATTTCAACGAGCATTTCGAGGAGATCAGGGAGAAGGAAAATTTCAACATCGAAAACGCTCCACCGGCATTTGTCATGGCCGAGCGGATCGACTGCATCATGGCGCACGACCAGTTGGAGCGGTTGGGCAAGATCACGGCGCCAACGCTGGTTGCGGTGGCACGGGACGATGCCTGCACCCCGCCCTATTATTCGGATCAACTCGTGGAAAAAATTCCGGGTGCCAAGCTGAAGGTGTTCGAATCGGGCGGGCATTTCGTATACATGGCGTATCCGGACGAATTCAACGCCGTGATCCGGAATTTCATCGAAGAGAACGATTCCTGACGGGCGCGCCCCGGCCCCGCCGCATGGCGGCCTCTGGACCGCGCGGGCTTTCATCACAGGCAATTCTCCACCGGGTAGAGGCCTTTGAAACACATCATCATCGGTACGGCGGGTCATATCGATCACGGGAAGACATCCCTGGTGCTCGCCCTGACCGGCACCGACACCGACCGGCTCAAGGAAGAAAAAGAACGGGGCATCACCATCGAGCTTGGCTTCGCGCAGCTCGACCTGGGCGAACTCCAGGCCGGGATCGTGGACGTGCCGGGCCATGAGCGGTTCGTGAAGAACATGCTCGCCGGGGCGGGGGGAATCGATCTCGCTATCCTTGTCATCGCCGCGGATGAGGGCGTCATGCCTCAGACGCGCGAGCACCTGTCCATATGCCGTCTCCTGGGCGTCCGGGGGGGGCTCGTCGCACTGACCAAAACCGACCTGGTCGAAAGCGACTGGGTCGAGCTGGTCACGGACGACCTGGCGGATTTCGTCGAAGGGACCTTCCTCGAAGGGCAGCCGGTGGTGCCCGTATCCTCCGAGACCGGAGAAGGGCTGGATGAACTGCGCACCGAAATCACCCGCCTGGCGGAGGAGGTTTCAGCCAAAAGCGAAAGCGGAATATTCCGCCTCCCCATCGACCGGGTGTTCACGATGCGGGGATTCGGCGCGGTGGTGACCGGGACGCTATTCAGCGGAAGCGTCCGGGTGGGAGATCGGGTTCAGCTGTTTCCCAAAAGCTCTGAGGCGCGCGTCCGCGGGATCCAGGTCCACGGCGAGGCGGTCGAAGAGGCCACCGCCGGCATGCGCACGGCGGTGAACCTTCAGGGGGTGGAGCGCATGGATATCGAGCGGGGCCATGTCCTCGGGCGGCCCTCGGAACTGAAATCCACCTATATGCTCGACGTTCATCTCGAACATATTCCGGATTCCCCCCGGCCCCTGAAAACGCGCGATCGCGTCCGCTTTCACACGGGAGCCTCGGAAGTCATGGGGCGTGTCTCGCTGATCGGAACCGATGAAATCGAACCGGGCGAGATCGTCTTCGCGCAGATTCGCCTCGAAGCCCCCGTGGCGGTGCTGCCCAGGGACCGCTTCGTCATTCGCAGCTATTCGCCCATCGTCACCATCGGCGGCGGGGAGATCCTCGACGTGGCCCCGCGGAAACGCCGGCGGCTGCGGGCTTCGTCGATGGAGCAAATCGAAAACCTCCGGGCGGCAAACGAAACCGGGCGCCTCCGGATTCTCCTCGATGAGGGCAGGCTGGCCGGCGCGGACATCGCCGCTCTCACCGGCCGGCTGACGCTCACCCCGGATGAGATTCGGGCCGAGATCGAGGCCCTGGCCGAAAAAGACGATATCCGGATCGTGGAGGCCGACTCGGGACTTTCCCTGACGCGGGAGCATTTCACGGCCCTGCAAGGGGCTATCACGGATTTTCTCGAGGAATATCACAAGGCGAACCCCCTGCGCCCGGGAGCGCCCCGCGAGGAGGTGCGCGGGAAGGGCGGCGGGGCCGGGGAGCGGGCGTTCAACGCGGCGCTTTCGGACCTTACGGCGGCGGGCAAGGCCACCGAAGAGGGCGCCCTCGTGCGGCTGGCCTCCCACAAGGTGCGGATTGCTGAGGACCTGGCCAAAGTGAAAACCAAGCTCGACAGCTTTTTCCGCTCGGCGCGCTTTCAGCCCCCCGCCCTCAAGGAGGTGTTCGGGGCGGCGGGAACGCCCGACGGGCCGGGACAGGAGGCCCTTCAGGTCCTGGTGGACGAGGGTTCACTCATCCGCCTCAAGGAGGACCTCATCTACCATCGCGAGGCGGTTGACGAGGCGCGCGCGCGGCTGGAGGACTATCTCGGGGGCCAGGAAGACATTTCGGCCTCGGAGTTCCGCGATTTGCTCGGCATCACCCGGAAACACGCAATTCCGCTCCTGGAATACTTCGATACGGCGCGGGTCACCTTCAGGGTAGGGGACAAGCGCGTTCTCCGCTCGCGCCCTGGGGCGAAGTAAATAAAATTCCTTGCCGGAATTCACCGGCCCCGGTTTCGGGACTCATCGACTCTTATTCGAGGAGGCATTTCTTGGCAACCGATTCGGCGCGTATTCGCAGGCTGCGGGCGCAAATTCCCGCCATGACGGGACAAATTTATGTCAACTGGGGCGGTAGCGGTCCCTCGCCCACCCCGGTACTCCGGGCGGTGGAGCGCTTTTTGAAGCGCGAGTCCCGCTTGGGACCCTTTCATCCTCAGATCCGGGATGAATCGCGGGCGGCCATGGAGGCGCTTCGCGTTTCGGTCTCGAAACTCCTCGGCGCGGGCGAGGATGAGATCGCCCTGGTGGACAACACGACCTCGGGGGTCAACCTGGCCGCCGCGGGCATCGAATGGCGCCGCGGGGACGAGGCCATCGTCACAGACCTGGAGCACCCGGGAGGCTACCTGCCCTGGTTCATGTGGCGCGAGCGCAGGGGGATCAAGGTCCGCCTCCTCCAATCGGGCAAGACGGACGATGAACTTCTCGAGGGTCTCGACGCCGCCCTCACCCTACGCACCCGCGCCGTGTGCGTGAGCCACATCGCCTGGCTCACCGGCCGGCGGCTTCCGCTCCGCGAGATGGGCCGCCGATGCCGGAAGGTGGGCGCCCTGCTTGTCGTGGACGGGGCGCAGTCGGTCGGCCAAATCCCGATCGACGTGAAAAAGTGCCTCGCCGATGTCTACACCGTCTCGGGCCAAAAATGGCTCATGGGCCCCCAGGGCACGGGGGCCGTATTCGTGCGGCGCGGCCTCCGGAAGAAAATCCGCGAGTCCGGCATCGGCTACCGTTCCTCCGCCAAGCGGAGCCTGTCCGACCTCACCTACACGCCCAAAACCGACGCCACCCGATTCGAGATCGCCACCATCAGCCCGGCTCTTTTCTCGGGCCTCGGGGCGGCGGTGGAGGAATGCCGGAAAAGCGGCCCCGCCGGAATCGAGCGGCGGATCCGCCGCCTGGCGAACCGGCTGCTCCGCATCCTCGGGGGAGGGGCGGGCATCGAGATGCTCACTCCGCCCGGCCCGGCGCAATCGGGTCTCGTCTCGTTCCGGATTGAGGGGATGGACGCAGCGGCGGCGACCGCGCGGCTTTTGAAAAAATACAAGGTGGTCCTCCGCTCGGTGGATTCTGTCCCCCCCGCGCTCCGGGCCTCGATCCACTACCTGAACACCGAGGCCGAAATCGACCGAATCGGAAAAGGGGCGCTCGACCTGGCGGCCGCGGCCAAAAAGAAATCGGGCTAGGCGAAATCCGGGCGCTGGTTCGTGGAACAACTACCCGACAGGAAGAATCTGCCCGAGTGACCCGCCTATTTGGAATTCACTCCCTTGGGGGCGGGAACCTCATCGCG
>DNYS01000258.1:41717-43116 GCA_003506735.1 Nitrospinota bacterium
GGGCCCCGGTAGAGGATCCGCACCGGCCGCCATCCGACAGCCTCGACGAAATAGCATATTTTATGAAGCACCGCCTCCCGGAAATAGACCGTCGGTTGCATTCCATTCAGGCCGGGCAGGTCCGCGGCATCGTTGTTCGAGAGCTTGGCGAGGTTCACCGCCAGCACCTCGTTTTCGCAAAACAACACCTTCCCGGCGCCCATCGCGGGCGCGGAGGCCGCAATGATGAGCGAAAGGCCCGCCGCGAACAGGACGATCCGATTTTTTCGGCTCATGATTCCCTCTTGTCCAGAGGCACCCCCGGTTCGCGGCCTTTTGCGTCCGGGACTCCCGCCTGGATTCGCCCCGTGCGCGCGTCCTTAATCCGGGCACATCACACAAAAAAAAAGGCGGCGGGAGAGCTCTCCGCCGCCTTTGAGTGTTCAAGCGCGAATTATTTTGCGAGCGCGAGCGTTGCCGTCACGGTCACATCGCCCTTCACATCCACTTTCATCGTCTTCGTGCCAAGCTTTTCGTGCCAGATTTCGATCGTGTAGGAGCCGTCCGGCACGTTTTCGATCTTGAACTTTCCGCCGTCCCCGGTCACCGCATAAAACGGATGCTTCGCCGCAACGACATAACCCACCATCCAGTCGTGCACATCGCAGGTTATCTTGACGATGCCGGGCTTTTTGAAATAACGCTTCGACATCTTCAGCTTTTTCTTGAATTTAGGTTGGGCGATGTTCGCCACCTTGTTGCCCGACTTTCCCGGGTGGGTATGGATATTGTGGAGAATTTTGTCGCTGTTTTTGACGATCAGCTTTGTCCCGGCCTTCATGACCGTGATGCGGGGGTCATAGAAGCAGCCATTCTGATCGACGGTGGCTTTCTTCATCGCCTTGCTCCACTTGCCGCCCTTGGCGTCTTTTATCGAGACGACGGCCCAGGAGACTCCCCCGTCCTTCACGACGAGGCTGTCCTCGGTGATGGGGTTCTTTCCGCAGACTTTTTTGTCCTTGTTCACGGAAAGCACCTTGCGTTCCGGCGCGGTCCCATCGAATTTGATGACGCCCGAGATGGAACCCGCGAAAGCGGGCCCTGCGAAGGCGAGAGCTACCGCGGCGGCGATGACGGTTTTGATCGAATGACTTCTAATGCGCATGTTTACTCCTCTCCTGCAAATGTCGAAGGATTCAGATCCGTAATGATTACCAAAAGGGCCAGCCGTTTCTCAGGGCGCGAGAACTTCCCCTTCCCTTGTTTACCGGCCCAGCGAGACTCCGTCCAATCGCCGGAGCATCTTTTTCGGTTCGAATTTCAAGAAATCCTCGCCGCAAAAGCGCCAGCTACCGCTGAGTGTATCATGAACTGCGGGCGCGGCGGAGGAGGCGGCATAAGTCGCTATATTTCATTGATT
>DNYS01000258.1:43279-43454 GCA_003506735.1 Nitrospinota bacterium
CCCCGGCCGGGAAAGGCGGGCGAAAAAAAACCCGGCATCCCCCCAGCGGGTCGGCCCGCCGGGGAGATACCGGGATAGCGATTCAATATCCAAACATTATTCAAAGTGCGCTAGTTCGCGGGCCTTCTCTTTAACTTTTTCAGGCAAACGATCCTAGCAGGCTTGGGTAGGCGCG
>DNYS01000258.1:43710-43906 GCA_003506735.1 Nitrospinota bacterium
CGGCCCTTGCGCTTTTTGAGGAGCTTGCGGAACGGGTTGCGCTTGCCCTTCCGGACCTTGCGGAGCCTGCGCTTCAGCGACTTGACGACCTTATTCCCTTTCCCCTTCACATACCTTTTCGAGACGCCGAAGCAGGCCCTTTTCTGTCCGGGGCTTTTGATCCGCCCGCAGTAGGACCGGAAACATGCGGCCCGGC
>DNYS01000258.1:44038-46679 GCA_003506735.1 Nitrospinota bacterium
GTTCGGCTGCTTGCATGCCGAACAGCATGAAGCCTCCAATCGCCAGCGCTGAGACGAACAGTCGTTTCATTCTGTTTCCTCCCTTGCGTATGGAACCTGAGATTTGGACTGGATGGATTTCCAATAGAACTTAGTTACTTTAGCTGATAAAGATGTAATATACCACAAAAAAATGGGCAGAAAATGATATTTTTCCAATATTTTTCAAAGGGATAAATCAATCCGGAAATTTTGCGGGTGGCACACAAGCCAATAAAATTTAACATGTTATAAACTTCTTCCCCACCGCTTCGTGCAGTGAGGCGCCTGCCCGCTTCTTGGATATTTATAATATGGGCCATGCACGGGCGGTCCGTACCCGGTAATTCCACCGTATTCGGATGAGATTGGAATTGATTCGAATCATATCCGCCATGAGAGGCCGGCATGATCTCCGCCCGGGGGCCGTTTTCCTGAATGGGAATTATCGCTCTAGAAGCGCCTCAACAATGCTTCCAAGGGAGCCAGGACCCCCGGGGCGGCATTCTTCGCGGAATGGGTCCGTTCGTCCTTGCTCTTCCATAGAGTCTGGCCTTCGATTTTTGGGGCTACTTCGGCATTTCCCTATCCGCGTACAGGTAAAGCCCCATCATCGCCAAGGCCAACAAAGCAAATAATCATTGATGACCCGGAATATGAATCTTTCGCCGATATCGCATGCTTCACCCCCGGAGGACGGCCGGGAAATCCCGGTTCCGGGGCCGCCTTTCTTGTTTTGGACAACAACGGTTAAAATACCGGCCAAGGCTATTTTCTGACTGACCGGATCGGGAGCGAAAAACGTGAACCAGGACAATCATCAGGCGGTGGTGCCCGAGGTGCTAGACGGATGGGCGGTGCTCCACCATGTTTTCAGCGTCGATTGGCCCAGATGGAATGCGCTCTCTGCCGGTGAGCGGGCGGAGATGGCCGCAGGCGCGGCGGCGTATTTTGAAGAAGCGGCGGGAGCGAAGGAGGGAGAAAGTGCGATTTTCAGCCTTCTCGGGCACAAGGGGGACCTGCTTTTCCTGAATTTTCGGAAAACGCTGGACGAACTGAACGCGGTGGAGTTGGGGTTCCGTCGGCTGGCGCTTTATTCCTACCTGACGGAGACGACCTCGTATCTATCGTTTCTGGAGTTGGGCCTCTACGAGATGACCATCAAGCTCCACGGAGACCTGATTGGGGAGGGGTTAGAGCCGGAGGGGGAGGAGTGGAAAATACGCTGGGCCGATGAGATGGATGGCCAGCGGGATCGGATGAGCGGGCGGCTGTTTATGGAGATTCCCGAGTTTCGGTATCTTTGCTTCTACCCGATGAGCAAGCGGCGCGGGGAGGAGAAGAACTGGTACGGGCTGCCAATCAAGGAGCGGCAGATGATGATGCGCGAACACGGGATGGTCGGCCGGAAATATGCCGGCCGGGTCCAGCAGATCATCACCGGAAGCATCGGGCTCGACGATTGGGAGTGGGGGGTCTATCTCTTCGCGCCGAATCCGCGTGTGTTCAAGGAGTTGATCTACGAGATGCGCTTCGATGAGGCGACGGTCTGGTACGGGGAATTCGGGCCATTTTACAACGGGCTGCGCATCCAGCCGGGCCAGCTGGCGGGGGTGCTAAACGGCGGGGCGCGGGAGGCGGACGCTTAGCCGTCCCGGACTATGGCGCGGGTCCTCATCGCGGGCTGCGGCTTCCTCGGGAGCGCGCTGGGCCTGAGACTATCGGGGGAGGGCCATTCAGTCTGGGGCCTTCGCCGGGCCGCGGAACACATGCCTCCGGGGATTCTCCCCTTGCAGGCGGATTTGGGCAATCCTGAAAGCCTCGAGAATCTTCCGCCCGATCTGGATTTTGTGTTCTACACGGCGGGGGCGGACTCGTCCTCGGAGGGATCCTACCGGGCGGCTTATCTGATCGGTCTTGAAAACATGTTGAGCGCACTGGCGGCGGGAGGGCGAAGCCTTCGGCGGTTTTTCTTCACTTCGAGCACGGCGGTGTACGGCCAAACGGCGGGGGAATGGGTGGATGAGGAATCGCCCGCCGAGGCGGAGAACCACCGGGGACGGATCATGCGCGAGGCGGAGGAGTTGGCCCTGGGTGGGCCGTTTCCGGCGACGGCCGTCCGGATGGGGGGAATTTACGGCCCCGGGCGGGGGCGGCTGATCGAGAGCGTGCGCCGAGGGGAGGCGGCGGTCGGGGAAGGGCCGCCACGTTATATCAACCGGATTCACAGGGACGATTGTTCTGGGATATTCAGGTTTCTCATGGGAATGGGGGGGACGGGGATGGGGACGGGGCCGGATGCGCTCTATAACGGGGTGGACTCCGAACCTGCGGCGAAATGCGAGGTGGTTCGATGGCTGGCCGGGCGGATGGGCGCTCCCGCGTTACCGGGGTCGGAACGGGCGTTTCGAAATATTCGCCCAGGGGAGGGGGCAGGAAAACGGTGCTCCAATGTCCGCATCCGTGCGGCGGGCTACGAATTCCTCTACCCCACTTTCCGGGATGGGTACGGCGCGATTTTGGATGAGGAACCCGGTTGAGTGGGCCACCGAAGGAAATTCGCCGCCACCCTCTATTTTCAGGTGAATGAAACCGACCCCTCCGGCGTTGGATAAAATGAACC
>DNYS01000137.1:0-166 GCA_003506735.1 Nitrospinota bacterium
AGGCGCTGATCGATAAACAGCTCGAAGAAGCCCGCCGGGCCGGACGCATCGGCGAGGCCGCCTTCCGCGCGGGCGTGCGGCCCCTTCTCCCCGAAATATCCGTCAAGGACACCGAAAAGATGAGCGCCTCGCTTCTCCGCGTGAGCGAAGCCCTCGATCTCGCCAC
>DNYS01000137.1:421-543 GCA_003506735.1 Nitrospinota bacterium
TATCTCGTTTCGGCGGCACACCGGAAGCCCGAGATGTTGTTGCGCATCTCGGGTTCGTGGTAGTCGCGGAAGGCGAGGGGGGTGGCGATGTTCCAGGCGCCCCCGCGCTTGACGCGCCGGGT
>DNYS01000137.1:566-701 GCA_003506735.1 Nitrospinota bacterium
TGTCGTGGACGGAGTAGGGGCGGCGGACGGGGTGGGTGCCGCCCCCGCTGTTTCCTCGATGGATGAGCCGGCCCGGCGTCTAGGCGTTTCCCCAGGGGAAGATGCGCCCGCCGGTTCCGCGCGCGGCCTTTTCCC
>DNYS01000137.1:793-3341 GCA_003506735.1 Nitrospinota bacterium
CGGTTCCGCGCGCGGCCTTTTCCCACTGGGCCTCGGTGGGCAGGCGCTTTCCGGCCCAGGCGCAATAGGCATCGGCGTCGGGCCAGGCCACCTGGACGACGGGATGGTCCGGGACGGCGGCGGCCTCCCCGCCCGTGGGCAGCCGCCAGCTCGCGCCGCCCTCCTTGCGCCATTTTCCGCCCGCGAGCACCCATCCCCAGCCCTCCTCCTCGGCCAGGGTGCGGCGGCGGGTCTCCTTTATAAAGCGGGCGAAGAGGCGGACGGTGACGGGATAACGGTCGATATAGAAGGCGTCGAGCTGGATGAGGCGGTAGGGCGTCTCGTCCCCGAACCGGCCGTTTTTGCACTCCGGGCAGGAGCGCAGGAGGAGGCGGATGTCCGCCTTCGAGGTGCCCATGCGAAAAGATCCCGCCGGGACGAGGGCCATCCGCGCTCCGTCGCGGCCCGGGGTTGCAATAGGGGGAGCGGCGATGGCGGGCGCGGCAAGGAGGAAAAGGATAAGCGCGGTGATGCGGACCGGGCGGAGGGACATGCGCTCCTCAGGGAAATCTCAAGAAGGAAAATTCAGGCGGTCCCATTATATTTAAGGGATCGCCGGGAAAAAGGACAGCGCCGGAATTTGGTAAAGTGCGGGGCGGATGAAATCGCGGAACTTCAAGGAGAGCCCCATGGAGCTCGGAATCACCGGAATCCACCATGTGCAGATCGGCGTCCGCCCGGAGGATGAGGCGGCCTGCCGGCGGTTTTACGGCGGGATTCTCGGCATGAAGGAGGCGCCCAAGCCCGTGCCCTCCGCAAAAACGGCGGGGCCTACTTCTATCTGGCGGGGATCGAGCTTCACCTTTCGCTCGAGGAAACCCCGGAAAATGCGGCCAGCGGCCGGCACGTTTGCTTTGAGGTGGACGATCTGGCGCGGGCCGAGGCGGCGCTCCGTGCCGGGGGGGTGGAGATCGTTCCCGACCTCCAGCCCATCGAGGAGTGGGAGCGGTTTTATGTGCGCGATCCGGCGGGGGTCCGGGTCGAGTTCGCCCAGGTGCGGCGGGCCTAAGCCAGTGCGGGGGGCCTAGCGGCCCATGACCTCCTCGCTCCAGAGGCGCATGAAGGCGGGCCGGTCGGGGACGTGGGCGGTGAGGCGGATGTTTTCGATGCCCATCCCTTCGAGTTCGCCCAGCCGCGCGCGGCATTCCTCCGGCGTTCCGGCGATGGCGAACCGCTCGAGCAGGAAGCCGCGCAGCCCGAGTTCGTCCACGAGGGCGGCGTTGGCGTCCTTTTCGGCCATGGCGTGTTCGCTGAAGACGTAGCGGCGGCGGAGTTCGCGGATGGGTCCGGCCATCCCGGGCGGGACGTGCTTTCCCTCCAGCGTGAAGTTGAAGGCATGGTGGGCGCTGCCGGCCAGGCCGGCGCGGATTTCCCGGCGCGCCCGCTCCCCGTCCTCGTGCACGTTTACCTTGGCCATCCACCACAGATCGATATCCTCGATGCGGCGGCCCGCCGCCCGCGCGCCCTCTTCGATCAGCGCCTTTGAGTCGCGCACCATCTCGGGGACGAGGCCCGAGCCGACGATGACGCCGTCGGCCAACTCGCCCGCGAGGCGGAGCATCCGGGGCCCCTCGGCGGCCAGGTAGAGGGGCACGCGCCGCTTGAACCAGTTCAGGATGCAGGCCCGGCCCTCGTACTCGGCGCGGCCCTCTTCGAGGAGAGAGCGGAGCGCGATCAGATAGGCGCGCACCCGGGCGACCCGGACGGGCTTCATGCCGAGGTTCAGGACGGCGCTATCCCCGCTGCCCAGGCCCAGGACGGCCCGCTCCCCGTGCATTTCGCTCAGGGTGGCGATGGCGCTCGCGGCCACCGCCGGGTGCCGCGTGATGGGGTTGATCACGCAGGGGCCGCACGGGATTTGCCGTGTGCTCGAAAGACAAACGCCCACCGACGCGAACACCTCCCGGTAGAGGGACTGGGAATCCGTCACCCAGATGGCGTCGAAGCCTGTCTCCTCGGCGAGGCTCGACCACCTGGCGAGGGTGGCGGGATCGGGGGGCGTGAGGACGAGGCCCTGCTTCATCGGCGGGTTCTCCTGAACACTGATCGTATGGCCTGAAATCTGATTGCATGGCGAACGGCTGTCCGCGGATGATAGCCGCCCGCCGCGCATAAAAAAAGCCGGACCCAGAAACGGGCGCAAAAAAAGACGGCGCATCACACCCCGCTTTTATGCTCTCTTTTTCTTTCGGCCGCCCGTTCCCGCGTGGGAAATTTTCGGGGTGGGCCGTGCCGGGCGGATGGCCGCCCGTTTTTTTAATCAGCAAATGCGCCGAATGGCCGGTGTCTGCTCCCCGAAAGATCGGCGCTTATTGCTCCGGGGAACTTCGATATCTTGTTTCCGATCATCGGCTCCTCCCGATAGGAAGAGGGGACGACTCTCGCCATCCGGAGAATTTCGCGCCACTTCCGCGTCATTGCTCTCCGGGAGGGTGGCACCCGCCTGCCGGAGAGCTTGCTCAGTTAATCACTCTCATCGGCTCCTTCCCGAATGGAGTAAAGGTTCCGG
>DNYS01000137.1:3347-6238 GCA_003506735.1 Nitrospinota bacterium
TCCGGGGCGCTCCAGATTCTCCCGGGTTCCCCTATTTTCCAGTGGGGCCGGTTGGGCCGGGCCGCTACTCTTTCACATCCTCTCTGCCTTGAATCCAATATGGGTTCCGGGGCCGAATCCGGCAACGGGTTTTTGGGCGCGGCCCGGAAAAGGTTCTCGAAGCATTTGATATTTCACCCGTTTCGGACACAAAAAATTGAGCGGCGCATCGCACCCCGTGCGATTTGTTCTTTTCTCTTTTCGGTTATTTTGAACGGGGGAGCCTGGCGGCCGGTTACCGGCAAAATCGAAGGTCCGCGCGGAACGAGCCCCCGAGAGTCCGAAAAGATTGAGAGTCCAAAAAGCCGAGAGTCCGAAAAGAAAACCGCGCCGGATCGCGCCGGCGCTCAGGGCCGGCTGGCCGATGTGTTGGTTTTTTTGCCGAGGCGGAGGCGGATCTCGGAAGGCTCGGCCCCGACCAGGCGAATTCGCGCGGGAAGATCGATGTCCCGGGTGGAGATGACGTGATCGAGCGGTCCATCCCGCGCGCCGCTGAGGTTGATCTTGATCCGGAACCTTCCGGAGTCGATGAAGTTCAAAAGATCGGCCTCGGCCTTCAGGCGGATTCTCACCCGGGTCATGCGGTCCGGGCCGAGCGATAGGCCGGGCGGCAGGTTGTAGTATTCGACCGGAACGGTGTAGGCGCGTTCGATCCCCGGGCCCAGCGTGGCGAATATGTTTTGCGGGCTTTCCTTTTGCTTGATCGCCACCGCCCAGAGGACGGCGACGGCGGCCAGGGCGGCCAGCTTGATGCGCCAATTGTGCTCGACGATTTCACGGAGCCGGTGGGCGGCCGACTGGGATTCATCCTCCCGCCCCCGGAGGTGCGAGGTGAGCCATGCGGTCAGCGCCTCGACCGATTCGAGAGGGGTGATCTCGCCGTGCTCGACGGCGGAAACCTCGCCCCGCTCCTCGGAGACGACCAGCGCCAGGGCGTCCGAGCGCTCGGTGAGCCCGACCGCGGCGCGGTGACGCGTCCCGTAATGCGCGCCGAGCTCGGTGTTCTCGGACAGGGGAAGCACGCATCCCGCCCGGTAGATTTTATCCTCCTGAATATAGAGCGCACCGTCATGGTAGGGGGTGCCGGTGATGAACAGCGTCTCCAGAAGGGCCGGCCGCGCCTCGGCGTCGATGATCTCTCCCGGGCTTCTCAAAAGCGGCTCGATCGGGTCGAGCCGCTCCCAGATGATGATCGCCCCGATCCTCTTCGAGGCGAGCGCGAAGGCGGCGGCGGAGACCGCCGTGAGCGTCTCGTCCGGAAGGTGCACGTGCCGGGCCAGGCGGAGGAGAACCCCCACCGGGCGCATCGGGTTGATCCGCATCAGGATTCGCTGAATCTCGCCCTGGAAGGTGATGAGGAAAAAGATCAGCACGGCGATCCAGAGCGCCCACAGGAGAAACGAGGTCAGCATCAGCCCGGCAGTCTGGGCCGTCAGGTAGGCCAGCCAGACTATGAGCACGCGGACCAGAAGGCGCATCGCCTGGGTTCCCCGGAAGCGCATGTAGACCTGGTAGCCCAGAAACCACATGACGCAGATATCGATCAGGTGGTTCCAGGGAACCTTCCACAACACTCCGATGACGGATTCCATGGCCTCAAGTCTCCCGTTTCGACGGCCCATTTCCCACAAAAGCATCCTCTCGCATGAGCGCTATCTCTGCAAGTGAGTACTTTTCATTGACATAGGGGTTTTTTCTTTTTTTTCGCCCACCGCGAACCACCTCGCATTTCCTGTCGCCGGGATTTGCCCCGCCTGCCTTACATTCCCTCCCATCGCGCAGCCGCCATGAGGCGCGTGCGGGAGCGGCCAAGTTGATTCGAGCCAAAAGGAGATCGACATGAGGAAACTGTTGACGAGGTGGCGGGCGGGGCGTAGCGCCGGGCCCCCTTCTCCGGGGGCGGCGGGCAGTCCGATCCAGTTGCGCCTGCAGGCGGGCGAGGGCTCGGAGGTGCTGCTGGGGGTGCACGCCTGGGTGGTGGACGGCGGGCAGTTTTCGGCCGGCAAGTCGGCGGGGCGCTCGCCGCTGGACGTTTATTTGAAAAAGGAGATCTCGGGGCTGACGCTGACGCTCTCGAACGGGCAGGACGCGGAGGGGCATCCGCGGATGTCGCGGATCCTGGCCCAGGAGCCGGTCGTGGGCGGGAAGCTGGATGTCCGGGTGGGTTTCACGGGCGGGGACATCGGGGACGTGATTTCGCTGGCCTCGTTTTCGGTGCGCCGGGTGGTGGAGCGGCGCGACGTGGCGGTGCTCGAATACGAGGGGGTGTAGGGCCTTGGGGGAGCGGATGAATGGCTGATTTGACGAAGGATCGGATGGCCGACAGCTATCTGATCGCCCGGGCCTCGCGGTATTCGGCGCCCGAGAGCGGGGGGGACGCGCTGCCCATCGTGTACGGGGACATGAGCGTTCCGGCGCCCTGATCGAGAATCCGGCTAAAATAATCGAGGACCTCGCCCTGAACTTTTGGGGCTTTGCCGGCTAGGACATCGACCGCCAGGCGCTCAGCCGGGCCGCCGCATCAGCGGATACCCAGGGCATGCCGCGGCGGGGGTCATTTTGGACGACCACGTGCCGGCGAACCTGCTGACCGATTTGCTCGGGAATTTTCTCGGCCGCTTCGAGGTGGATGCTTTCGGGCGGCTGAAAATTTCCATCGCGAATTCCGAGGGGGGCGAGATTCATCCGGCGAAGGTGCTCCCCGAGTTCGAGGCGGAGCAGGTGGAGTCGGAGGTGAGCCGGGATGGGGTGATCAATCAGGTGCCCGTTTTGTATGCGCGGGATAACGTCGCTGGAAAATTTTTGCTTCACGAGGAAGGGGTCCTTGAGGGCAGCGGGGCCTCCCAGACGCT
>DNYS01000137.1:6416-27479 GCA_003506735.1 Nitrospinota bacterium
GCGCTGATCGTGGAGCGCTTCGAGGAGCCGGTGCGGACGGTTCAAATACGGGGCGCGACGTTCCGGGCGCTCGAGGTGGAGCCGGACGATTACGTGGTCTTCACGGTTCCCTGGCTTCGCTCGGCGAATCTGGAACCTCTCCGGAATCAGATCGGCCAGGTGATTTCGGCCGCGCCCGATCTGAGAGAGCAAACGCTGGAGCTTCAGCTTCGGGATACCGGGTATTTCCTGACGAAGGCTTGCCTGGCGAATGGAAGCTGCGCGGGGCTGGGGCGCGCGGCAACCGATGCGGCGGAATTCGACGGGGCGAGCGGGAGCGTAACTATCCCCGATGAATCGGCGATCCAGAATATTTTCGACGGGGGGGATCGTTCGAGGTCTGGGCCTACGTCAGAAGCGACGGAGAGGTGAGTTTCGGGCGGATCATCGGAAAGGGGTCGGGAAACGGGGTTTCTCAGCCCGCCACCCACTCCGAACCGGGCGGGTTCGTGAAACTCCAATTCGTCCATACCTGGGACGGGAACGATTACGCCACAAACACCGACTCGGTCAGCGTTTCTTTAAACGCATGGCATCATATTGTTGTTACCTATAACTACTACTTCCATCCCAACGAGGTCGAGAAGGGACGCGGCTCCATGCCGGCGTAAATTTGACGGAAAACACTGAGGAAGGGGTGGGGCCCTCCTTTCAAGAGCAAGGATTTATAAAGCCCCCCAAGGTATCTCTGATCGAGTCGGGTTTCCTGGGGGATTGCCTGGTTTCGCCGCGATCCTCGAAAGAGTGGGACGTTCCCACGAATGGAGCGTCCGATCGCGAGGTTCCGCAGGCGCTGGAACTGGGTCCGGGAAATTTGCCGTCAACAAAAATTCTCGAAAATCTGGCCCGAGGGCTGTACATCGGCGATCTTTGGTACGTGAACTATTCGGACCTGATTTCGTGCCGCATGACGGGATTGACCCGGTTCGCGACTTTTTGGTTGGAGGGCGGCGAGCTTCAGGCCCCGGTTAATGTGGTGCGGTTCGATGAGACGGCCTATCGCGATTTGGGAGAGAATCTAGTGGACATGACGGAAGAACGTGAGTTCCTTCCCGATTCGGGAACCTATCGCTCCCGCTCTTCGGGCAGCATGAAAATGCCGGGGGCTTTGGTGGAAGACTTTAACGTAACGATGTAGCGAGCCGAATCTGCCGCCACACGATGGCGGCGGGCGTTGAAAATTATCTGCCGCGGAATTGCCTCCTGAGGCGGTCTTTTTCCGCTCTCGACAGGCCCTGGGAGGCTTTGGACTGCTTCAGTCTCTTCTGGGTCGAACTAGACATATTCTTTAAAGATCTCAAATCTCCCCCGGTCACTAGCCCGGCGGAGGTTCCGAATTTGTCCTTGATTCCAAGGTGTTTCATACCGAAGGCCTTGATGTCGTTCCGCATGATTGTCATGAATAAATATTCGACGTACGAAGAAGGATTGGAAGCCATAAACAAGAAAAAACCGAATGCGATGGCTACGGTCAGAGTGAAGGCGGCGCTCACCTGCACCGCCATCTTCCAGCGCCTGGACAATCCGCTGTAGGTGAGCCGGGCCGAAAAGCGTTTACTTTTTCGACGGCTTTTAGAAGAGTGCCGATTTTTCTCGCCGGAGGGGTCCTGGACGATTCGGGGGAGTTGGGAAGGCCGGTCGGTGGCGGCGCTTTTTTTTTCAGATTTTTCAATGAAAATGGGGCAATTCGAAAAAGAACCCAGGCACAGGTCCGCCTGTTTGCTTCGCGATACGGCGGTGTAGGGAACATTCACCCGCCGGAAAAGTTTTAATTTGCCCCGTTCTTTTCCGAAGCAGACATTTCCTCTCGATGGCCGGTCGAAGGAGATTCCTGGGTTTTCCGAGAACCCAGATACGGGCACGGCCGGGAGGCGGATATCGATGGCATCGATAATGAAGTGGAAGATTGCGCCATACCCGATTCCTTGTCCTTTATTTCATGATTCGCGCGGGCCATGCCGGCGGGAGCTGAAAAACAGGTTTCCATCCCTATCGTCTCGCCGCTATTCCTCTCCCGCCAAAGGCCAATCCGCCTACTATATTAATGAGACTGCTGAAAAAGTCCCAAAGTGAGCTTCTCCGGACCGATAAAATATCCAATAGTAGCAAATTATATAGAAAAGCTTCTATTATGATATGATTTTGGGGGGAATATCTCTTGCCGAATGCCTCCTGGAATAGTTTTTCAGCGGTCTCTATAACATCAGCCCGGCTTTATATCATCCGGTTTGATGGTTTTATTTTTTCCCCTTTGTGAGGGTGCTCATGAAATGGTTGAAAATCCTTCCTGGCCGGGCATTTTATCGCCCTGCGAAAAATTTTCCATTTTGTGAATGGATTGGAAAGAAGCGTCCGTGAATAAAATGGGTAGGCCGGGCCAGGCCGGGCCGGGGAGGGCTTGATTGACCCCGTTCGGGGTTTATGGCCGAAAAAGATCGTCCTCTTTTTTTCGGTACAACCGAGAAGCCGGATTATTTCCGGGATGGTATTCATAGCCCCGGATCACGGCGACGGGCCTTCCCTCCGCCCCTTGTCCCATGACGATGCTCGCCGCCGCCGCGATTTCGTCGGCTTGCGCCACCTGCGTAATTTCAAGCAAGCGCCTCGCCCGGTCGCGGGTGCCCCGCAAATCGACGAGAGGCTCAAGGCCCGCGCACCCGATGCACACGCCGACGACGCCGCTGCGGAAGGCCCGGCCCTGCGTGTCGACGATGATCACCGCCGGAAAAGCGCCGGTTTTTTGCCTCAAATTCCCGCGGATTTTTTTCGCCGAATCGTCCGAATCCTCGGGAAGGAGCAAGACGGTGTCTTCATCCCCCTCGAGGTTGGAGCGATCGACGCCCCCGTGCGCGCAAACGGCTCCGGAGCGGTGCTCGACGATCAAGGCCCGCTCCGAGGCGGCGACGATTTCGTTGGATTCGCGCAGGACGGCCTCGACAAGCCGGGCATCCCTTCCGTCCCGGTTGGCGATTTCCACCGCTTCGGCCGAAGGCTCTACATCCGAGAGGCGGACATACCGGCCCTCGGCCTTGCTCACGATCTTTTGCGCGATGGCGATCACGTCCCCATCCGCCAAGATGATATCCGCCATTGCCGCGGCCGACGCGATCAGCCCCGCCAAATCGTCTCCGGGCCGGACCTCGGGCATGCCTGGAAGAGGAATCAGTTCGACCGGACTCATGGGAGAGAAATCGCAGCCAGCCATTTGGGAAGCGGAATCCCCCTTTCGGAAAGGACAGTCAAGTCCGAGGGAGTGTCCACATCCAGGCCGAACCCCGAATTTTGGAATGAAATGAATGGAAGATGGCTGGATCGCGCCGCATCGCGGTGCCGCGCGAAGCTGTCCGGGCCGAAATGAAACGCAAGCCGGCCGGCCGGCCGGATGAACAGCCCGTTCGTCCCGCCGTCCGGGGAGGAGACCATGACGGCGCAACCTCCAGGGTATCGGCGTTCATCGCCCTGCCCGATCATCGCATCAATGTCCGGAGGCTCCAGCGCCGGCAGGTCCGCGGGGATGACCAGAATCGTGCGCGCCTTTCTTTCAAGCGCCCACCTTTGGCCCGCTTCCAGGTCTTCGTTCAACTCCCGCGCCGGGCACCTGATGCCCACCGCGCCATTTTTTTCGGTTATGGAAAGAACGGAATCTCCATCGCTCAGGACCGCGATTTCGTCCACGCCCACCGCCGATCCGGCCGCGCGCAGGACCCGCTCAAACATCCATTTCCCCAATTCCGCGCGCTCGTCATCGCTCAGGACATCGGCCAGCCGCGATTTTCCCGAACGAAAATCCCTGGCCGGTATGAGCGCGATGCATGGATGTGGATTTGCCATCAAAAAAATCTCTCGTTCAGTGAGTGTTACCCACACGCATCATAGCATTAGCCCGTCGATGCCTGGCCCCGGATATTTTCCGCGAAATCCAGCACCTCTTGCGCCAGACGCTTCTTGGAAGACAGGTCGGACATCACGCTTTGGGCCGCCCGCGCCCGGATTCCCGAATGTTCGAACGATGCCAAGAGATGCGCATCCTCCTCGTCGATGACAAATGCGTCCAGATATTCGCGCAAGATTTCGGCCGCTCCGAGAGCGGAAACATCGTGTCCCAGGCTTTTCAGCATTTCGGCGGCCGGTCCCCGCAGAGCGGCGCCGCCGATGATGGGACTCACGCCCACGCGGGGCCGGTGGAGTTTTTCCCTCAATCCCTCGCGAATCCCTTTTATCGCCAAAATCGGGCCCAGGCTGACAATCGGATTCGACGGACAGTACACAATGGTTTTTGCCTCCCGGAGCGCGTTAAATACCTCCGGAGTCGCCTCGGCGCTGTCAGCACCCTGGAAGCGGACTCCCGTAACATGCGGCCGCGTTCCCCGCGCCACGAAATAATCCTGAAACTCCAGCTCTCCCCCGGGCGTCATGACCCGGGTCGCCACGGGGGAGTCCGTCATCGGCAGGACCCGTGCCTGGATGTTCAGGGCGGAGCACAACTCCGCCGTGACCTCTGTGAGCCGGGCGCCCTCCGAGAGGCGCTGGGTCCGGCGAATGTGGGTGGCCATGTCGATATCCCCGAGACGGAACCAGGTCGGCCCACCGTAGCGGCCGAGAAGATCGAGGGCGCCGGTGGTGTCGGCCTTAATTCCCCATCCCTGTCCGGAATCGGAGAGTCCGGCGAGGTTGTACATGACCGTGTCCAGGTCGGGGCTGATGTGAAGTCCGTGGAGGGTGAGATCGTCCGCCGTGTTCACGATGACGGTCAGGGCGCCGGGTGGCAGGGCGGCGGCGAGGCCGACGGCGAGTTTCGCGCCTCCGACCCCGCCCGCGAGAGCGACAACCGGGCAGGAGGCGATCATCGGGTCAATACCTCGGGTTGGGGGGGGTCCTTGGGCGGGGGCGCGCCATCCGGATAACCGGCGAGGATGAGGGCTCGCGGAACCCAATCGGCCGGGAGTTCCAGCGCCGCCCGGGCGGTTTCGGGACAAAAAAGCGGAGCGCACCGCCAAAGGGTGCCGATTCTCTCGGCCGTGAGAGCGAGCATCAGGTTTTGCAGCGCGGCTCCCAGGCTGTGTTCGGCCATCATGTACTCGTTGGCCTGTTTCCCCGGGTCGCCGTATTCGTCGAGCTGGGCATATGAAAGCGCGGCGAGAATCAGGACCGGCGCCCTGGTCAGCAGGCGGATGCTTCCGCTGTGCCTCCGAGTGCGCTCGGCTTCGGAGAGGCCCTCTTTTTCCATGTCGCGCAAAAAATCCCGCCCCATCATTTCGGCCAGAATTTTTTTGCTCTCCTCTGACGACAACACGCAAAACCTCCAGGGCGAGCTACCGTGCGGGCTCGGGGCGAGGCATGCCGCGGCGATGGCCCGTTCGATGATGCCCGGATCGACGGGCCTATCGGAGAATCTCCGTATGGACCGGCGTCCCAGGAGCGAATCGGCGAGGGAAAGATTGCCGAGGGCGAGGGAGAGCTGCGGATCGTTCATGCCGGGTTTTCGGCTGGCGCCCATCCGGGCGGCGCTCCGCCTTGCTCGGGGGTGGGAGGAGGAGGGAGCTTCCGCTTTTCGCCCGGAGGCGGGTCGCCCGGATCGCCCGGAATGGGGCTTCCCGCCATATAGCCAATCACCTCCGCCGGCCGGTCTTCATCCTGATAGGCGGTGGCGAGGCACTCTTCCATCTCTTCGGCGGTTTTGGAACTTCCCTCCATCGCGGCTGCCGAAAAATCGGCCTCCTCCCGGGCGCTGTATTGGGGGAGTCCGGCGGCGGTTCCGCTTCGGGGCCCAAGTTCGGGCACCCGGTTGCGCTGCCTCCGGGAAAGAATTTGAAGGATGTTCCAGGCGCGCCGGTTCTCTTGAATCGGTTTCGTTTCGAGGAGGCCTTCTTTTTCGAATTCGTTCCAGATGTCCACGCCCTTTTGGGTGCGGAGAATGACGATGGTCCATCCGCGGGTGCCGATCCCGCCGCAGGCGATATCGGCAAGCTCGGCCGAAAAGTCGCCGCAGTGGCCGCACTCAGGCCGTTGATAGTTTTCCATCGCCTCCTGGAGGGGCAAGGTCTCGATATCTCCGTTCTTTTTGTAGATCAACACCTCGCCCTTGACGTTGAATTTGGAAACCTCCGAGAGCGGTATCCCCATTTCGCCCTCGATTTTCTCGGTCATCAACTCGGGGGTGAACACCTCGGTGCAGAAAAGGCCGATTTGAAACGCCACTCTATCCTGATATCCGCGGAGAAAACCGCGCTGCTTTTCAATATGCTGGGGCCGTTTTTTATGGGACAGCGGATAGGATGGATCGATGAGCTCCATTTTTCGAAGCGGGGTGATCTGGCAGGGGACGCCGACGAAGGCGACCTTTTTCAGGTCTCGCTCCTTTACGGATTCGAGCGCAAGGTTATTGGGGCAATAGGTGTACCAACTCCCCGCGCTCGCGCGGATTTCCTCATACGAGGTCACCACCTTCGGGCTGGGGAAACAGGGCGGATCGTCCTCGCCCACGGCGGATACGACGGCGCCGTCGATTTGCCCCCGCTCCAGGGACCACGCCAGCAAGGCCGTCACGATTCCGCCGTCCTGGGCGCGCTCCTGGATATCCTCCCGCTGGGTGCGGGCCACAAAATATTTCGATAGACCCCGAAGATGCCCTCATAGGGGCGGCTGCCCCGGAACTCGGCGTCGCGCAGGTGGATCTCGCGGGGCCAAAGGCGGGGGCAGGCCGAGGCGCATACGTCGCAACCGATCCCTTCGCTGATGCCGCAGTAATCGAAATCGGCGCTCTTTTTGGCGGTCTGCTTCGGGTAGCCATCCACATACTCGATGATGTTGTGGGGACAGACGAGCACGCAGCTTCCGCACTGGCAGCAGCTTCCGGCATCCACCACATCGTTCATCATGTCCTTGAACAGGGGATGGTAGAGGGGGTCTTTCAACTTTTCCTCATTTGGAATTTTGGTCTGGCGCGAGGAGGCCCAGGGAAATGCGTTTCTTTCCCCCGGCCGCGTTTGTCCCGAGCATTTGCTCATCCTCCGGCCTGGGGGGCCGGTAGCGCGGATCGTTCTCCGAAATATGCTCGTAGGTCGTCGAGCGCTGCACGGGTATCCGTCCAGCCGAGGTAATGGCTTTCTGGAACTGCTCGACCGTCAACGCCTGGCCGTATTCGGCTCCCGATTCGCGGGTGATGTTCTCCTCGATCAGGGTGCCGCCCAAATCGTTCACGCCCAGCGATAGCGCTTTCTTTGCCGCGTCGATTCCGATTTTCGGCCATGCGACCTGGATATTCTTGATGTGGTTCCGGAAGAACAGGCGCGCCACGGCATGGATCCGGAATACATAGTCGAGCCCCGCCATTTTTTCGATGCCGAATTCGGCGCCCATCATGTTGTCGTAGGGGATGAACGGCAGCGGGACGAACTCGGTGAACCGGCCCTCGCTGTCCTTGCCCGCCTCGGCCTGGATGGTGCGGAGAATTCCCATATGGATGGCGATCTCGCCGGGAGATTCGACGTGTCCGTACATGATGGTGGAGGTGGTCGGAATGCCCACCGAATGGGCGGTCCGGATGATCTCGCACCACCGCTCCACGGGAATGCGCCTCGGGCTGATCATTTTTTTCACGCGCTCGACGAGGATTTCGGCCGCCGTCCCCGGAATGGAGCCCAGGCCCGCATCCTTCAGCCTCCTCAGGATGACTTCGAGAGGAAGCCGGGTTTTCCGCTGGATATGGTCAATCTCCGCCGGCGAGTAGGCGTGCAAATGAACGCCGGGGATCACCTCTTTCGCCAGCCGCAAGACCTCCTCGTAGCGGTCGAGCGATATGGCGGGGTTTAGGCCGCCCTGCATGCAGATTTCGGTGACGCCAAAATCCCGCGCCCGGCCGAACTTTTCGCGCAACACGTCATCGCCGTGCGTGTAGGCATCCGGATCGCTCGGCCTGCGGTAAAAACCGCAGTATTTGCAGTCGGTATAGCAAACGTTCGTGAAGTTGACGTTGGCGTTGACGATATAGCTGACCTCGTCTCCAACGCTGGTCTTTCGCTCGGCGTCGGCGAGGAGGTGGAGACGCTCCACGGCATCGGGCGCGGATTCTTCGATCAGGGTTTCGGCGTGCGAATTCGAAATGTCCTCGCCTGCCTCGAAGGCGTCGAGAATTTCCATCGTTGCCGGGGGGGTCATGATACCTCCATGGATTCGGCCTCGATCTCCCCGCGCCGGGCCAACTGGCTGCCGAGGGCGGCGGAGGCGGCAGGGGGACACCACCCCGCGTCGATGAACTCATCGTAAATGGGCATCCGGACGCGAAGGGTCATATTTTTTCGGAGCAGTTGCGGGCCGAGGGAAGCCACCTTCGGCCAGGGACGGTCGGGATTGATATAGTCGGGTTCATGGGCGACGCCTCCGATATCGTCCGCCCCCGCTTCGAGGAGGGATGGGAGGTCGTCCACCAGGTTGGGCGGCACCTGGACGTGAACGCCCGGCATGAGGCGGCGGACTTCGGGGATCAGTTCGGCGATTTCTTCATCTCCCGGCCTCATCCACCGGGCCATGGGCGTTCCCTCTTGCGGGTTCAGGGGCTGGAGGATGACCTCTTGAATATGGCCGTAGCGGGCATGGAGATTCGCGATGGCCTCCAGCGCTTCGATCCGTTCCGCGGGCTTCTCGCCGATTCCGATCAGGATTCCCGTCGTAAAAGCGATGCCAAGGCGCCCGGCGGCCTCGAGGCTGGCCAGGCGGAGTTCGGGTGCCTTCGTCGGCGCCGCGCGGTGGGCGATGTGGGTGGCCTCGGGGCTGACCGTCTCGACCATCATGCCCATGCTCACGTTGTAGGGTTGGAGCAGTTCGAGCTCCCATTCCTCCAGGGTTCCGATGTTGGTGTGGGGGAGCAGGCCCATATCCAAATACCTGCGGCAGATCTCCGCGATGTAGGCGGCGTAGGAGCCGAATCCCCATTCGGCGAGCTGTCCGCGAAGGCCCCGGTGGCGGTCGATGCCCTCGCCGGTCATGATCAGGGCTTCGATGGCGCCCTCGCCGATGGCCGCCCGCCCGATGCGCTCGCACTCCTCGAGGGGCATCATGATGGGCGCGTCGCTCCGAAAACTGCAATAGGCGCATCGGTTCACGCACCACAGAGTGGTCGCCAACGTGAAGTTCGGGGAATAGGTGATGGTTCTCAGGACTCCACCCTTTCCTTGTCCCTCGGGCCGATCGAAAATTGAAGCCTCATCCTATCCGGTAATGGCCCGGGACGGAAGCCAGAATGCCGGTTCCGAATCGGATTCATGCCGACGGCGATTCTTGCGAGTGGAATTTTTTGTTCAAAGGCGCATTCAGGTGCCCACTAAACAGGAAGGGCAAGGATGTTCGGGGGCTCCAGGAAAACTGGGCGCTAGATCACGCCTTGTTCTCGCAGGGATTCCACCGCTTCGGGCGGTTGACCCAACAGATCCCGGAGAATTTCCTCGGTGTGCTCGCCGAGGATGGGAGGGGGGAGCTTCACCTCTCCCGGTGTTTCGGAGAGCTTGACCGGAATACCCATCATTTTCAGGACGCCCGTTTTCGCATGATCGATTTCGACCACCATATCGCGGTGCAGGATCTGGGGGTCGGAGGCCACCTCGCCGATGTCTTTCACCGGCCCACAGGGAATCCCCGCCTTGGAGATGATGTTCCCCCACTCGGCGCGGGTTTTCGTTGCGAGGATTTTCTCGATTTCCGCCTCCAGCTCGTCCCGCCCCTTGACTCGGCCGTCGTTGGTTTTCCATTTTGGATTCTCCGCCAGATCGTCCCGGCCGATGGTGCGCGCGAACCGGTCCCAAAGGCTATCATTCGCCGCCGCGACGATGAGGACGCCGTCCGAGCAAGCAAAATCCCTGTAGGGACATATGCTCGGATGGCGGTTTCCCATCCTTCCCGGAGGTTTTCCCGTCCCGAAAAAATTCCCCGCCGCGTGGCTCATCAGCGCCGCCTGGCCGTCCTGGATCGCCATGTCGATGAACTGCCCGCGCCCGGACTTCTCGCGGGCGATGACGGCGAGGAGAATTCCCTGGATGGCGAACAGGGCGGTGGTGAGGTCGGCGATGGCGATCCCGGTTTTGCACGAATTACCTTCCTGCTCCCCGGTGATGCTCATCAGGCCGCCTTCCGCCTGGAGGAGGATGTCGTAGGCGGGCCGCTCCCGGCTGGGCCCGCTTTGGCCGTAGCCCGAGATGGAGGCATAGATCAGGCGGGGATTCAGCGCGCTGCATTCCTCGTAGCCGAATCCCAGACGCTCAATGGTGCCAGGGCGGAAATTCTGGATAAAGATGTCGGATCGCTCCACCAGCCGTCGGAGAATTTTTTTCCCTTCCTCCAGCTTCAGATCGAGGGTCAAACTTTTTTTGTTGCGGTTGACCGACTGGAAGTAGGTGCTCTCGCCCCCTTCGTAGAAAGGAGGCCAGCTTCGCGTGTCGTCCCCGCCCCGGGGGTGTTCGACTTTGATGACATCGGCGCCCATGTCGCCGAGCATCATGGTGCAGAAAGGGCCCGCGAGAATTCGCGACAGGTCGAGGACTCTCAGTCCTTCGAGCGGAGCGGTCATGCGTTCATTCCTCTATGTCCGGTTTCGGGGATGATGAAGTGAGGTATTCGAAATCTATGCGGCGCCAAGCGCCTCGAGTACGCTTTTTCGGGTCAACTCCTTGGGCATATCGGTGCCGGTCCATAATTTCCAGGCGGCGGCGCCTTGGTTGACGAACCAGCCGATGCCGCTCACTGTCCTGGCGCCCCGGCCGCGGGCCGCCTTGAGGAAGACCGTTTCCACCGGATTGTAAACGGCATCCGTACAGATGACTCCGCTGGGAATGGCCTCCTCGGGAATGGGGATGGCGGCCTCCCGGGCGGGATCGCCCGTCATCCCCTGGCTCGTAGTGTGCACGATGATCTCGCGGTCCGCCGCCGCCTCCGCGAGATCGTCGAGCCCGCCCCCGTTTACCGCCGAGCCCGGCACTTTTTCTCCAATGAAGCGGGCCAGGGCTTCGGCCTTTTCCGGGGTCCGGTTTCGAATTTCGATGTGAGC
This sequence comes from Nitrospinota bacterium, assembly GCA_003506735.1. GTDB lineage: Bacteria > UBA8248 > UBA8248 > UBA8248 > UBA8248 > UBA8248. Next base: position 17,491 of record DNYS01000137.1, read on the forward strand.
GGCGCCGGACTGGGCGAGTTTCACCCCGACCGCCCGCGCGGCGCCTCCCGCGCCGAGGATCAGGCACCGCTTCCCCTCGGGGGTCTCGCCCGTTTCCTCCTCCAGGGAGCGGAGCCAGCCGATTCCGTCGGTGTTGTGGCCCACCGATTTTCCGCCGGGCTCGAATACCACCACATTGACCGCACCCATGATGCGGGCATCCTCGCTCAATTCGTCCACGAGGCCGTGAATCGCGATCTTATGGGGGATCGTGATGCATAGGCCGGCGAATCCCATCGCCTGGGAGCCTCGAAAGGCCTCCTCGATCCGCTCGGGCCGGACCTCGTAGGCCAGGAACCGGTAGGGCTCGCCCAGCGCCGCCGCCGCCGCGTTGTGGAGCACCGGGGACATGGTGTGGCCAAGCGGGAAGCCGAATATGGCAAGCGTTTTTTCGAGGACCAAGGAGGGATTCTCCATCATGGGTGACGATTCGAGCGGGCCGTGCCTTTTGCGCCCTTGGGAGATGGGATAGATTACGGTGGAGAGTCCGCATATGCAACACATCCACCCCATTCGAGAATGACCGCCGAGGTCATTATCCGAAAGGAGAGCCGGTTATGGCCACCGTTCAGGCCGCAACGATGATCCAGCCGGGCGAGATTGGCCTGCGCGAATATCCCAAACCCGATGTGGCCGAGGATGCCCTGCTTCTGAAAATATCGGCGGTCGGGATCTGCGGTTCGGACAAGCACATGTTCGCCGGCAAGATGAATCTCTCCTGGCCCGTGATTCCGGGGCATGAATTCAGCGGCGTCATCGAGGCCATCGGCCCCTTGGCGAACCGGGCGATGAAGGTGGTGGGCGGCCCCCTGAAAGAGGGAGACGCCGTTACCGTGGTTCCGGGAACGCAGGCCTGCGGGAAATGCTGGTTTTGCATCCATGTCCCGCACCGGCCCCAGCTATGCCCGAACCGGAGCGTATTCGGGTTTCGGACTTCGGCCGAAGCGCCCCACCTGTTCGGGGCTTTTGCGGAATATCTCTATGTCCCGGGGGATGCTTTTGTCCTGAAACTTCCGGAGGGCCTGCCCCTGGAGCGCGCGGCCCTGGCCGAGCCGCTCGCCGTGGCGCAACGGGCCGCCAGCCGGGCATTGGCTCCGGGCGTTCCGTATGCCGGTGAGGGATTCGGCCTGGGTGTGCGGTGCGCGGTGATGGGTGTGGGCCCCATCGGCCTTTTTGTGGTGGCCTCGCTCCGGAGCATGGGCGCGGGCGAAATCATCGCGGTCGATTTGTCCGGGGAGCGCCTTGCGTTCGCCGAAAAGTTCGGTGCGACCCGATTCGTCAACCTCTCGAAACTCTCCCGCGAGGAGCGCAAGGAGCAGATTCTCTCATGGACGGACGGGGTGGGGCCCGACGTCGTTATCGAGGCGGCGGGCGTGCCGGCGGCGTTCGAGGAAGGCCTGGACCTCGTTCGCCGGGGGGGCAAGCTCGTGGAGGTTGGCCACTACGGCGATCCGGGCAGCGTCGAAATCCGGCCCCATCAGATTTGTAACAAGGATGTGGATATTTTGGGCTCCTGGGCCTACCCCCAGATTCAGTTCGAACCCGCCCTCGATATGTTGTCGAGGACCACGCTCCCCATCGACGACATAATTACGCACCGGATGCCGCTCTCTCAGGTGCAGGCCGGAATCGAGATCACGGGCACGGGGGACTGCCTGAAAGTCATTCTGTCCCCTCATGGATCCTGATTCGCGGATAGCGCGTCCGGGGCGGGCCGGCGCATGATTTCGCACCGCCGGAGCGGATTTCCATGAAAGCGGCTAGCCGGTACAATCACACCCGCGGTATCTGAAAAACCCCAGCTGCCCGTTTCCGTTTTCCGATCTCCTTCTGGATTTTCGGAAGGGATGTTTTTCAAGGAGCGTATTCATGGCATTGGTTCCCATCCTCTCCGACGAGGCGGCATCCCCCGATGCCCGGATCATGTACAAGCACAGCAAGCAGATGTTCGGCCGGGTGGCCAACGCCATGCGGGTGGCGTCCCATTCGCCGAAACTCGCCCAGTCGATTTTCGGCTTCATCGTGGCCTCCCTGCGCGAGGAGATCACCGGCGTTCTCGACGTGCGGGTGAAAACCCTCGTCATCCTCAAAACGTCGATGCTGAACGGCTGCCGTTACTGAACGGGGCACAACGTCACGCTCGGCCGTGCGCTGGGCTTTCCCAAGGAGATGATCGAGGCCGTCGAGGGAGACCACGAGGCCTCAGACCTCTTCACCCCCTCCGAAAAGGCCGCCATCACCTGGGCGGAGCATCTCACCGAGCGGACCTTCCGCGAGCATCCCGAGGCGTTCGCCGATCTGAAAAGCCACTACAATGACGCCCAGATCGTCGAAATCACCATGGTCTCGGGCTTCTTCAACTTCTGGAACCGCTTTACGGACGCGCTTCAGGTGGACATCGAGGAATCGCCGGTCATGGATCTTTTCACCAAGTCCACCTCCATCGACCCTGAAGACTACAAGGCGTTCATGCGCGAATGCTGGTGGGCGCCCGAGAGCGGGGAAAGGGAGGGCTAGGGCATGGAGAAGATCGTCTCGGCCATCTCCGCGTCCGATCCCGAATTCCAGGAGCGTGCGCGCGCCTACCGGGCGCTTGTGGCGGATTTGCGCGAAACCCTGGCCGAGGTGGCCAAGGGCGGTCCTCCCCGGGCGGTCGCCCAGCACCGCGAGCGCGGGAAGATGCCGGTCCGGGAGCGCTTGCGGAACCTCATCGACCCGGCGAGCCCGTTTCTCGAATTCTCCCCCCTCGCCGCGCACGAGGTGTACGAATCGTCCGTCCCCGCCGCCGGGCTCCTGACGGGCATGGGGCGCGTCTCGGGGCGCGAGTGCGTCATCGTCGCCAACGACGCCACGGTCAAGGGAGGGACTTACTATCCCTTGACCGTGAAAAAGCATCTCCGGGCCCAGGAGATCGCCCAAAAATTCCACCTGCCCTGTATCTACCTGGTCGATTCGGGCGGCGCGTTTTTGCCGCTCCAGGACGAAGTCTTTCCCGACCGCGATCATTTCGGGCGGATTTTCTTCAACCAGGCGCGCCTCTCGGCCGAGGGCATCCCCCAGATCGCCGTCGTGTTGGGAAGCTGCACGGCGGGCGGCGCCTATGTGCCCGCCATGTGCGAGGAAGCCGTCATCGTCCGGGGGCAGGGGACCATCTTTTTGGCCGGCCCGCCCCTCGTCAAGGCGGCGACCGGAGAGGAGGTGGACGCCGAAACGCTGGGCGGCGCGGACGTTCATTGCCGCGTGTCGGGGGTGACCGACCACATGGCCAAGGACGATGCCGATGCCCTCCGCATCGCGCGGGAGATCATCGCCTCAATTCCCTACGAGAAGAAATTTTCCTTTCCGATCGAGCCGCCCGAGCCGCCCGCATACGCCCCCGAGGAGCTCTACGGCATCCTGCCCACCGACCTGCGCCAGCCCTTCGACATGCGCGAGGTCATCGCCCGCATCGTGGACGGAAGCCGGCTTGGCGAGTTCAAGAAACACTACGGGACGACGCTCATCTGCGGCTTCGCGCGAATCGAGGGGATCTCGGTGGGAATTCTCGCGAACAACGCCGTCCTTTTCAGCGAGTCCGCCCTCAAGGCCACCCACTTCATCGAGCTTTGCGACCGCCGGGGGATGTCCCTGGTTTTTTTGCAGAACATCACCGGTTTCATGGTGGGAAGCCAATACGAGGCGGGCGGCATCGCCAAGGACGGGGCCAAGATGGTCCAGGCCGTCTCGAACGCCCGCGTGCCCAAGTTCACCGTCATCGTGGGCGGCTCGTTCGGCGCGGGCAACTACGGCATGTGCGGGCGCGCCTTCGAGCCCCATCTGCTCTGGGTGTGGCCCGGCGCGCGCATCTCGGTCATGGGGGGAGAGCAGGCGGCCGGTGTCCTGGTCACCGTCCGCCGCGACCGAATGGCCCGCGAGGGGAAGGAAATGACGCCCGAGGAAGAAGAGGCCATGGCCCGGCCCATCGTCGAGCAGTACGAACGCCAGGGCCACCCCTACTACAGCAGCGCCCGGCTCTGGGACGACGGCATCCTCGATCCGGCCGAGACCCGCCAGGCGCTGGCGCTGGGCCTCTCGGCGTCGCTCGGCGCACCCTTGCCCGAGCGCCGCGCGAGCCAGTTCCGGTTCTAGGCATGGTCTTCCCATCCGAAGCCGCCCTCATATAAGGCCGATCCGGAACCCTTGATGTTCTCCAAGATTCTCATCGCCAACCGGGGCGAAATCGCCGTCCGCATCATCCGCGCCTGCCGCGAGATGGGAATCCGCTCGGCGGCGGTTTACAGCGAGGCCGACCGGGAGTCCCTTCACGTCCCCATGGCGGACGAAGCCCATCCCATCGGCCCGGCGGCGCCCGCCGAAAGCTATCTGAACATCCAAACACTGGTCGATACCTGCGTGAAATGTGGGGCGGACGCCGTTCATCCCGGCTACGGCTTCCTCAGCGAACAGGCCCCCTTCGCCGAGGCCTGCGGGGCGGCGGGGGCGACGTTCATCGGACCATCCCCCGAAACCCTCCGGTGCGCCGGGGACAAAATCGCCTCCCGGGCCGTGGCGGAGGCGGCGGGGGTTCCGGTGATCCCCGGAGCTGTGCCGGAAGGAGCCGCGCCGGAAGAAGATGACGCCGGGGCCTGGCGCGATGAGGCCGGCCGTCTCGGCTATCCGGTCCTGATCAAGGCCGCCGTCGGCGGCGGAGGGAGGGGCATGCGCCGGGCGGCGGGCCCAAGGGATATCGAGGATGCACTGGCCTCGGCGCGTGCGGAGGCCAGGGCGGCTTTTGGAAATGGCCTCCTCTACCTCGAAAAAATGCTTCCCGACGCGCGCCACGTCGAGGTGCAGATTCTCGGCGACGGGCGGGGCGGGGCGATCCACCTCGGCGAGCGGGAATGTTCCATCCAGCGGCGGCACCAAAAGGTCTTCGAGGAAACCCCCGCGCCGGGCCTTTCGCCCGGAATGCGCGAGGAAATTCTATCCGCCGCCGTGCGCCTCGCCTCGGGGATGAACTACCGGGGGGCGGGGACGGTCGAGTTTTTGCTTCCGGATGAGGGGGGATTTTATTTTCTCGAGATCAACGCCCGCCTCCAGGTGGAGCATCCGATCACCGAGATGGCAACGGGACAGGATCTGGTGGCGCTTCAAATCCGGATCGCCGCCGAGGGGAGGCTTCCCATCGCGCAGGATGAGGTCCGCTTCTCGGGCTACGCCATCGAGGCGCGCCTGTACGCAGAGGACCCGGCACGTGATTTTCTTCCCCAAACGGGGACGATCCGCGCGCTTCATCTGCCCACCGGGGACGGGGTCCGGGTGGACGCTGGGATCGCGCCGGGCATCGCTGTCGGCGCCGATTACGACCCGCTCCTGGCGAAAATCGTTGTTTGGGGAGAGGACCGGGCCACCGCGCTGGACCGTCTCGAAGGGGCGCTCGCGGGACTCCGCCTCTCCGGGCTGCGGACGAACCAGGCTTTTCTCGCCGCGGTGGCGCGGCATCCCGCCTTCCGCTCGGGAGCGTTCTCGACGGATTTCATCGAGCACAACGCTGGCGAACTGGGCGGCGAGATCGCCGGAGACCGGATGGCGGACGCGAAAATCGCCGCTGTTCTAGGCGTCTACCTGTCCGAAAACAAACCTGCGGGGCCGGGACCGGAGGGCGGAAGGCGGCACGATCCGTGGGACCGCGTGGGCGGCTGGCTTCCGGGGGGTCTCGAATGACACGCATCCGGTTCGAGGGCTGGGAGGCCGATATCTCGCCGGTGGGAGGGGTGGGCGGAAACGAATTCGCGGCTAGGATCGGCGGCCAGGAATATTCCGTCCGCCTGGTATCGTGGGAGGCGGGCCTTCTGACCTTCGAGGTGGACGGGCGCACCCTCTCCGCCGCCGCCGAGGTGCGGGATGGAAGGGCCGAGGTCATGCTGGAGGGCCGGCGCGCTTCGTTCCCCCTCGAGGAGGACAATGGCGGCAGCCCGGGCGAGGGGCGTTCTTCGGCTGGCGGAGAATTCGGCCCCGTCCGGGCCGAACTGCCAGGCAGGATTCTCGAGGTCCGCGTCTCGGAAGGAGAACTCGTCCAGGCGGGGCAGGTGCTTCTCATCGCCGAGACCATGAAGATGGAGCATCCCGTCCGCGCGGCGGCGGCGGCCCGGGTCGGACAGGTCCATGCCGCGGCGGGAACGCAGATCGCGGCGGGGGATGTGCTCCTTGAGCTTCATCCGCCCGGGGAGGGGCCCAAAGGGTAATCCGGCCTGAATCTTCGACCCAAGCGCCCCGAAATCGCATACAATGGGGGCACCCTCATCCACTCAAAACCGGGCCGGAGCGATGGTCAAGAATCCCATTCCCATCGACGCGTTCTATCTGAATCCGGGCCGCGTCCTCGCGGGCAAGTATATCGTCGGGGACTTGCTCGGTTCGGGTTGGGAGGGCGAAGTCTACCGCGTCACCGAGCGGACGACGGGGATCAGCCGCGCCATGAAACTCTTTTTTCCTCAGCGCAACCTCAAGGATCGGGCGGTCCGCTTCTACGCGACCAAGCTGCACCGCCTTCGGCATTGCTCCGCCGTGATCCAGTATCACCATTCGGATACTTTCACCTTTCAGCGGGCGAAGATTACGTTCCTCATCAGCGATCTGGTGGAGGGCAAACTTTTGTCCGATTTCATCGCCTCTCAGTTCGGGAAACGCCTCCAGCCCTACGAGGCGCTTCACCTTCTGAACGCACTCGCCACGGGAATCGAACAGATTCATTGTGTGCGCGAATACCACGGCGACATTCACGACGGGAACATCCTCGTCACGCGGAGCGGGATCCGCTTCAACGTCAAGCTGGTGGATTTCTACCAGTGGGGGCGGCCCGACAGCGCCAAGATCAAAGAAGACGTGATCGATCTGGTGCGCATTCTTTTTGACGCCGTGGGCGGGAGAAAGCATTATGCGAAGCAACCCCGAATGATCAAGGATATATGCTGCGGGCTGAAGCGGGGTCTCATCACCAAAAAATTTCCGACCGCAAGCCGCCTCCGCGCCCACCTGGAGTCGTTCGAGTGGTAGACGGAGAAAGCATTTTCCCGCCTCATACGAAATCATAAAGGAGAGCGTTCATGGCCATCAAAGCAAGGCGCAAGAGAGAGTGGTTCACCGCGTTTCCGGGCGACTACCGTTGGTCGTTCATCACTTCGATCAATTTGATGCGCGTGCAGGGAGGCTCCGCCGACACCTCCGAGATTTTCGAGATCTGCCGCCGCCTGGAGAGCAAGGTGGGCGACGATAAAGCTTGGGTGCGCGAGTGGTCCCGGATGGGGGACCGCCTCCGCGCCATGGCCCAAGCCGCCCAGCGCAAGGGAAACCTCTATAGCGCGGCGGATTGCTACAACCGGGCCTGCAATTATTTTCAAACGGCTGACCGCTTCTGGTTCCCGAAAAATCAAAAATCCAAGGCCCTCTACCGGAAATCCATCGACTGTTTTCACCGCTACCTGCGCTTGACGGACAGCCCGCACGCCGAGATTGTCGAGATTCCCTTCGAGGGCAAAAAAAAGCTTCCCGCCTATTTCGTTCACGCCCAGAACACACGGAAATCCAGGCCGCCCGTCGTCGTTCAGTACACCGGCTTCGACGGGACGAAGGAGGGCGGCTATTCGCTGGCGACGCTGGCCCTCGTCCGCCGGGGGATGAGCGTCCTGCTCGCCGATACGCCCGGCGTGGGCGAGGCCATCCGGTTCCGGGGGATCTACCTGCGCCACGACTACGAGGTGGCCGGATCGGCCATTCTCGATTGGCTCGAAAAACGAAAGGACGTCAACGCCCGGCGCGTCGCCATCTTCGCCTCAAGCCTCGGCGGCTACTACGCCCCGCGCACGGCAGCCATGGAGCCCCGCTTCAAGGCCGCCGTCGCCTGGGGGGCGCAGTGGGACTACCACGCCATCTGGAAGCGGCGCATCGAGGCCGCCTACAAGATTCAGCTTCCCTCGCCGGGCTCGCATCTGGCATGGAGCTTTAACACCAAAACGGCCGAGGAGGCGCTGGTAAAACTCGAGGGCTTCCGGCTGGACGGCGTGGTGCAGAAAATGAAGTGCCCGTTCCTGCTCGTCCACGGCGACGACGATCAGCAGATTCCCCTGAGGAACGCGAAGAAGCTCTTCAACGCGGCGGGCTCGAAGGACAAGACCCTCCGGGTCTACACCGGCCCGGACGGCGGCGCCCAGCACTGCCAGATGGACTACCTGCAGCCGGTGGTGGCCTACATGGCCGACTGGACCGCGGAAAAGCTCAGCGCGTAGGCGAGCTCAGCGCACGCCCAGGGGATTTGGCTTCTGGTCCTTGGGGATCAGCGGGTCGTAGGTGAACCCCTGCGTTTTTTCCTCGAATTCGGCGCGGACTTCGCGCAACAACCCCTCGTCCGAGATCAGCTCTATGATCGAGGCCGCCATCGTTTTCGCGGCCGTGAGCATCCCCTTCTCGCCGATCTCCATGCCGTACTGCTGGGTGGCGAGCCAGCTGTGGCCCGGCGTGCCCGGCGCGTGGCAGGCGGTGTAGAGGTTTCCCAGGGGCGCGAGCCAGCTCACGTTTCCGCGCTCGTTGCTGGGCCGGGTGTGCTCCATGTTCAGGGGGAGAATTTCTTCGCACAAGGGCTCGTCGAAGCCGACCTTTTTGGCGAAGGCGCGCTCCTCGTCCGTGTAGGTGTGGGCGCCCACGCCCTCGAGATTCCGCTGGACGCAGTTCGATAGCGCCAGGTTGGGCAGGGTCTCGTAGACGGCGGTGAGGAGGGTCTCCTTCATTTTGGTGTCCGAGGCCAGCGCGCCCGCCCGGGCGCAGTTTCGCACCCGCTCACTGAGTTCGTTGACGATGGCGCGGTTCGGACCGCGGACGTAGTACCACACCCGCCCGTAGGAGGGCACGACGTTGGGGGCGACGCCGCCGTCCTTGATGACGTAGTGAATCCGCGCGGCCTCAATCATGTGTTCGCGCATCATGTTGACGCCGTAGTTCATGATCTCGATCCCGTCGAGGGCGCTCCGTCCGTTCCAGGGGTCGCGGGCCGAGTGGGCACTTTCGCCGAAAAACTCGAAGGCCATCGAATCCATGGCGTTGGTGCTTCCTGCGCGGGTGTAGTTTCCCCAGTGGGGGTGCCAGGAGATGACGGCATCGAGGCCCTCAAAGGCGCCGTCGCGCGCCATGTAGACCTTTCCCTCGAGCGTCTCCTCGGCCGGGCAGCCGAAGACGACCACCTGGCCCGGCGCCCCGGCCTCGCGCAGGGCGCGGTGGGCGGCGATGCCCGCGTAGGCGCAGGCGGTTCCGAACAGGTTGTGTCCGCAGCCGTGGCCCTGCTCGCTGTGGGAGGGGCCGCAGTGGGGGAGAGCGTCGTATTCGCCCAAAATGCCGATCGTGGGGCCGCCCTCTCCCGCGCGCGCGATGAAGGCGGTGGGCAGGTCGCCCACCCCGCGCTGGACCTCGAAACCGTTTTGCTCGAGGAGGTCTTCGAGAAGCTCCGCCGATCTGAATTCCTCCAGGGCCACCTCGGCGAAGCTCCAGATCTCGCGGGCGATCTCCTTCGCCTCGCCGCGCTGGGTTTCGATGTATGTGAGCGCTTTTTGCTTGATCGCTTCCATGTGCTTTTCCTCCTCGGTGGAGACGCGCGCCCCGCTCAGGCTGCCGCCGGATCGATCCAGTTGAGCTCGATCAGATTGCCGTCCGGGTCCTTGAGGAAAACGAGTTTCCGCTCGGGGACGCGGGCGAGAATATCGCATACGAGTTCGACGCCAGCCGCCTTGAGGTGATCTACGGCGGCCTCCATGTCCTTTACCCAGAACGTCAGGTAGCGGAATCCCGCCAGCTTGTCGGCCAGCGGATCGGCGGCGGGCGGCGCGTCCTTCCATTCGAGAAGCTTGATGAGGATGACGCCGAACTTGAGAGCGTGCAGCCGGAGGTCGCCCGTGCCGAAACCGGCCTGGGCGATGAGATCGCCC
>DNYS01000137.1:27659-32920 GCA_003506735.1 Nitrospinota bacterium
AGGCCCGCGCGCGCCACCGGCGGGACGCGCGGGCGGTCAAAATGCCGAGGGGCAATTTTCCCCCGCCCTGCAATATTCCGGGGCTAGCCGAGGTTCACTAGGAAATAGATGATCAGAAAAAAGAGGCTCAGCATGGCGGCGCCGTCGAAATTCGAGAGGGTGTGGCCGTCCTGCATCAATTCGAAAAGGACGAAAAATATCGGGAAGAGTTGCAGCATGAGAAAGATCAAGGTGGTGTCGATGGGGACACCGACGAAGCCCGCCGGGGCGAGCCCGAGCCACTGCACCGTCGAGATGAGGATCAGGGTGAAGGGAAAGACGAGGAACTTCACCTGGGTGATCCCGCCGAAGGCGTTCGAAAGGGCGATCTCGTATTCTTTTTTAAGGTGACTCTCGATTACGATAAAAATTTCCGCCATGCCCGCGAAGAAGGCCAGGACAAGCGCCGCGCGCACCGGAGGTAGTTGAACCTTGTGAAGCATGATTTCGGCGAATTCCGCGACCATGTGGCCGCCGACGAAGGCCGCCAGCGTCCCGACGGCGAAGAGGAGAGACATGCGCCCGGCGGTCTCTTCAGTGCGGTCCGTGGGCCGGTGGGTATCCGGAACCTCGATCTCGCTGTAATGGGAGATCAGCGAGCCGAGGTATTGGGCAAAGATAAACAGCATGACGGCGCCGATGATGGCCGTTTCCGTGGCGGTCACCACCAGTTTCGGTGGATTGCCGAGGCGGCCGATGAGGAACACCATTCCGAGGATGAGCGCGATCGTGCTTCCGACGATGAGAATCTCGCGGCCGATTTTATAAATCGGCGCGGGGAGCGCATATTCTCCACCACTCCCGGTTTTGGGGAGAAAGAACGAGTAGATGGAGAAGATGACCGCGTTGTTGTAAATCGTCACGATCGCGATGATCAGGGCGGCGACCGGATCGACGGCGACGACGAAGGTGATCACGACGAACTCGGGCAGGGTCGAAATGATTTCGCCGACGGTTCCCCCCACGAAGTGATTCCAGTTTTTCCGGGCGGAGAGAATCTCCGAGGCGTGGATGAGCGATTCGCTCGCGGCGTTGATCCAGGCGATGCCGCCCACCAGAGCGAACAGCCCGAACGACCAGGGATAGGCGAGCGCCGCGCCGGAGGGAATGAGAAACGTTATCACCGATATTACGGCACCCAGGATCATCGACCAAATCCAGAATGGCAGATTTTTCATCGATAACGGCCTCGCACGGGCGGGAAGGGAGATGACAAAAATGCAGGCGGTGGACTTGATAAAAGATTATGGCTGAAAAATTCCTTTTAGGATAGATAATTCCGGGCGGCCGGCGGCGGGTCCCGTTCCGGTCTCATGCCGCCTCGTTTCGAAAACCCTCTCTGCATGGTAAAACCCAATACCAGATTCGCCGCCGCCCGTCTCAGGCCGGTGAGTGGACGTTCCAAACGAAACGCCGTAACCCGGAAAAGGGCCATGACGAAAAAACTGGGATATTGCCTGCTCTCTTTTGTCGATATGCCCATTTCCGAGATGGGAGAGGTGGCGCACGAGGCCGAGGATCTGGGATATGATCGCGCCTACACGACCGAATCGCTCACGGACTCGTTCGCCATCCACATGGTGATGGCCATGAAGACCACCCGGATCGTAGTGGGCAGTTTTATCGCCATCATCTACCATCGCCATCCCCATATCGCCGTCCAGGCCGCTGTCGCCATCAGCGAGATATCGGGCGGGCGCTACATTCTGGGCTTGGGCCTGGGCCATCCCCCCCGCGTCAAGGGGATGGGGATGAAAATGGGAAAGCCCCGCGAGGACATGCGAAAGTATCTAACCGAGGTGCGCGGCCTCCTCGAAGGCAGGAAAGTCTACGACATGCCCGTTCAGACCTACCAGGGCGAGGAGCTCCGGTTCCGGGTTCCCGCCCACCGCGTGCCGGTGTGCTCGGCAGCGGTTGGGGAGAAGATGACCGAACTGGGCGGCGAGCTTTCGGACGGTCTGATGCTCTACATGCTTCCCCTCTCGCGCATGGGCCTGATCATGGAGGCGCGCGGCCGGGGAGCCGAAAAGGCCGGCAGGAGCCCGGCCGAGGTGGAGGTCAACCTGGGGATTCACACTTTTCTCTCGAGTGACCTCGAGGGCGCGCGCGAGAAGGCCCGCGCGACGCTGACCTATTGGCTGGCGCTTCCGGCCTACAACGCCTCGATTCGCGAGAGCGGATACGAGGAAGAGGCGGACGCGTTGCGCGATGCCTTCGCGCGGGGAGACCAAAAAGCCCTTCGCGCCGGGATTACGGACGCGATTATCGATGAGTTCTGCCTGGTCGGCCCGCCCGAGCGGTGCCGCGAGCGGCTGGATGCCTTCCGGGAGGCGGGGGCGGAGGTCCCGATCCTGATGATCGACCCGGCCGAGCCCGGCGAGGATTATCCCGCCGCGATGCGGCGGACGCTGAAGGGCTTGGCGCCGGGCGGATAAATTTTTCGGATTTTTCGAGGAGACCCCACATGAAATTCGGTTTGGCCATTTTTCCCACCGAGGACACGATGTCTCCCGCCGAGCTTGGCCGGGCGGTCGAGGAGCGCGGCTTCGAGTCGATTCTGTTTCCCGAGCACACCCATATTCCCTCCGCGAGGACGACTCCCTGGCCCGGCGGGGCCGACCTGCCCCGCGAGTACCCGCGCAACCTGGACCCATTCGTGGCCATGGCCGCGGCGGCCACGGCGACGGAAACCCTCATGGTCGGAACCGGCATCTGCCTCGTCATCCAGCGCGATCCCATCGTTCTGGCCAAGGAGGTGGCGAGCGTGGACTATATCTCGGGCGGGCGCGTCCTGTTCGGGATCGGCGGGGGATGGAACGCCGAGGAGATGGCGAACCACGGCACCGAATTCAAGAGCCGCTGGAAGGTGCTGCGCGAGCGAATCGAGGCGATGAAGGAAATCTGGACGAAGGATGAGGCCACCTACCATGGCGAGCATGTGAATTTCGACGCCATCTGGGCCTGGCCCAAGCCGGTGAAGCGGCCCCACCCGCCGATTCTGGTCGGGGGCCATGGCCCCCGCACCCTCCAGCGGGTTGTGCGCTACGGGGACGAATGGATGCCGATATGCCGGGGGGATTCTTCCTATGCGGATGACATTCAAAGGTTAAACGGGCTTGCCGCCGAGGCTGGGCGCGATCCGATTCCGGCTACCCTGTTTTTCGCGCCCGCCGATCCGGCGGCCCTCAAAAAATACAGCGCCGAGGGTTTTCACCGGTTTATTTTCTATCTCCCGGCCATCGGGGCCGATGAACTCCTTCCCCGGCTCGACAGCCTGGCGAAGATCGTTCGCGGGTTCGATTAACCGATTTTATCTCAGAGGGCGGAAACCGAATTATGAACACGGGGCAAACGAACGAGGGCGCTCTCGCCGGAATGCGGGTCATCGAGGTCTGCCAGAATTTGTCGGGCCCCTACTGCTGCACGGCGCTGGCCGACATGGGCGCGGACGTCATCAAGGTGGAGCCGCCCGGCGGCGACCACTCCCGGTCCATCGGCCGCCACTTCGCCGGGGGCGAGAGCTACGCGTTCATGACCCTCAACCGCAACAAGCGGAGCATCGTCCTCGACCTCAAGAGCGAGGCGGGCAAGGGCATTCTCAAGGAGCTGGCGGCGGGGGCGGACGCGCTGGTCGAAAACGTCCGGCCCGGGGCCATGGAGCGGATGGGGCTCGGCTACAAAGACCTCAAGAAGGTGAAACCCGATCTCATCTACGCCACGATATCGGGCTTCGGCCGAACGGGACCATATGCTGATCGGGGCGGGTACGATCTGATCTCCCAGGGCTTCTCCAGCCTGATGAGTTTTACCGGAGAGCCGGGCCGGGACCCGGTGAAAATTCCGGTTCCCCTCTGCGACCTGAACGCCGGGATGTACTCGGCCCTGGCCATCCTCTCGGCGATGTTCCACCGCCAGCGCGCCGGAAAAGGGCAGTCGATCGACACCTCGCTCACGGACGCGGGCCTGGGCTACACTATCTGGCAGGCGTCCCAGTTTTTCCCCTCGGGCCAGCCGCCCGTCGCGAAGGGAACGGCCCATGAAATATCGGCCCCGTATCAGGCCTTCCGGTGCGCGGACGGCTACATCATCTTCGGGGCGTCGAGCCCGCTTAACTGGACGCGGATGTGCAAGGAGATCGGACGCGAGGATCTCCTGGAGCGCGAGGAGTACGCCAACCCCGAGCTTCGGGGAATAAACGAGATAGAGTTGGCCCGCGAAATCGAGGAAACCTTGATGAAGGCCCCGCGCGATGAGTGGCTCGAGCGCCTGAATGCGGTCAACGTGCCCTGCGGCCCCATCCATAATATGACCGAGACCTTCAATCATCCCCAGATTCAGGCGCGCGGGATGGCCGTCGAGATCGATCATCCCAAGGCCGGGCGGATGAAGGTGCTGGGGTTGCCGCCGAAGATGTCCGGAACCCCCGTCGCCGTCCGCTCGCCGGCCCCCCTCCTCGGTCAGCATACGGATGAAATTCTTCGCGAGCTGGACAAGAGCGATGAGGAGATTCGGCGGCTCCGCGAATCGGGCGCCGCCATTTGATCCCGGGCTGTCATCCCCGGCGGCTGCCCAAGATTTTCTTATTTATTTCTTATTTGAAGAAAACGGTTCTCCTCCAACAAAAACCCCCTGGCCATCGTGGCTGGGGGGTTTTTGTTCGGTGCAGGCTGATGAAGAAAGTTTAAGATTTCATCTTCTTCTTTTTCTTTGGGCCGCGGAAAGCTTTGTGGCACCCACCGCAGTTTTTGCCGATGTTTTTCATGGATTTGGCGACCACGGCTTTACTCTTGGAACTGTTCATGGAGAAGACGGCGACGCTGATGGCAAAGGCCTTGGCCTTGGCATCGAACCCTTTCATGTTCTTCCAGATGGCCGCCTTGGCCCTTCCGCTCGTGTCTTTTTTCTTGAACGTCTTGGCGATTTTACCGGCCTGATTGTAGAGCTCTTTGGCCGCTTTTCCGGCCGCCTTGTGGTCGCCGGCCTTCGCGGCTTTTTTGATCGCTTTCCAGGTCTTGTTCTGGGCCCGCATGAGCTTTCTTTGGGCCGATAAACCTCCGCCGCCCATCATGCCGCCATCGGCGCAACCGGCGGCAAACACCCCGGCCAGGATCATCAGAGCGCCACCCTTCCAGATTCGTGATTTTAACATATTCGAATTGCTCCTTTCGTAGTTAAAGAGGCTGCTGAAAAACTATTTCCAGAGGTCTTCGACGAGTGATATT
>DNYS01000137.1:33131-33294 GCA_003506735.1 Nitrospinota bacterium
AATCCGCAGAGGGGAGTTTTAGGCTTATTTTGTAAGGATATCGACGGCCTGGGTCCCCTTTTGCATGGATTTTTTGTGGTCTCCGGACTTGTGGAGGGCCATCGCCTCCTCCAAAAGGGCGGCCGCCTTACCTTTTTCTGGTCCCATCGCCTTGGCCAAGAGG
>DNYS01000267.1:0-1100 GCA_003506735.1 Nitrospinota bacterium
GCGGCGGAGAGGCGCTCATCTAAAATGGGTGTGCCGCGCAATGGCTAAAAATTTGCCCAAGGATACGGCCGCTGAATTCCAACCTGAGGAATTCACCCTCGGTGGAGTGGTGGAAGGAAGCCGGGCCATCGATGCGGGCCGGGCGGGCCACCCTGACGGGGAGGAAAGCGAAGACACTCCTCTGCCAGATGCCGAAAATATCGAGCCTTCCGAGTCTGCTGCCGATGATGCCCCCCATTCACCGGATGCCGGGGGGGAAGAAAATCCGGACGAGGTTGCGCCTACCGAAGTGCCCATTCCGCACAATCCTGATTTCGAGTTCATTGTTGAGGCCGATCCTTCCGTAAGCATGGTGTTTTCCAACTGGGTCGTTACGGAAAAGCTTCTCGACGATGGCACCTTTCAAGTACTCACGGACGACGATGGTTCATATAAGCCGAAGATCGATCCCAATGATATTCCTCCCGAAGAGATTCGCGCCGAGATTCTTGCCGAGGCCCGGGTAGAGGCGGAGAAAATTAAAACTGACGCGGAAAAGGAGGGATTTCAAGAGGGCTACTCGAGGGGGCAAGAGGAGGTCCGCGAGGAATTGCGCTCCGAGATGGTTCCGCTTTTTGAGGAGTTGAGAAATTCCATTCAGACGGTTCTAAATTTTCGGGAGGAAATTCTTCTCGAGTCCGAAAAGGAGATTTTTGAGCTCGCGGTTCTTTTTTCCAAAAAAGTGCTCCACAGCGAGCTTCGCCTGCATCCGGAAGTCATTCTGGATGTGGTCCGCCATGCGCTTGAGAGGGCGGTCGGGTGGGGAGAGGCTACGGTCCAGGTGAACCCCGAGGATTATAAATTCCTCGAGGAGCACCGGATTTTGCTCAATGAAGAGGGCGAGGGAGTGAACATAGCCCGGGTGGATGCGAATCTATCCATCAAACGCGGCGGATGTATCCTGGAATCGAATTTCGGAGAAATCGACGTTCGCATCGATCGGCAGATCGAGGTGGTGGAAAAGTCCTTGCGCGATGCGCTGGCCGAGCGGCTCGAATCCAAGGATTCGGACGCCGTCGAAGCTGCGCTCCCAGAGGGTGCGGTCCCCGCCGTGAGTGCTG
>DNYS01000267.1:1147-7704 GCA_003506735.1 Nitrospinota bacterium
GAGTGCTGAGGCGGCGCCCGCCGGGGAGGTGCCTCAGCCCGAGGAACCAGGGATACCAGAGCAAGACCCCGAAGATATCAAGCCTTATCAGCCGATGGATTTGGGCGGTGATTCTGGAGGGGACGCTCCAATGGGAGAGGATGCGTCATGAGCCGCCTTTCTTTGGCACATTACCGCGAGCGCTTGGAGGAAACCGAAACCTCGCGCGCAAAGGGAAAAGTGAACCAGGTGGTGGGTCTCCTGATCGAGGGAACGGGCCCCGGTCTTCCGGTGGGAGGAGTTTGCGCGATCGAGCCCATTCACGGCGGAAAGGATGTAATGGTCGAGGTTGTCGGATTCAGGGACGATCGCGTTCTTTTCATGCCTCTTGGCGAGGCGAAGGGGATTTCCCCGGGAAGCTCGATTCGCGCTATTTCGATGCAGGCCGAGGTCCATGTGAGCACTTCCATGCTGGGCCGAGTCTTGGATGGGCTGGGAAATCCGCTTGATGGCGCCGGCCCCATTGAGGATGTGGTCGAGCGGCCCTTGTATGCGGATGCAATCAATCCGTTGGAGCGTCCAATCATCACCGAGGCGTTGGATGTGGGGGTCCGGGCGATCAACGGGTTGCTGACGGTGGGCAAAGGGCAGCGCCTGGGCATCTTTTCGGGCAGCGGTGTGGGCAAAAGTACCATGATGGGCATGATGGCCCGCCACACAAAGGCTGATGTAACGGTCGTCGCATTGGTGGGCGAGCGTGGCAGGGAGGTCAAGGAATTTGTGGAGCGGGTGCTGGGACCCGAAGGTCTTGCAAGAAGCGTTGTCGTGGCGGCGACCTCGGATCAGCCTCCTCTCGTGCGCATGCGCGGGGCCTACCTGGCCACAGCGATTGCCGAGCATTTCCGTGATCAGGGAATGGATGTGTTGCTTCTGATGGATTCGCTAACCCGATTTGCGATGGCCCAGCGCGAGGTGGGCCTTTCGGTGGGAGAGCCGCCGACGACGAAAGGGTATACGCCCTCGGTTTTCGCGCTGCTTCCGCGCCTTTTGGAGCGGGCCGGAATGACCACGAAGGGTTCGATCACCGGATTTTATACGGTTTTGGTGGAAGGCGACGATCTGTCGGACCCGATTGCCGACTCCAGCCGGGCCATTTTGGACGGCCATATTGTTCTTTCCCGCCGCTTGGCCTCTCAAAACGTCTATCCTTCCGTTGATTTGCTGAACAGCAATAGCCGGGTCATGATTGATGTCGTCTCTGAACAACATTTGGAAGATTCGGGCGAATTTGGTTCCCTGATGGCCTTGTATGAGGAATCGGCCGACTTGATTCAGGTGGGTGCCTACGTCCGCGGCTCCAACCCCCAATTGGACCGGGCCATCGACCTTCGCCCTCAGCTGATCGAATACATCCGCCAACCAATCCAGGAGCCATGTCCCCTGGATGAATCCGTATCCTCGTTGGAGGAAATTATGAGTTCCGGGCGCCCCCCGAATGTACAGGCGGTTGCCCAGCCAGTGGCTCCCGTAGGATAGATCGTGGCCAAGCCCTTTCCTCTCGAAGCCGTTCTTCGCCTTCGCCAGATGGAGGAGGAAGCGAAGATGAAGGAATTGGCCTCGTTTGACCGCATATATTTGCGAGAACAGGACAATCTCACCGAACTCCATGAGAGCCTGTACCGGAACCGTACCGATATGGACGAGCGAACTGCGGGCGCGGGTATTTCCAGCCAGGAAAGTCAGCTTTATCTTTCCTTTTTCGCGGCGCAATCCTCGAGAATTCGCTTTCAGGAGGATCTCGTGGAAAAAGTCAGGCTTGAGTTGGAGCGCAAGAAGCGGGAAATGGGATTTGTTATCAATCGCCGCAAAATATTTGATAACCTCAAGGAAAAGCATATAGAGAACGAAGAGCGCCGGGAGATGCGCCTTGAAGCCCAGGAGATTGACGATATCGCCTCAATGCGGTTTGCAATGCGCAGCAAGGGAATAGCTTCGAGT
Source organism: Nitrospinota bacterium (assembly GCA_003506735.1). Lineage (GTDB taxonomy): Bacteria > UBA8248 > UBA8248 > UBA8248 > UBA8248 > UBA8248. Next base: position 3,125 of record DNYS01000267.1, read on the forward strand.
GCCTAGAGGGAATTTGCTGATGGCTCCCAGAATTTTGGCTGTAATCATGGGGGTTGGTGTATTTGCATTTGCCGCCTTGGGACCAGGCCCAGCCGATTCTCAGCAATCCTCTCCCGGCCAGGGCAAGGCAGGGAAGGCAGGGAAGGCAGGGAAGGCAGGGAAGGCCGCTAGGCCTCCCTCCACGCCGAGGATTCGGCTGACGGATCGGCTGTTGCAGGAACTCGAGGTCAAGCGGCGCGACCTGTCGCGGCGTGAAAAGGAGATTCGCCGCGAGGAAACCCGCCTGAATGAGCTTCGCTCCGACATTAAAAAGCGGATTGCTACTCTGCAAAACATTGAAAAGCGCATCCAGCAGGCGTTGGATAAAGTGGAATCCGCTAGCGATGAGCGCCTTGATCATTTGGTGAAGGCCTACAGCGCCATGGGTCCGGATGAGGCCGCCACCCTCATGAATGCAATGAAAATTGAATTGGCAGTGCGGATTTTGAGGAACATGCAGGTAAAAAAGGCCGGGATCATATTGGCCGTGGTCCAGCCCCGCCGCGCTGCCCGGATCAGTGAAATGCTGGTGCGGGCAAAAATCCGAAAAAAGAAAAAATAGAAGCGCTTCGAAGTTTACCCTCCTTTTGGAATTCCCCTTTCTTCAGCCATACCCGTCGAGTCACCCATCCGCTACGCCCTTTGATCGGAGTCTTACCCCACCTCCCAGATGCGGGCATCCGGAAAATTCCTCCGTCGGATGGAACCTTTTTCCCCTCAGGCGCTTTTTTTTCAAGCCGACAAATCTACATAACATATTGATTGTATGCCGGTTAAAAGATATATGTGGATTTGGCACGGAATATGAAGAACAAGGAGGTGAAGCGGGGCTTAGTCCCCGGAACCCAATGACCCGAACAGGGATGAAATCATGCCGAACATACCGTTTCTTTCGTTGGACTCCTCGGAAAATATTGGCAGCTCCATGGGGGCCGCTCCTTTTTCATCGGGCAGCGATCGGGAGGCGTTCGATTCTCTCCTCAGAGAGGCGGGCAGCGCCATCGAAGAATCCTCGGCTGAGCCCGAACGAAGTGACTCCGTTCCGGTTTCCAGGAAAAGCACCGATGAACCCGCCCCGGACTCGTCCGAGACGGCCCCGGAAAATGACGATGTAGCGGCTGTATCGGGTGAGAACTCGAACGACTCAGGAGATGATGTCGCGGCTGTACCGGGTGAGAACTCGAACGACTCAGGAGAGGTGGATAGCGGCGAAGGGAGAGAATCCTCCTCCGAGTCCGGGGAAGAGAGCAAAACCCCCGCCGCTCTGGAAGAACCTTCCGCTGATGGACAGGGCCCGGCGAATAACGTTCAAACTGCCGTGGTTGGCCCTATGGCGATGATATTTGTCCAAAACATGAATCCCGCGCCTTTAGCCGGAACCGGTGGCGGGGAAACTTCCGAAGCTCCCGGAGCCTCTCTCCAGGGGGTCCCGCTGATTTCGACGAGTTCGGGAGTATCGGCCGACGGAGGCGAAGCGTCTCCCGGGGGCTCGGCCCCTCGCAAAGCCGTCGCGCCTTCCCGTCCCGGCAATGTGCAATTCGCCCTGGATGGTGAGGCGGAAACCGCGGCCCGCTCCGCGACCCCCGCACCAGGCACGCAAAAAACCGAAGTCATTCCGGCGGCTCCTGTTGTCCCCGCCGATGCGGCCGTCATTCAGGCCAAACCCTTGCAGGGCGCCCCAGCCGAAGGTGAGGCAGCAGTTTCGGTCCCAACCCCCATCCCCAACGCCGGCCAGACGGGCGTTTCCGCCCCAAGCGAACTGAACGCCAATATCAATGCAGTCTCGTTAGCGGCGGGGACAGCCCCCGAGGTAGTGGGAGCGCAGGTCCAGCCCGATGGGGTGCCGGTCCAGCCCAATGTGGCGCCGGCCGAGCCCGGTCAGGAAATGGGAAAGGCGAACCCAGAAGCGGATTTCAAAAATTCCCAGTTGATCCGGACTGATATCGATGCCTCCGCTCCCGTCAATCCTGCTCAGGCCGAGGGAGCCGGAGCCGTGCGCGATGAGGGGGTTGTTCTCCAGAAAACAGACGCGCCCCTGGAAGGCATTGCAGGAAGAGGGGAGGCCGATTCCCTTTCGGCGCGGCTCGATGGCGCCGCTGATTCGCAGGCAACCGCCCCCCAGGCGGGAAGCCGGGCTGAGTCGATTCTCAAGTTGCAAGTCCAGCGGCAACTTCTCGAGGCCACGGTCTCACGGCTGAAAATTGCCCTTCGGGATGGTGTGGCCCAGGCGCGAATCCGGCTGAATCCTCCTTCGCTGGGACGAATGGAAATCAGGCTTCAGGTGGAATCCCACACATTGAACGCCAGAGTGACGGTGGAAAGTGCGTGGGTTAAGGACGCCGTAATGTCGAACCTGAGAGAACTGCGCGAAACGCTTCAGGAGCAGGGTGTCGAAGTGGAGCAGTTCACCGTCGATATCGATGCCGGTACGAACGGAAAGAAGTCCAGCGGCGGATTTGAAGGCGGAGCTTTTGGCGATGAATTTTTGTCCATGCCGGGTCCGAATGGAGAAGTGGAACTCGCCGCCATTCAGGCGGAAGACGCTATCGCGCCGGGCCCTGTGGGCAGTGGCGGTGCAGGCTCAGTGGACTTTTTTGCCTAGATTGAGGATCTCATGGTTGATACAGCTGCGGTGACAAGCAATACCACCTCCCTTACGGGCGTTGCGGGCTCGAATTCGGGAGGGGTACTCGGCAAGGCGGAGTTCCTCAAGCTTCTGGTGGCTCAGTTGACCCATCAGGACCCGCTCAATCCCATGGAGGGGACGGAATTCACAGCGCAACTGGCGCAGTTTAGCTCCCTTGAGCAGCTCATCAGAATCAACGACAGCCTCAGTTCGCTGAGCAATCTGAAAGATGCCCTTACCCAGAGCCAATCGGTCGATATGATCGGCAAGCAGATCCTCGCCGAGGGCAATACGATTTCCATGACCAACGGAGTCTCTTCCAACATCATCTTCTCGCTCGACAAGTCCGCCGATTCGGCGGAAATCAGCGTCTTCGACGATGCGGGTCAGTTGGCCTCGGTCTTCACCAGCGGCGAACTTTCGGCCGGACAGAATACCGTCGCCTTCGCCGGCTTCGACGCGAACAACAATCCGCTGGCCGACGGCCTCTACACCTTCAAGGTTACGGCCCTCGACCCGAATGGGAAGGAAGTAATTACGAAAACGTTCTCGAGCGGTATCGTCACGGGCGTGAACTTCGGCGCCGGCGGTGGCACCGAACTGCAAATCGGCCCAACAAAATTCCCGCTCGCCTCCGTGGTTCAGGTGAGCGAGCCCAAACTCCCCGAGAGCACCGAGTAAGGCTCAGGACAATAGGGAACGAGGTAAATCATGGGACCCTTTTTGGCACTCGCAGTCGCACGGTCGGTCGCAGGCATCGTGTCGAGCCTCGCCACGGCGCCGAAGCCCCAGGCGGCGGCCCGTACCCTGGCGCCCGCCGCCAGAGGGGCCTTCGTGAAAGCGCAAAAGGGCGGGGCCGGGTTCGATCAATTTCTCCGCGAGGAACTGGGAAGGCGGAATCCAATCGGCGCATCGTTGCTCTCCGCCCCGGGCGCCCAGCCGAATGCCCCGGTTCGCGGAGCGGAGAATTTCACGGCCGAAGCCGCTAGAAAACTGGAGTCAATGGGAATCCGCCTCACCCAGAAGCAGTACGACCGTCTCATGGAAGGGATCAAAGAGGCCGCCGCCCGAGGGGGCCGCAAGTCTCTCATCATGATGGACGGCCTGGCGTTTACCGTGGACACACGGGCGGGCAAGGTCCTCGATGTGTCGGAGCGAAGCCGCGTTGATATCAAAGTACACACGCAGATCGACAGCGTTGTGGAGACAAAAATTTAATTTTCCTGATGGGCATCCACCCCCCGCGTAGAGATCGCGCCAATGGACTCATCGCATGATGACGGAATAAGGAGGATTTGGAATGGGAATTTTAGGAGCCCTGTTCGCGGGCGTGAGTGGATTAGATACCTATTCGAGTTCTATCGAAGTTATCGGTAATAACATCGCCAACGCGAATACGGCCGGCTTCAAGGGGAGCCGGGCCGAATTTTCGGACATCCTTGCCTCGAGCCTCTCGGGCGGGTCTTCCGGCAACCAGATCGGCCGCGGCGTTCAGCTCGCGGCGGTAACGACCCAGTTCACTCAGGGTTCGTTCGAGACGACATCGAGCGGAACCGATTTGGCCATTGACGGCAAGGGTTTCTTCATCGTCGCCAACAACGACGGCGTTTTCTACACGCGCGCCGGAAAATTCACCATCAACGCCGAAGGTATTCTCGTCAATTCGCGGGGCGACCGGGTGCAGGGCGTGATCCTCGATGTGGCGGGCAACCCGAGTGGCACAACTGGGGACCTCAACCTGACGGTCACGAACGCTCCCCCGCAAAAAACATCGAGTGTAAACTTCGTCGCGAACCTCGACGCGAGCGATGCGGTTCTCGGTTCAAGAGGAACGCTCACCAGCGGCGGGGCCATCAAGGATCGGTTCCAGTTCATCTCCGGCACAAACGATGTCATCGCATTTAATGACGGCACC
>DNYS01000267.1:7850-8706 GCA_003506735.1 Nitrospinota bacterium
CGGCGATACATATACCGTTGCCTATAATCAGGGGGTGAGAAAATTCGAAATCACCAATAACTCCGCGAACGGTAATCCCATCACCCTTCGACACTCGGATGCGGCCAGTACCGTTTCCGACGATATAGGCTTCTCCACCGCCGCGAACGATATTCTCGCGGTGGGTGACCAGGCTATCAGCGACAATCAGGTCCAGTTCAATGTCGTCTTGAGCAGGAATGTGTTCACCTTCTCGATTGACGGCGCTTCTTATATCGGAACGAAGCTTCCCAGCGATGCGGGGGCGCTCCAGGCAACTGTGGCCACGGGCGGCTTCACGGCCGACGGGCTGTCGCAGGCCATCCAGACGGCGATAAACAACGCCGACAACACTGCGCAGATCAACCGGGTTCGAGCCGTCAGCGTAACGTACAACGGCGCCGCCGTTGTCGATAAATTCCAGATATCCTCGCAGACCGCGGGGGCGACCCGGGTGATCAATATCCCTTCCGATTCGAACTCATTCACCGTTCTAGGAAGCTCGTTCCGCGTAAATGAGTCTCTTCTGGGCGTCCTTGGGCTCACCAATCTCAACGACACCGACACCTTTACGTTCACGACCGGGTTCAACGATAAATTTAGCTTTGACTTCGATACCACGGCCGGGCCGGGGGCCGTGAACATCAGCTTGATCGGTCCGACGGCTGGTTTGCTGACGAATGGCGCGGTTGTTACGGCGAAGGAGGTGGCAGTCGCCATCAAGGCGGCACTCGAGTTGGCGGATACCACTGCCAACACCTATACGGTGACGTTCGATTCCACCGTCAAGAAGTTCGACATCAAAAAAGACACGGGCCCCACATTCTCCCTGTTATGG
>DNYS01000267.1:8818-13871 GCA_003506735.1 Nitrospinota bacterium
CGTGAACCTGATCAGCGACACCGCGCTGACGACGGCCATCGCCAACCGGAGCAGCCTCATTACGGACGGAGCCGGCTCGTTCGAGGTCACGGACCCGTCGAAACTGACCAGTTCGTCGTTCTCGACCTCGGTCACCCTGTTCGACTCCCTCGGCTCGCCGCATTCGATCACGCTTTTCTTTCGGAAAATCGGCGAAAATATCTGGGAGTACAACGGAACCGTTCGAGGCGACGATTTAACGGGTCCGACCGACAATGGCGAGAACGAGCAGGTCCTTTTTGGCCGGCTCTGGTTTACCGAGTCGGGCTCTCTCGACATCGAGGACAAGTTTCTCGGCCCGGTCAACGCGGACAATACGATCAACCTTGCCGACAAAAACGGATTCCTCTTCCCGAGGGCGAACCGCTTCAACTTCGAGGGCGGCTCCGCCGCGAACCAGCAAATCGATTTCGATTTCGGAACGTCCATCACGACCGACGCCTCTGTCACCGGAGGCCTGGACGGGGTTACGCAGTTCGCGGGCCAGTCGGCCGTCAATAACCAAACGCAGAACGGGTTCACGACCGGTACCCTGCAGGCGATCGGCGTCGGCCGGAACGGCAACATCACCGGTCAGTTCACGAACGGTCAGACGCGGGACCTGGCCCGGATCATCCTGGCGAACTTCAACGCTCCCCAGCGCCTGAGCATCCAGGGCTCCAGCCTCTTCTCCGGAACCCAGGCTTCGGGCCAGCCGATTCTTGGCCAGGCGGCCAGGGCTGGGTTCGGCTCGGTGCTCTCGAACTCGATCGAGCTGTCCAACGTCGATATCGCCGAGGAGTTTGTGAAGCTGATTCAGGATCAGCAGGCATTCCAGGCCAACGCGCGGGTCATCTCAACGACAGAAGACCTCCTGGACGAGGTGGTCAACCTGACGAGGTAAGCTCACTCGATTTCCCCGGTTTTAATAGCCGGCGGCGCGTGCTCACTTTCCCCCGGAAGCGGAAAACGAACGCGCCGCCGGATTTTTTTTGCACTGGACGGCCTCCCCGGCAGCGCCGAATGGAATTATTGGCAAGGGGATTGCGAGAAGGGGAGGGCAGGAAGGAGCCCCGCCGGGAAAATGGGCCCCCCCCCAAAAAAAATGGCCGAGACGCACGTTTCCATGGCCGATGCGGTATCTTTCTCCTCTCTCCCTGAAGCGGTGGCGCATATCCCTCGTGCCGCCGCTTTCCGGTATCGACCCACTTTCCGCGGCCCTGCCTCTGGCCATTTGGCCGCGGCCTGGAAGTGCCTGTAAAATAAGGCTATCTTGACTAGCGATCATCGAAGTGAGATAGAAATGACCTGCTTGGAGGGGTACGGGAAGGGGGGTAATGTTCCCTGGCCGGAATCGGAGGCGCTGGTTTTCCGGTGATGCCCCAACGGGGCTCTGGAATTGGTTTTTGTGATTCGGTAGCGCGAGTTAGAGCCTGGAGATGGGGAGGCATCTTTTTCATCCCAGGCCACTTCATACCTCCAGCTCTCTGGGAACGCAATTCGCATGGATCTGGCCACCCTACTCGGCATTGTCTCGGCATTCGGGCTCATTCTCTATGCCATCCTCTCAAGCAGCGGCATCGGGATTTTTGTCGATTACCCCTCGGTGTTCATTGTTATTGGCGGAACGCTTGGCGTAACCCTGATTACATTTCCGCTGGCAAGTGTGCTGGGCGTTACGAAGGTGGTGATGAACGTCTTTTTTGTGAAGTCTCAAAGCGTTGCAGCGTTGATTCCCACCTTGGTGGATTTTGCCGGCCGCGCGCGCCAGGACGGCATTCTCGCCCTTGAGACGGTTGCCAAAGAGACGCCGGATGCCTTTCTCGGCAAAGGGATTCAGCTGGCCGTGGACGGCCTGGAGCCCAGAGCCATTGCCAATGTCTTGGAAAAAGAAATCGAGTATATCGAAGAGCGTCACGGCATGGGCTCGACCATATTTCTCTCGATGGGGACGATTTCTCCCGCCATGGGCCTGATCGGGACACTGGTGGGGCTGGTGCAGATGCTTCAGAACCTCTCCGACCCCGAGTCGATCGGCGGGGCCATGGCGGTGGCCCTCCTGACGACGTTCTATGGCGCCATCCTGGCGAATATGATTTTCATGCCCTTCGCCGGAAAGTTGCAGGTGCGGCACAAGGAAGAGATGCTCGGGAAGATGTTGATGCTCGAGGGCATTATCTCCATTTCGAGCGGCGATAATCCTCGGATGCTCGAACAGAAACTGATGTCCTTTGTTCCTCCCAGCGAGCGTAAAACCAGCGACGATTAAACGGCGGCTGCTCCGGAGCCCGACCCCATGGCGGCATCGACCGAAGGTGATTTCGACCTCGAAGAACCGAAGAAAAGAAAGAAAGAGCCCGATCCGAAACCCAAGGATCTGGGGCCCATGCTCATGGCAGCCCTGGCCATCCTCCTTCTTGCGTTTTTTATCCTCCTCGTCAGCATGGCCACCATCGATTCGGAAAAGCGCAAAGTCGTCCTGGAATCGCTCAAGGGCACTTTTGGGGTATTCGAAGGCGGCGCTTCGGTTGTTGCCGGAAAAGGGATTGGCGATAGCGGAAAGAGCAAGGTGCAAATTCAGTTCATGACATCCATTGCCATGCTCCAGGACTTTGCTAAGGCAAAAGGCTTTGAAAAAGAAGTGTTTATAGACGGTTCCAGCAAGGGATTCAGGATTTCAGTATCCTCGTCAGCCCTTTTCGCCAAGGGCGGAGCGACGCTTCGTTCCAAGAATTACCGCATTCTCAACATGGTGAAATTCATTATTGCAGACGGCCAGAAGAAATTCCGGATTCGGATCGAAGGCCATACCGACAACGTGCCTAGCGGCTCGGAGAAATACCCCTCGAACTGGGAGCTTTCCGTAGCGAGGGCAATGGCGGCATTGCGATATGTCATTCGGGATCGGGGAATCAATGGCAGCCAGGTGGAAGCAGCGGGTTATGCGGGTTACCGGCCAATAGTGCCCAACACGAGCCCGGAGAACCGGGCTCGGAACCGGCGCGTGGAATTTTCTTTCCTTGCCAAGGAGAAGCCCAAGGACTTGGACCCGACAAAAAGCATCGACGTAGGCGGTTTCAAGTTTCAATTTTGAGGATTTACGATGAGCGATGACGGTCCCGATCCGGATGCCTGGCTAGTGACATTTGGCGATCTCATCACACTCCTGCTCACATTTTTTGTGTTGCTTCTGGCAATGAGCTCGGTGGACCAAAAGAAGCTCGAAGAGGCTTTTGAGCACTTTGGCGGCAAGCCCTTCCTTCTCGAGGGGGGGGAATCCTCTGTCATTGGAATCAAATCCGAATCCAAGGCGAGTATGGAAGCTCAGATAAAAAGAGGTATGAGAATTGCAATAGTGATCAAAAAGATTCTCCAATCCGACGAGGGTGGAGATATAAGACCGGGCGAAAATGTTCTTGACGCTACCGGTGAGGTCCGGATCAAGGGAGAAAAAAACGGGCAAGTTATTGTATTTAGTGGTTCTTTTTTGTTTAAAGAGGGTTCCGCTGAACTCCGGATAGGGGCGCTTCCGGTATTGGATGGGATCGCAAAAGTAATGCTCGATGGCGATGAGAAGATTTCGGTGGAAGGCCACACCGATGATCGGGAAAAACCGGTGAATTCGCGTTATATCGACCGGTGGGATTTGTCGGCAGCCAGGGCGGTGAATGTATTGAAGTATTTGATTGAAAAGGGTAAAGTACCAGAGCAACGTTTATCGGCCGTTGGATACGGTGGTTCCCGCCCAGTGAAGCCAAATATGACGGATAAAGACCGCCTGGGCAATCGCCGGGTGGAAATTGTCATCGCCAACGACGCAGCATCCAATTAATTTACCCAGAGGAAAATATGGCAGAGGCCCCCGAAGATCAGGAAGCTGCCCAAGAAGAACCAAGTAAAGGCGGCGCGATGAAATGGATTATCATTTCTCTCGTGGCTACCCTTGTTTTAGGCGGCGGCGGCTTCGCAGTTTGGTGGTTTGTCCTAAGTGGTGACGATAAAAAGGCGGATGTCGTAAAAAAGAAGGGTGAAGGAGGGTCCGAGGCGTCTCTGCCCGGCCCGATCGTTTCGCTCAAGACGTTTATCGTAAATCTGGCCGATCCGGGCGGCCGGCGGTATCTGAAGGTCAAACTAGACCTTGAACTCACCACCAAGGATTCCGAAAAGGAGTTGAAGGGGAGGTTGCCCGAGGTTCGGGATCAGATCATTTTGGCGTTAAGCAGCAAGACATATCAGCAGATACAGGGGATAGCCGGCAAGACCGTATTGCGGGAAGAACTTACGGCCCGGATGAATTCGGTGCTCAAGAAGGGTCAAGTGAAAAAGACATATTTTACGGAATTTGTTGTTCAATAATCGTCCAATACGGGGCCGATCCCCAAAGGAGTTGAGTTATGAATCAGGTTCTTTCCCAAGACGAGGTTGATGCTTTATTGCAAGGCGTCGCTGACGACGAGAGTGATTCCCCCTTAGGTGGAGCGGATGAAGAAGAAAGTTCCGGCGGTGGGGGGATCGTGTCTTACGATCTAACGAGCCAGGAACGCATTATCCGCGGCCGGATGCCCACGTTGGAAATTATTCACCAAAGATTCAGCCGTGCATTCCGGGGCGCCATCAGCGCGATGCTCCGCCGCGTGGTGGATGTTGCCATTGTCAGTACGGACATGATTAAATTCGGCGAGTTTTTGAAGACCATGCCCGTACCGACCAGTTTACATATTTACAAGATGGAACCGTTGCGCGGTTTCGCTCTGGTGGTGCTGGAGATGAAGCTGGTCCTCGCCCTCGTTGACGTCCTGTTTGGCGGAACGGCCAGGACCCAAGTGAAGGTCGAGGGCCGGGACTTCACGCCCATCGAGACCTATATTATCAAGCGAGTCGTCCTGAAACTGCTTGATGATTTGCAAACGGCATGGCGGCCTGTCCACGAACTCAATATTGAGTATTCCCGCTCCGAGGTGAACCCGCAGTTCGCCGGAATCGTCCCCCCAAGCGATTTGGTCGTGGTGGTTAACTTCGAAATGGAAATCGAGGA
>DNYS01000267.1:14005-18583 GCA_003506735.1 Nitrospinota bacterium
CTGGAAGTGGACCACGCTTGGCTGAACCGCCTTCAGGAGCGGATCATGGGCGCCGAGGTTTCCCTGGTGAGCACCCTCGGAAAGGCGAAGATCAACGCAGGCGATCTGATGCGGATGCGCGTGGGCGATATCATTCCCCTCGATACGGTGGAAAGCGAATCCATCGATATCATGGTGGAGGGGATCTCCAAATTCAAAGGAAGGCCGGGCGCCATCAAAGGTCAAACCGCCCTCGAAGTGACCTCTTTGGCGCCGAATCCGAATTTCAATGATTAAATATTCGGTGTTGGATGCCGTCCGTCTTGGAAGGATTAGGTGATGGGGGAAAGCGTCAATCTTGGAGGCCTCGAATCTGAGGATATCGAAGAGGAAGAGCGAGCGGCTTTCGAGGATATAGAAGACCAACGTCTTGAAATCCCCCCCGAGCTGGAATTTATCCGCGATATCCCGGTGAAGATATCGGTCGAGATGGGGCGTGCCTCCATTGTGGTGAAGGAACTGCTTAGAATGAATGTGAATCAGATTGTCGAGGTGGATAAGAGGGTAGGGGAGCCTTTGGCGATTCTTGTCAATGACCAGGTTGTCGCACGCGGGGAGGTGGTGGTAATCAACGACAAGTTCGGTATCCGCTTGACCGATATTGTCAATCCCCTGGAACAGGGATTGCTGGAATAGCCCTTCAGTTGATGGGAATGAAGGAAAGATTTTGGTGGTAATGTTTTCATGGTCCGCCCGGAAAATATGATGGAGTAGCGTCATGAACGATGAAGCCAACGAGGAAACGGAGCAAATAGGCGACGAGATCGGCGATCTCATGACGCAGGAAGAAGATGCGCCAGGAGATATCACCGAAGAGGGAATCGGGGAAGAATCTTCGGTTTCCCTCGATCGGGAGGGGGAAGACGGTGAGGTGAATGTTGACCTCATCATGGATTTGCCCTTAGAGATGGTTGTGGAATTAGGCCGAACGAAAATGCTCATCAACGACCTTCTTCAAATTGGCCAGGGCTCGGTAATTGAGTTGAACAAGCAGGTGGGCGAGGCTCTCGACATATTGGTCAATGGAAAGCTCGTTGCCCGGGGCGAAGTGGTCGTGGTGAAAGATAAGTTTGGTGTAAGAATCACCGAGGTCCTCAGTACGATTGAGCGAATCCAGCAACTCGCCTGAGGACCCGAAAATCATTGCGTTGTTTAAATTGCCGTCCTGTCGTCCTCCGTTGGTTCGGGGGTGGTAGGGCGGCATTTCTTTTTTTTTCATCTCCCATCGCCTTTTTCCCCCGGCAAGGGCGGGTTTCCGGCCGTGATCGTCAATAATATGGCATTCGACATCCCTCCAATTAAATGACGAAAATTTGATATATCAGTCAATTATTTGAAATATCCCAATATTTTCTAAATTTTGCCTTTCCCGAAAATTAAGATAGACACTCCTTAAATCCGGTTAACTAATTGTTATATAACATCTAAGCTGACACCTTCCAAATCTATCCGAATTGCCATTTATTTGCCTAGGTGGATGTGGGAATTGGTATAACCCTTGCACTTTCTCGCCCCCGAAAGCTGATGGATCATGTTCAACTAATAGGCAAATCGAGGAACGACGGAAAATTGACAATTCTCTTTACTCTGGAACGTTAATAAATTGACGTTCCAAACCTCAGGCGATTCCAAAATGGATAAAATAACAATACGGACAATGATATCAAATATTTGCATATGCATGACGATGCTCTTGGCCGTGGTCGGATTCACCATTGAGGCGGAAATCAACGTCGAAGCCGCTTCGAGGTCCCCACTTCTCAAAAAAGTATTCGTATATGAGGGAGCTCAAAAGATTCGTCTCGTTGCACTTTTTGATGGAACCCTGAAATCGGGAAAGCCCAATATGCGAATCAAGGATAGGGGCGTTTCCATGTTCGTGCCGGGCGTGATTGCCGGGAAGCCGTATCGTCAGTTCAACGTGGGGCAGGGCGGCTATGACCGTCTTGAGGCCCGGGAAGACGCGGGTGGGCTTTTTATTTCGATTCTGACAAAAAGCGGCGCATCTCGCCTGAAGAACAAACCAGAGGTGATTATTGGGAAATCCACGCTGACCCTCACTCTTCCTGTCCTGAAAGGCTGGCGCAACGGGGCGCAAGGTGCTCCCCGGATAGAGAGAGTTTCAATGACCCGCGCCGCTGGGACTGGAAACCGGCGGGTTGCAGGTGGCATCTACCGGATACCATCTGTCTATTCCAAAAAGAAAAAGGCAGCGGCTGGCCTTACCGCCGATGCGATGCTGAATCAAATTCTTTCCTCGCCCCGCAAGCCGGTGGCATCGGCTTCCCCCCCCCAATTCGACCGCCTCCTCAAAATAAAGGGAAAGGGTCTTTGGAATAAACGCCGGGTGGATGGAGATGGAAAGGATGCCGTGGCGGCGGGCGGCATCAAAAATCTGAAACCCTTGTTCAAATCCTCGAAGGGGACAGGGAGTAAATTCAGCAATCTGCCGGTCCCGAAGGGCCGGAAAAATTCTGATCTGGGAGCTAACGTAGCGAACTTTTCGACGGTTGCCATGAAATTCACGGCCGCCTTGGGGGGCATCCTGACAGTCATTCTGGGCCTTTTCTTTTTCTTCAAGAAGGTCGCGCCGGACGCCGTCGCGAAATTCGGTGGTAATGGGAGCCTTGTTCGCACCCTCCATAAAACAACTCTTGCACCGAAAAAATCGTTGGCTGTGGTCGAGGTCGCGGGCGAGGTATTGGTTCTGGGGATTAGCGGCCAAAACATCGCGATGCTTACGAAAATCGAAAACGAGGAAGCTCTAGCCCGGGTTCGCTCGGTGGGCGAATCCTCTTTTGTCGAGCATCTCTCGAAAATGCTCGGAAAAGAAGTCGATAAAATCAAGAGCCCAGGCGGTGAGGAAAGAGGATCCGGGCTGGCAGCCACGATGGCGGCTTCGGCACCGGCGACCGGCGGTCTCAAAGAGGGGATTCAGGACAAAAACATGGCGGCGCTCACGGCCTATACCCGGCATGCGAAAAACGGTGCGGGTCCTGGCGAAGGCTCCATCTCCGGCAACCAAGCAAAACTCCGTTCCGGCTCCAACCCCATCCGGTCCAGGAGTGTCAAAAAGGAAACTCCGGCCTCGAAGCGCTCGGCGGCTCGCCTTCGGAACAGACTTGAGCGTCTTCCGGATTTGAGTGACGGAGCCACGCTTTCATGAGACACGCTCTGGCCATCGCCGCTATTCTATTCCTGGCGGTTCTGGGATTTAGCGGAGATGTGTTTGCCCAAGTGCCGCTTGGGCTTCCTCAAATTCAATTTGGATTCAGCCAGCCCGGTTCGATCGAAGAGGTGGCCACCGGGCTCCAGATCATGGCCCTTCTGACGGTTCTGACGCTGGCCCCCTCCATTTTGATCATGATGACCTCATTCACTCGAATCATCATCGTTTTGTCGTTCATGCGGCAGGCGCTGGGGACGCAGCAGTCTCCCCCCAACCAGGTGCTGATCGGATTGGCGGTTTTTTTGACCTTCTTTTCGATGGCGCCAATCGGAACGCGAATCCAAAAGGTAGCGCTGGAGCCTTACTTCGCCGAACGCATTAATTTCGTCTCGGCGGCCGAGCGGGCGGCAGGGCCTCTTCGAGGCTTTATGTTGAAGCAAACCCGCGAGAAGGATCTCGCCCTGTTTATCGGTCTCTCGAAGGCAAAACAGCCCAAGACTGCGGACGATGTTCCCCTGACGACGTTGATTCCTGCTTTTCTGATCAGCGAGATGAAGACCGCGTTCCAAATCGGATTCATGCTTTTCATTCCGTTTTTAGTGATCGATATGGTCGTGGCGTCCGTTCTTTTGTCGCTGGGAATGATGATGCTGCCCCCGATCCTGATTTCATTGCCCTTTAAATTGATGCTCTTCGTCATGGTCGATGGGTGGGCCCTGATCGTCGGCTCCCTCATGCGGAGCATCGCCTGATGCGGGGCAAGGATAGGGAGGAAGCCTCATGACTCCAGAAGCAGTCATGACGATCATGCAGGACGCTATGGAGATGATGTTGATTATTTCGGGCCCGATTTTAGGCGCTGGCTTGGTGATTGGTGTCCTGGTGGGCATCGTCCAGGCGGTCACGCAGGTCCAGGAAATGACCTTGACGTTTGTGCCCAAGATTTTGGTGACCGTCATGGTCCTGATGTTCGCTTTTCCTTGGATGCTCCAGACGATGGTCGATTTCACGGTCAACCTCTACAGCACCTTGCCCAGCATGGCCCGGTAGCGAGGCGGACGAATGGAGTACGTCAACTTCTCGACACTCGAATTCGAACGCTTCGTCCTGGTTCTCCTGAGAGTGGGAGCGATTCTTATGGCTGCGCCGCTTTTCAGCGCATCGGTGGTCCCGAAGACCGTGAAAATCGGCCTTTCGGTCGGGGTGAGCCTGGCGATGCTCCAGATTGTGGGGCCGGGCATGCTGCTTTCGGAAATTCCGCTCCACCGACTGGCCGCGCTGGGCGTAAATGAGATCCTGCTTGGCGTGTCGCTGGGCCTACTGGCCCGGCTGTTCATCGTGGCGGTGGATATGGCAGCCGAGGTCATGGG
>DNYS01000267.1:18748-25879 GCA_003506735.1 Nitrospinota bacterium
CGCCATCGCTGAAAGTTTTAAGCGAATCCCCCTGATGGGATTCTCGCCAACCGCCAATTTGTGGGCGCTCTTCATCGAAACGTCGAAGAACGTTTTCGTTCTCGCCCTCAAGTTCGCCGCGCCCACGATGGTGGTCTTGTTGCTGTCGAGCGTGGCGCTGGGAATCGTAGCCCGGACGGTGCCGCAGATGAATATCTTCATCGTCGGCCTCTCGCTTCAAATTGTCATTGGTTTCACGGTGTTGATTTTCTCCGCGTCCATGTTCGGCATTTTGTACGGGCAAACACTCACGGATATGGCCGCTGTCATGATGCGTTTTACAAGGGCGTTTTAGGAGCCGGATATGCCTCCAGATCAAGACGAAAAAACGGAACCGGCAACCCAAAAACGGCGCGAGGACTCGCGCGAGAAGGGCCAGGTCGCCAAAAGCAGGGAGGTGACATCGGTCGCCGTCCTTGCCGCGGGAATTGCCTATTTCCATTATTTCGGGGCGAGCATGGGCAATTCCCTCCTGAAAACGGCCCGGTATTTTTTCACGGCTGCATCGACACAGGTCGAAACTCCAGACGCGGCGCTGAAGGCGTTACTCGAAGCCGCCATGGGATTGGGGGAAGCCATTCTCCCGTTGATGGTCCTGGTCATAGTGTTCTCGCTGGCCTCCCAAATCCTCCAGTTCGGCTTCCTGTTCTCTCCCAAGGCGTTGGTCCCCAAATTCAGCAAGCTCAACCCCCTCGAGGGTGTGAAAAGGTTGCTGGGCAAGCAGGGCTGGATGGATCTATTCAAGTCCATCGCCAAAATCGCCCTCGTGGGCTACGTGGGCTATTTCACGATACGCGAGGCGTGGGTGCTGCTGCCTCAATTGACACAGATGGAGGCCCACGGAATTTTGGTGCAATTCGCGGATATCGCGTTGAAAATCGCAATCCGGTGCGCTGCGGTGTTGATCATCCTTGCCGCTATTGATTACGCCTTCCAGCGCTATTCCTTCGAACAAAGCATCAAGATGACAAAAGACGAGGTGAAGCAGGAATTCAAGCAGCGAGAGGGCGATCCACTGGTGAAAAGCCGGGTGCGCCAGATCCAGCGCGAGATCTCCCGCAAACGAATGATGAGCTCCGTCCCCGAGGCGGATGTGGTCATCACGAACCCGGCGCACTTCGCCATCGCCATCCAGTACGACCGCGAAAAAATGGAAGCGCCCATGGTCGTGGCAAAGGGCAGGGGATTTGTCGCCCAGAAAATCAGGGAAGTGGCCGAAGAACACAACATTGTCATCGTCGAAAACAAGCCTTTGGCGCGCGGCCTCTATCAGGCGGTTCAGGTGGGTGAGGCGATTCCAGGCGATTTTTACAAGGCGGTGGCAGAAGTTCTCGCGTACGTATACACGCTCAATCGCGCAGCTGCATAGGAAAGGTAGAGGGAAGGATTCATGAACGAGTTATCTGGCATTGAAAAATTAACGAAAAACAGCGACGTGGCGATGGCCATCGGCGTCGTTGGAATCTTGCTGGTTATGATTCTCCCAATTCCGCCCTCGCTGCTGGACGCGCTTTTGTCCTTCAGCATCACCTTTGGCCTTGTCATTCTCCTGGTTTCTCTTTACACCATCGAGCCGTTGGAATTCAGCGTTTTTCCCACTCTTTTGCTGATTACGACGCTCTTCCGTCTTTCGCTGAACGTTGCCTCCACCCGGCTGATTCTTCTGAAAGGCCATGAGGGGCCCGGCGGTGCCGGCCAGGTGATTCAGGCGTTCGGAAACTTCGTTGTCGGCGGGAATTATATTGTTGGCTTCATCATCTTCATCATCCTCGTCATCATCAATTTCGTCGTAATCACCAAGGGCGCTGGCCGGATTGCCGAGGTTGCCGCCCGCTTTACGCTCGATGCCATCCCCGGAAAGCAGATGGCCATCGACGCGGATCTGAACGCGGGCCTCGTTAATGAGTCCGAAGCGCGCAGGCGTCGCGAGCAAATCAGCCAAGAGGCGGATTTCTTCGGAGCCATGGACGGCGCGAGCAAGTTTGTCCGAGGGGACGCCATCGCAGGGCTGATCATCACATTCATCAACCTTCTGGGCGGCCTGGCTATCGGTGTGTTCCAGCGGGGGTTGCCTATCGGCAAGGCGGCCGCCACCTACTCTCTCCTCACGGTGGGTGATGGCTTGGTGGCCCAGATTCCCTCGCTGCTCATCTCAACCGCCGCGGGCATCGTCGTATCGCGGTCGGCCGGGCAGACCCACCTCGGGGCCACGATGGCCTCCCAACTTTTGAGACACACCCGAGCGATCGGCGTGGCGGCAGGCCTTCTCTTCTTGATGGCCCTGTTCCCTGGGCTCCCCAAGTTTCCCTTTTTCCTCCTTGCCGGTGTTTCGGGTGGGGTGGCCTATTTCCTCTCCCAGTCCAAGAAGGCCGAAATTCTCCGCGAGGAAGAGGAGGCGGCCGCCGAATCGGCCGAGGCGCCATCGACGGCCTCTGAGAGCATGGAGCCTTTCCTTCAGGTCGATCTCCTTGGGCTCGACGTGGGCTACAGCCTGATACCGATGGTGGATGTCCGCCAGAACGGCGAGCTCCTCGAGAGAATTCGCTCGATCCGGCGCCAGTTTGCGACCGAGATGGGGCTGGTGGTTCCGCCCCTCCATATCCGGGACAACCTGCAGCTCAAGCCGGGGGAGTACGTCATCCTCCTGAAGGGGGTGGAGGTCGCGCGTGGCGAGATCATGATGGATCACTTCCTTGCCATGGACACCGGGACGGTGGAGTCGCCCATTCCCGGTATTCCGACCACCGAGCCGGCGTTCAATCTTCCTGCCCTGTGGATCACCCCCACCAACAAGGAGCGGGCCCAGTTCCTGGGATACACCGTTGTGGACCCGGCCACCGTCATGGCCACCCACCTGACCGAACTCATCAAAAAACACGGCAACGAGCTCATCACCAGGAGCGAGACGCAAAGCCTGATCGACAAGGTGAACGAAGCCCATCCCAAGATCGTCGAAGAGCTAATCCCCAATTTGTTGCCACTGGGGCAGGTTCAGAAGGTTCTGCAGAATCTCGTTCGCGAGGGAGTGGGCATCCGGGATCTCGTAACGATTTTGGAGACCCTGGCAGATTATGCCCCCATCTCGCAGGATCCGGATGTGCTGACTGAATACGTCCGGAGCCGCCTGGCCCGGAATCTGACCCACCAATATGGAGGAGATACGGGGGCCATCAATGTCATCACGCTGGACGCCGAATCGGAAAGCGTCCTGGTGAACTCGCTTCAGCATACGGACCATGGCAGCTACTTGGCCATGGACCCAACGCAGGCGGACCGCCTCCTGCGCTCAATTCAAAGTCAAATGGAACGGTTTGAGTCTTCCACTACTCAGCCCGTGCTGCTGGCCTCTCCGGCCATCAGGGGACACCTGAGAAAGTTTACGGAGAGGTTCATCCCGCAGCTGGCGATTCTTAGCCATAACGAAGTCGCATCGGGCGTTCGCATCCAAAGTTTAGGGACGGTGAGTGTGTCATGAGAACAAGACGGTTTCGCGGAAAAGATTTGAGAGAAACGCTGGATAAGATAAAAGCTGCGCTCGGCGAGGACGCCATCATCGTATCGACCCGGAAAGTGAGCCGGGGAGATTTCGGTTTGGCCGGAGGTTCGCTGGTCGAGGTCGAGGCGACGAATCCCGAAATGGAGTCGGCCGACCCCGTTCCTTTCGGGGACGAAGGGCTGGAGGCCTGCGATGAGAGGGCCGATGAAATGGGTCCCGCCGTGGATGAGGGCGTATTGCCCGGACCCATGGCGGAAACGGAATCGCCGTATTCCGACCTGTTCTATGAGCTTTCCGAGAGCGGCATCGAGGAGGAGACGGCGAGGGAAATTCTCTCCCGTGCCGAGAGGGAAAATGGGGATTCCAGGAACGGATCGCTGGCCTCCCACCGAAAGCAGGTAGCGAAAATTCTTTCCCTCCTCTTCGATTTGAAGGGGCCTGTCCGAATCCGCCAGATGGGGGATGAGGGGCCGGCGATCAGTAACTTTATAGGGCCGACGGGGGCCGGAAAAAGCTCGACGATCGCCAAAATCGCGGCTCAGTGCACGAGGAAAAAGCTTCGCGTCGGACTGATCACGCTGGACACCCACCGGGCGGGCGGGTCCGAATACATGAAGTTTCTGGCCAATCTGCTCCGCTTGCCCCTCATCACCGCCGGCTCGAAGAAGCAACTCGACCAGGCGCTGGCCAAGTTCCGCCGGGCGGATGTGGTCCTGGTCGATTCGCCGGGCATGAGCATCGGGGATGAGGCCGGAATGGCCGAGCTCGACAGGATTTTCGGGAAGGGCCGCCCGGGCGATAACTATCTTGTTTTGGCCGCCAATACGCACTCGGAGGACCTAAAACGGATGGGCGAGAGCTTCTCGCGGACCGGCCTGGATGGCCTTATCTTTACCAAGCTGGATGAAGCGAGCCGATTTGGTGTAATCTTTGAGGTGCACATGAATCTGGGTGTGCCGCTTAGCTACCTGACCGCAGGACAAAAGATCCCCGGCGATCTGGAAGTGGCGGCCCCGGAGAAGCTCGCGCGGCTGGTTCTTCCGGTCGCGCCGGAATATGCGCCCGCCGAGGGAGTCGCGATTTGAGCGATCGGGAGGTCGATTCGTTGGCCGTCAAAGATTCGGAAAAGTCGGATTCGCCCGGGGAAGGTGCCCGCGTCCGGGTGCTGTCCGTCACAAGCGGCAAGGGCGGGGTGGGCAAAACCTGCGTTGCCGTCAACCTGGCCTATTGGCTCTCCAAGATGGGGACGAAGGTTCTCCTCCTCGATGCCGATATGGGCCTGGCCAACGTCGATATCGTGCTGGGCCTAAAGCCCCGGTTCACCCTCGAGCATGTTCTTTCAGGCGAGAAGGGAATCTCCGATGTCCTCCTCGACGGCCCCGGCGGGGTGCGCGTTCTCCCGGCCGGATCGGGCGTGGCCGAATTGGCCGACATGAGCGAGGAGGCGAAGGCAACACTCTTTGGCGAACTCGAAGCCCTGGAGGAGCCGTTCGACTACCTCATCCTGGACACCGGCGCCGGGATCAGCCGCCAGGTCCTCTATTTCAACCATGCCGTCCAGGATGTCATCCTCGTCGCCACCCCCGAGCCCACATCGATGACGGACGCCTATGCGCTGATGAAAGTCCTCAGCGAGGCGCGCCGGGACTACCGCTTCTGGATTCTGGCCAACATGGTGGAAAACGAATCCGAGGGAAAAAACGTTTACCGCCGCCTGAGCACGGTATCGGACAAATACCTGGACGTCTCCACGAGCTATCTGGGCCACATCACCCGCGATCCGAACGTGGTCCAGGCCATTCGAAAGCAAAAGGCGCTGGCGTTGGCCTTTCCCAAGACCATCGCATCCAGATGCCTCAGGAGGCTGGCCGACCGAATCCATCATCTTCCCCAGGACGAGATTCCGGCCGGGCACATGCAATTTTTCTGGCGCCGCCTCGCGGCCCAGATGGCCTAGCGGATCGATGAAATCTTCTCGATCCCGGATTGCTTGCGCATCGAGCGCCACGCCCGGAAGGAATGAGCCTTGAACACGCAGCTCATCACCTCGATCCTGATGAAAATATCCGTGGCCTTCGGGGTGCTCGCGTTCAGCCTCGCTTTGGGCATGGGCCTGCTTTCGGGCGTATCGATCACCCTTTCCCTTTACCGCTCGGTTAAGGCCGCTGCCGTCTTTGCGGTGGCCGGCGGCATCTTCAGCCTGATTCTGATGCTCTTCTTTTCGGAAGACGATGAATAAGGGCCCATGCGATGAGCCCAGATAAGGACTTCGACGCCTCCGGCCGCGACGAGCTGATCATCCGCTACACGCCGCTGATCAAATTCATCGCCAACCGCCTGGCCATGCGCCTCCCCCCGCATATCGACGTCAACGACCTCATCAGCTCGGGCGTCCTGGGCCTCATCGACGCCATCGAAAAGTACGACTCCTCGCGCGAGGTCCGCTTCAAGACATACGCCGAATTCCGGATCCGGGGCGCCATGCTCGACGAGCTGCGCGCCATGGACTGGATTCCCCGCTCCGTTCGCCAGCGCTACAACAAGATCGAAAACGCCTTCTCCCGCATCGAACAAGAGCTCGGCCGCCCGGCGAGCGACGAGGAAGTGGCCGAATCGCTCGGCGTCGATATCGTCGAGTTTCAGAACATGCTCTCCCGCTCGGCCGGCCTCGCCCTCCTCAGCCTCGATGACGTGATCGACCGCGGCACCGACAGAGAGGGCGGCCGCACCCTCTTCGACACCCTCTCCGGCCTCGAGGAGGACAACCCCGAGGCCCGGCACGCCTTCGAGGAGCTCAAGGGCCTCCTCGCCCAGGCCATCGACGCCCTGCCCGAGCGCGAGCGCCTCGTCCTCTCGCTCTACTACCACGAAGAAATGGGCATGAAGGAGATCGGCGCCGTCCTCGAGGTGACCGAATCGCGTGTCTCCCAGATTCACTCGAAGGCCATTTCCCGAATCCGCGGGCGCATCCGGCGCATGGTGGGCGAAAACCCCTAGCCTGCCTCCTGCAACCGGCTATGCCCCACCCCTGAAAACTTCTCCCTCAAACTCCCTCAACCTCCCGAAACCGGCCCATCCCTGCGCAACCGGCCCTCCTTCGGGGAAGCCCCTTTCTCTCCTGCATTCAACATCGCGATAAACATACGTCCGTCGGGTGAAAACCCGGCAACCGGAAATGCGCGGTGGTGCGCGGTTACGTAAAAAAAGTGGGGATATTCCATCCGGATACATTCATGTAGTATTCTAACTGATTAAGAAACAGACCTTCCCGCGCATCCCCTCCGGGAGGACCGTCATGCGGAAGATGAACGCCTCCAACCGAAAATCCCTCGGAGTCATTCTTGCACTGTTTTTCGCCCTCTTCCTTGCTGGCGGTTGCGGGGGCGCAAACTATGAGTCTCTTCCGTCCTTTCCACCTTTATCAAGAGCCGCCATGCTTGGAGACCTGATAAAGGTCCGTGCGCTCATTTGGACCGGAGCGGACCTGAACGAGAAAGATAATGATGGCGATACCGCTCTGATGGCGGCGACTCGATCCGGTCACATCGAAATCGTCAAAGCCCTCTTTAAAGCTGACGTGCCCCCCTCACATCGGT
>DNYS01000108.1:0-3182 GCA_003506735.1 Nitrospinota bacterium
CGGCGGTCGTCGTTCGTCCGGCCGACCTCGCCCTTTTCGATCCCCCCGGCGGCGGGAAGGACGTAGTCCGCGAAGGCCGATGTTTCGTTCTGGAATAATTCAATGTGAACCAACAGGTCGAGGCTCCCGAAAGCCTCGCGGGCATCGTCCTGGCCCGGCCATTGCGCCATCGGATTGTTGCACGCGATCAGCGCCCGGACGGGATAGGGGGCGCCCGTCCGCATGGCCTCGATCCAGCCGGCAGGGCTCCGGCGAATGCGGGGCTTGGCGATCTTCGGCCTCCGCTCCCCGGGAGCGTCCGGCGCGATGGGAGGCCCCGCCGTCATGTTGAAATAGGTCCCGCCCTTCCGGCCCCAGTTGCCCGTGATGGCGGCGAGGAACATCAGGGCGCGGTTCGTCTGGACGGAGTTGGTGTGCTGGTTCAGGCCCCGGCTCCCGAAGATGACGCACCCGTCGGCGCGGGCGACGTCTTCGGCCAGCGCGCGGATCTCCCCGGCCGGAAGGCCGGTCAGCGGCTCCGCCCATTCGGGCGTGTAGCCCTTCTCGAGGATAAAGTCACGCCACAGCTCCCAGCCCAGTACCCACTCCGCGCAGAATTTTTGATCGTGCAGATCGCACGTGAGAATATGGCCCGCCATGGCCAGTGCCAGCGCCATGTCCGTCCCCGGCCGGATGGGCAGCCACGTGTCCGCCTTGGAGGCCGTGACGGTGCGCCGGGGATCGACGACAACCATCCGGGCGCGGTTTTTGATCCGCCAGTCGTTGATCATCCCGAAATAAACCGGACGTGTCTCGGCCTGATTGTCCCCGATGTAGAGGTACATCTCCGCGCTGCCCATGTCGCCGGGGGTGTAGCTGTTGCCGCTGCCGACCGCACCCTGGGTGAGGTCGTAGGCAATGGATTTTCCCGAGGCGCAGAAGGGGTCGGTCCCCTCGAAGTTGGGCGTTCCCCACATCTGGCTGAACAGGCGGGCGTAGCCGCTTTTGGTGATCAGGCCCGCCCGGGTTCCAACGAACATGGCGAGGGCCTCCGCGCCCCATTTCTCGCGCACGCCCCGGAGCTTATCAGCGATCTCGTCCAGCGCCTGGTCCCAGCCGATGGGCTCGAAGCGGCCCTCTCCCCGTTTCCCAACCCGCTTGAGGGGCCGGGTGAGCCGGTGTTCGCTGTGGTACATCTGGAGGGTGAACTGCGCCTTGGGGCAAAGCTTCCCCTTGAGGACGGGGTCCTCCTCGTTGCCGGTGATCTTCACCAGTTCCTTTCCCCGGAAATGAAACTTCACGCTGCAGCAATTGAAGCAGATGTTGCATCCGCCCGCCTCGACGCGGTCCGGCGCGGCATCCTCCCGGGCCTCGCCGTAGGGAAAGGCGGGCCCCTTTTCCACAAATACTTTTTGGGCTCCGGGTGCATCCGCGAAGGCGGGCCGCCGTCCCAACCCGGCGGGCGGATGGACGGAACTTCCGCCCCCGCCGCCATTTCCGCCCGCGGCGTTTCCGCCGCCGCCGATGCGCTCGAGATAAATCGTCTGGGGCTTCAGGAGGAAATGATCGTGGTCGCGGACGGTGCGCTCCTCGCTCGCGGCCCGCTCGAGGAGGCCGCTCCGCTCCCCGAATTGAATGGCATGGCCCGGACAGATGCTCGCGCAGGCAGGCTCCAGCCCCTCGGCGCGCCGGTCCGGGCAGAGGTCGCACTTGACGGCGTGGTGTCCCGCCGGGTCGTACCCCATCGCGCTGTAGGGGCAGGCGACGACGCACTCCCCGCAGCCGGTGCACCGATCCTCGATGACCTCGACCACCCCCGTCAGGGGGTCCTTGGTGATTGCCTTGGGATTCACCGGGCACGCCCGGAGGCAGGCGGGGCGCTCGCAGTGCTGGCAGGTCAGCGTGAGAAAATCGAGCCCGCCCTCATCGGCATCGCCCAGCCAGACGACCTTGTTCCGGTACTCGCCCGGGCCGAGGCGGTGCTCCTGCTTGCAGGCCGCCTCGCAGCTCTTGCAGCCGAAGCAGCGCTCCAGATCGATCATGAGGGATAGCTGGCCCAAGATGCCCTCCGTTGCCCGGCGCGCTGCCGGGCCGGTTCCACTCACCACGCGGCGAGATGCCACCAATATATCACTCCGCCCCCGGAGACATAACCGGCGAAAAAGGTGACCGTGACGATGTGGCCGATGAGGCCCAGGACGAAGAGCGCGGCCAGTCCCATGTGGAGCCGGCGCCAGTAGGCCTGGGCGGCGGGGACCATCCCCCGCGTCCCCAGGAGGCCGCTTTCCTCCCGGACGAGCCGTGCATAGGCTCGCGTCAGGCCCGGACGCGCCAGCCAGTGCCCCAGGGCCGGCGAAAACGTTCCTTCCCGCGCCCCCGGCGAGAGTTTTTCGAGCAGGCCCTCTTTTTCCCGGATGATCGCCCCGAGGCGCTCCCGGTCAGCACCCGAGACGGGCGCGAAGCTTTCGTGCTTTTCGGCGAAGGTGGCCGATATCCGGCGGGAGAGCAGGATACGCGCCCAGACCCCGAGCGCGGCCAATCCCAGCAGGGCCACCAGCAGGAGGGCCGGGACGTAACGCAGAAAGCCCGCCGAATGGATCGCCACGAGAACGCTGCCCGCAGCGGCCGCCGCGACATGGGCCGTGAACCAGCCCACCGGGGAGCCCCACCGTCCGGTCCGCTTGGCGAACACGAACAGGACCGAGACCAAAAGGAGGAGCGAACCCACAACGGCGATGACGTAAAGGCGCGGGCTTCCTGGCAGCTTCCAGGCCGGGGCACGGTCCGGAAGGAGGGCGAACCAGGTAACGATTACGATGGCGGCCGCGAAGATGAGATAGGCAAGAAGACGATCGCTGAGGTCCGGCCTTTTCATGTGCTCAGGAAAAATCGATTTTCTTCACATCGACGATTTCGAAATTCCGCGTGCCGCCCGGAAGCTGCACCAGCACCTCATCGCCGGGTTCTTTCTGCATAAGCCCGCGGATGAGGGGCGCCTGGAAGGAGAGGATTCCGTTCTTGAAATCGCTCTCCTGCTCGCCGAGAATTTTGTAGGTGATCTCTTCGTCCTTATCCAGATCGAACAGGGTCACCTCGGTTCCGATGGTCACGCGGTCGCCGCCGATGGGCAGATCCTCGATGAGTTCCGCCTCCTGAATTTTGTCCATCAACCGGCTCGCCTCGTGCTTGAGGTTGGACTGGAG
>DNYS01000108.1:3346-3976 GCA_003506735.1 Nitrospinota bacterium
CTCCCATCGTCCCGCGCACGATCCGGACGGCGCGCGGGAGCCTGTTTAACCCTGCGGGCGGGCCTTCGCCGCGGCCGCCGGCCGCGATTGGAAATCGTAGCCCGTATCCTCGGTGAAGGCATCCATCAGCCGCCGCGTAACCGGACCCGGCGACCCTGCCTTGGGGCGGAAACTGTCCACTTCTCTGACCGGCATGGCGCAGATGGCGCTCGAGGTAATAAAATACTCTTCCGCCTGCGCTACATCGTACATCGTGAAGTTGCGCTCCTCGACCGGAATGCCCAGCCGGCTGGCCAGTTCGAACACGGACTTGCGCGTCACCCCCTCGAGGATGTTCCGCCCGGGGGGCGTCCAGAGGACGCCGTCCCGGACGATGAAAAAATTCGCCACCGAGTTTTCGGCGACGTTTCCGTGAATATCCAGCATGAGCGAGAGCGATCCGCTCGCCGCCGCGTCGAGTTCGGCGAGAATCTGGTTCATCTTGCTCGTGACCTTGGCGCGGGGCTCGACGCATTCGGGCGGCGTCCGCCGGGTGGCCGTCACCGCGAGGCGGATGCCCTCGCGCGCGTTTTGGGCGACATTCTCCCTGTCGGCCAGCCGCCAGAAAATCAGAACCGTCGCCTTCGGCGC
>DNYS01000108.1:4068-6024 GCA_003506735.1 Nitrospinota bacterium
TGTGGGTGTCGAGCGTCGCCCGCTCCATCTCCCCGGGCGTCATCCCCGGTTCGATGCGCACGTACCGGAGCGAGCGGTAAAGCCGATCGATATGATCTTCGAGCCGGTAAAGGCGGCCATCGAAGCAGGGCGTAATCTCATACACCCCATCTCCCCAGAGAAACCCCCGGTCGAATGGAGAAATGCGCGCCTGGCTCTCTTCGATGATTTCGCCGTTCAGGTAAAGCACGCATCCATCAGCCATCGCCGGCCAGCCTCAAAAGAATCACAACAACAAAAGGGTTCACAACAACAAAATGCGGCCGAACCCGAATCATACGGGATCAGCCGCACCGTCCATTCGCTCCCTCTCTAAATACCATTCTATTATACATGGATCCGGCGCGTTGTGGGGAGCGGATTTTCGGGCTTCAACCGCCCCGCCTCCCCGGCGCACGATCAGGTCTTCTTCCGCCTCGCGGGGCGCTTCCCCCATCCGCCGCCGCCCGGCGTCTCGAGTGAGATCACATCTCCCGCCCGGACTTCGAGGCGCGCCTTGCCGGGCACGGGAATTCTTTTTTTCCCGCTGAGGATCGAATTTCGCCCCTTCTTCCCCGACTCCCCGCCCGCGAGCGGATAGGGGGCCATCTCCCTCCGCTCGGTCATGAACGAGACCGTTGCGTCCGTCCTCAGTTCGATATCGCGGATGATGCCGTCCCCTCCACGGTGCTGGCCCCGGCCACCGCTGCCGCGCCGCACCCCGTAGCGCCGCACCCGGAAGGGATAGGCGTGCTCGAGCGCCTCGATGGGGGTGTTCATCGTATTCGTCAGGTGGGTGTGGATGGCGTCCTCGCCGGGGCCCGCCGGGCCGCCCCCCATCCCGCCCCCGGTTGTCTCGTAGTAGGCGAAGGGCCTGCCCTGCCTCACACCAGGCCAGGGGTCGATTCCGCCGATGGAGAGATTGTTCATCGTGCCGCACGATGCCGCCGGGACCAGCCCGGGACACGCCTTGGCCAGCGCCCCCAGGACCACGTCCACCATGCGCTGGCTGGTCTCGACGTTTCCACCCGCCACCGCCGCCGGAAAGCGGCTGTTCACCACGGTGCCCTCGGGCGCGATCACCTCGATCGGGTCCATACACCCCGAGTTGTTCGGAATGTCGTAGGGCACCAGGCACCGGACCGCGTAGTAGGCGGCCGTCCGTGCGATGCTCTCCACGGCGTTTACGCTGCCGCGCGTCTGGGGCGCCGAGCCGGTGAAATCCACCCGCAGGCGATCTCCCTTGACCGTCACCACGACCCGGATGGGCACGGGCCCGCTCCCGAAGCCGTCGTCCTCCATCGCGTCCTCGAAGCGGTAGGCGCCGTCCGGGATGCTCCGGATGGCGGCGCGGGTCAACCGTTCGGCATAGGCCTGAAGCTCCCGGGTGTAGCGGAGGGTCATCGAGAGGCCGTGGCGCCCGGTGATTTCGAGCAGCCGCCGCTCCCCCACCCGGTTGGCCGCTATCTGGGCGGCGAGATCCCCCTCCCGCTCCTCGGGGGTGCGCACGTTGGCGAGAATCAGAGAGAGGACATCTCCGTCCATCTTCCCCTCCCGCACGAGCCGCACGGGGGGAATCACGACACCGTCCTGAAAAATCTCGGTCGTGATGCTCATCGAGCCGGGTGCGATGCCGCCCACGTCGGAATGGTGGGCGCGGTTGGCCACGTAATAGACGAGGCGGCTCTTTCCCTGAGCGCCCTTTGTGTAAACCGGCGAGATCATCGTGATGTCGGGCAGATGGTTCCCGCCGCGAAAAGGATCGTTCAGCACCACCACATCGCCCGGGGCCAGCTCCATGGTGTCGATGACGTACTCGACCGACATGGGCATCGAGCCCAGATGAGCGGGCAGGTGAGCCGCCTGGGCGGCCATTTTTCCTTCCCTGTCGAAGATGGCGCAGGAATAATCCCGCCGCTCCTTGATGTTGGGCGAAAA
>DNYS01000145.1:0-133 GCA_003506735.1 Nitrospinota bacterium
TACAGCACGAAGGGTGTAATTCCATCCGTTCAAGAAAATGTAATTCTTCACAATGGCTGGTTTGAAGAAACGCTTCCCGGTTTCGTTGAAAAATACCAGGCGCCGGTCCGTTTCATGAACATTGATTGTGATA
>DNYS01000145.1:394-4505 GCA_003506735.1 Nitrospinota bacterium
TCCGTATAAATTGAATTGCCCTTGATGGTCACGAACCAAACCGACCTTGTATCTAACCCATATGAACTCTTCCGTGTCATGCTGATAGGATAATGGATACCGACTCCCCATGGGGAGCCAGCGTGGACGGGAGATTGCCGTGACCTCGGTAATGGGAAACCGTGGGGCAGATTGGCTCCCCGTCCGCCGCTCCTGAATCCCGAACGGTCGCTTGGGCATCGGCGCTCCGATGGTCCATGTTCCCGCCGGGTGAATCGTCATGGGTTCGACCTCGGGCGATGGCGACGAAAAATCCCGGCTGCGGATTTTCTGGACGGGCTCTACATCGACAAGTACCCGGTCACGACCACCCGCTTTCGCCGATCCGTAAATTCCTTAGACCGGCGAATTTCAGAAATGAGGAAAACAGCGAAAGGATAAAAGAGCAAAGGGGAAAAAGAAAAAAATATAAAAAAAGAAAAACGCTGCGGATGGAAAGATGATAGTTTCCTTACTTGTCCGCTTCTTTATGGAGCAACCATGAGCCGGGTGATCAATGCATTTCTCATTTTTTGGTGGATTGATGGAAGGGGGAAAAAGATGTTTCCGCTGATAGGAGCGATGGAGTTGCTTGGAATAATTCTTTTCAGCTTGGTGATTATTTTCCCGCTATGGAAGATATTCCAAAAGGCGGGGCACTCTAAATGGCTGAGCGTTTTGACCGTTATTCCCATCGTCGATTTGGCCGTGCTGTACTATGTGGGCCTTGCGAAGGGGCCTGCCGGGCAAAAGTAAATTGATTTCGCGCCGCGCCCGGCCGCCGCGGCGGAACGCGGCTAGAGGATTTTTTCGAGAAACTGCTTCGAGCGCTCCTCGCGGGGGTTGGAGAAGAACACGTTGGGATCGGCTGTTTCGACGATGAGCCCTTCGTCCATGAAGACCACCCGGCTGGCTACCTCCTTGGCGAACCCCATCTCGTGCGTCACCACGGCCATCGTCATTCCCTCGCGCGCCAGGTCGAGCATGACGTTCAGCACCTCGTGAATGACCTCCGGGTCGAGGGCGCTCGTCGCCTCATCGAAGAGCATCACCTTGGGGCGCATGGCGAGCGCCCGCGCAATCGCGACGCGCTGCTGCTGGCCGCCCGAGAGTTCCGAGGGATAGGCTTCCGCCTTTTCGGGGATGCCCACCTTGTCCAGAAGTTCATGTGCCGCCTTTTCGGCATCGGGCCGGCTTGAGCCGCGCACTTTGATGGGGGCAAGCGTGATGTTTTGAAGGGCCGTCATGTGGGGATAGAGGTTGAACTGCTGAAAAACCATTCCCACCTCGGAGCGGAGGTCGGTCATGTTCGTATTCGGGTCGGTCACCGAGAGGCCGTCCACGATGAGTTCCCCCGCCTGAATCCTTTCCAGGCCGTTGATGCATCGCAGGAAGGTGCTTTTCCCCGAGCCGCTGGGGCCGCAGATGACGACCACCTCGCCCTCGGAGATCACCATCGACACCCCGCACAAGGCCTCGAAATCCCCATAGAATTTATGGACGTCGCGCGCCTCGACCATAATTTTGGCGTTCATGGTTTTATCCATGGAATGAGAACCGATCGCTTCTTCGGGTGGTCCATCAAATTCTAATCACCCAGACGGAGCGAATCAAGGCCGGCCCGGGCCGGACGGGAATCGAGCGGAGAGTTTGGCCGGGTATGGCGTCCCGGAGGCGTTTTATTTCGTTTTTTTCGCGCAGACCTGGCATTTTCCGTCCGGCATGTTATCCCGGGCCGTCTGGCATTCCTTTTTCGTGTCGTAGGGTCCGAGTATCATCCCGTTCGGAAGCGTCAGGCACAGGTTCGCCGAAACGACGGTTTTTTTCTTTTCCTCCGAACACCCCGCGAGAAAAACGAGGACGAGGACAAACAGGAGACGGGAAAATATTTTCGTCGATTTCCAAGGTCTCCGGATATCCGATCGATGCATCCTGCCGTACCTCCCGAAAAAAGGCGGATTACCCAAGCTGCTTGAATACTTCCCCAATGATGTTCATTCCCTTTTCGATCGTCGCCTCATTCACCGAGTATGTGAAGCGCAGGTGGCCCTCGCCCGTGGCGCCGAACTCCGAGCCGCTCCGGACCGCCACCCCCGACTCCCAGATCCTTTTGCGCATCTCGGCCGATGAAAACGGAAACTCGTAGCGGCAATATAGATAAAAGCCTCCCTGCGGCTCGACGGGGAGCAGGCCGGGAATCTCTTTCGCCATCTGGTGTATCAGGCTGCCGCGCTTGAAGTATTCCTCCGCCATGTCCGCGACGCACTCTTGGGGGCCGCGCATCGCCGCCGCGGCGGCCCGCTGGACGAAGGTGCAAATCGGCCCGTTGATGGAGCGGTGGACCCCGAAGAGGAGCGAGGTGAGGCCCGGCGGCGTGACCATGTATCCCACCCGCCAGCCGGTCATCGAATAGGTCTTCGACAGCGATTTCAGGAGGATGGTCCGATCCTTGTGCTCCGTGAACGAGAGGATGGGGACGTGCTCGTAGCCGGGCTGGAGGATCTGGTCGTAGGCCTCGTCCGAAACCAGAAGGAGATCCTTCTCGGCGCAGAGCCCGACGAGCGCTTGGACCTCATCCCGCGTGTAGACGACTCCGGTCGGATTGTTCGGATTGCAGAACAGGATGAGCCGCGTTTTATCGGTGATGGCCGCGCGGATGGCGCCGAGGTCGAGGTGGTAGGCGGCGTCGTGGGGAACGAGGACGGGAACCGTGCCGAGCTGGCGCGCTACGTGCGAGTAGAGGGAAAACGTCGGGTCCATGATGATGACTTCATCGCCCGGATCGAGGAAGGCGGTCATCACGGTGTAGATGCCCGAGCTCGCCCCGTTGGTGGCGAAAACGTCCTCGGGGAGGTATTCGCCACCCGATTCGCGGCGGATGGCCTCGCAGGCGCCCGCGAGGAATTCCGGGTCCCCGTAGCCGGGGGCGTAGAAGGTGAGCCCCTCGTCGAGGGCGTCTTTCGCGGCCTGGCAGATGTGTTCCGGGGTGGGAAACGATGGCGTTCCGCTGTCGAGGCGGATCATGCCCTCGGGCCGCTTGGCCGTCATGTGTTTCGCCCGCTCGCCGCCGGCGACGCTTTGCACGTACTGGGAGATATGAACCATCCAATGCGCTCCAATAAGAATCATTCCGAAATGGACCAGGGGGGATTATAGGGCGGGACCGCGCGGGGGGCCACCCGGAGCCCATCGCTCGGCCCGGAATCGCAAATCTGCCCGGCGAGCCCGGCGGGGGTGCCGGCGGAGGTGGAGACCCCGGGGAAACTGGTTGATATTCAAGCGGATAAAAAAAATCCGCGCGGCCCCGAAAAATGCGGATCTTTTTTTCAACGAAATCTCTCTTTCGTTTGTTAGGATAAAAGGTGTCTGCCCAAAAGCGGGGTAGCCGCCGGAACGATCGACGGGAACCTGGGTTCCCGCTAGTGGGAGAGGCAGATGAAAAGGATGATGATCACCGGAATCGCCGGGGGTGCGCTGGGCGCCTTGGCCTTTTGGTACTACCAGGTGACCTTTCAGGGCGGAACGATCCCGGCCTTTATCGGGGCCCAGATTGTCAGCCAGGGAAAATACGCCCTCCCGCCCGCCTGGGTGGGCTGGGGCGTGCACCTGGGGGTGAGTATTTCCTATACCTTCCTGCTGGTGCTCATCCTCGCCGCCGTTTTTCCGCGCTCGTTTGTCCTCAACCGCTCGGTGAGCCTTACGGCGGCGCTGGCCCTGGGCTGGCTGACCACCCTCATCGCCGCGCCCGCCATCCAGATCACCATCGCCCTCCTGGCGGGCAAGGGGTTTCCGGCGAAGCTGTGGCCGCTGAATCCGGCCAAGGGCCACACCTTCTGGAACCATCTGCTCTTTTTCGTCCTCGTATGGGCCTTGGATACGGGGCTCGCGCTTTACATGGAAAACCGCGGCCGGGGAAACGGGCGCGCGGTTTCGGTACACAACTCCGGCGGGGAGCCCTCCTTCTAGCGCCATGGCGAAACCCGCCCCATTCTCCCTCGGGCGCCTTGCGCCGCTCCTCGTCCTCCTGGCCGTGATGATCGCCTTTTTCGCGCTCGGCCTCGGCCGCTATTTCACCTTCTCCGCCCTCCGCGAG
>DNYS01000145.1:4580-4835 GCA_003506735.1 Nitrospinota bacterium
GTCTCCGCCCTCCGCGAGAACCGCCATCTCCTCCTCGGCTGGGTGGATTCCTATGGGGCGGCGGCGGCGGCGGCCTACATCCTTCTTTACGTCGCCATCATCGCGCTCTCGGTACCGGCCGGCGCCATGATGAGCATCGCCGGGGGGTTCCTGTTCGGCGCGGTGTGGGGGACCCTCTACATCCTCATCGGCGCGACCGCTGGGGCCAGCTGTCTGTTTGTCATCGCCAAGACCTCGCTGGGCGATACCCTCCGC
>DNYS01000101.1 GCA_003506735.1 Nitrospinota bacterium
TTTCTCGATTTCCCATTCTTCCACTTTAACCAACATCAAAACTTTTCTGGAAGTTGTTTTTTGGAATTCATTACTCTGCTTTAATAGGTTTTGTTTAATTCCATTGATAATTCGAGAACTGATGTCCGATGTCGATACCCCAATAATTGGATTGTCTTCTGATAATTTTCCGAAAGTTCGGTTAAACAAAACGATTGAGAGAGCCGTTATTGCTCCCCACCTTTCAACCCGGGAAAAATCTTGCCCGCTCAAGTAAGCTGACCAATTCGCAAAGGAATCCATCAAGTCTAAAAAAAAATGCCCTCTTGGGCGTCCCTTCCATCCAAAATCACGGGGCATACGCGGTTTTCTCCATTTCGGGGCACAATGATCCCCTCATCCTAGCTCACCACCGCTTGCGGCCCCGCCTCACCCATGGCCGAATTCCGTGCGGTAGTAACGGGCCGCAGGGCTTCTTGTTGACTGCCACCATCTCCGGGCATCTGATATCCCCATCCTCGGGCGCTTTTGGCCGAGTGCATCATGTGGTTGCGAAGATCCCGGCCTCGTTTTGCTCCGGTCCGCCGCATAATCTGGGTTCTACACAGGAGAGATTGCCGAAATGGGAGAAGACCTTGGATTCATCGGCCTGGGGAAGATGGGGCTGCCGCTCTCGAAAAACTTGATGGAAGACGGCCATGCCGTTTCGGGCTACGACCTCGACCCCGCCCGGCGGAAAATGCTCGAAGATGCCGGCGGATTTTCGGCCGCCTCCGCCCGTGATGTGGCCGAGCGCTCCGACATCGTCTTCACCATGCTCCTCAAGCCCGAACACATCGAGGAGAACACTATCGGCCCCATCGGCATCGCCTCGGCCGGAAAGGAGGGCCTCATCCTCATCGAGATGAGCACCATGCACCCGGCCTGGTCGGCGGGCCTGGCCGCCGATCTCGCCTCGCGCGGTGTGCGCATGGCCGACGCCCCCGTATCGGGGACCGTCCCCCACGTCGAAACCCGGACCCTCGCCTACATGGTCGGCGGCGATGAGGAGGTGTACAATCGAATCCTCCTGGTCATCGGGCCGCTCGCCAAAAATGTCACCCACACGGGTAAGAACGGCTCGGCCTGCGCCATGAAGCTGGTCACCAACCTGATCGTCAACGCCGGGGTGGCCCTCCTGGCCGAGGGCCTTCTTCTCGGCGAGCGCTCGGGCTTCTCGAAAGAGCTGATGATGGAGTGCCTGACCTCGAACGCGGCGGCCAGCTTCGTTCTGGATCTCAAGGGCGAGAAAATCCTGGACCGGGATTTCACGCCCCATGCCTCGCTGGGAATCTACGTCAAGGACCTGGGCCTTTGCGTGGACGTGGCGCGGGACTCGGGTTTCGAGGTTCCCATGACGGCGGCGGGCCTCGAAATGTTCCGGCGGGCCGAGGCCGCCGGCTGGAAAGAAGACGATTGCGCGCGCATTATCGATGTTTATGAAGGTAAAGATAAATAAACACCAATCATCAATCATCTATAGGAGAAGAAATTATGACTGTGGGAAAGGTAGGCGATCCGGCGGAAGCCAAAAACTTTAAACTTCTGGGGCACGACCCAAGCGCCGCCTGGGGCGGCGGAAGCCTGGTCGAGATCAAGAACGGCTTCGCCTATGTGGGCGCGGTGGGCGGCTCCAGCTACAACGGCCCCGAGGGGTTCACCGTCCACGACGTTTCGGACCCGACCAAACCCAAAAAGGTGGCCGAGGTCAATCCGCCTCCGGGGATTCATAACCACAAGGTGCGCATCGTCGGGGACGATCTGCTTTACGTGAACCACGAGTGCCTGAAGACCCCCGAGGGCGAAGCCGCCCGCGCCGGAATCATGATCTACGATATCGGCGATCCCGCCTCGCCCAAGGAAGCGGGGTTCTACGACTTGCCCGGCAAGGGCCCCCACCGCTTCGGGGTGGACAACGACAAAAATCTGGCCTTTATCCCGAACGACGCTGAGGGATGGCGGAACCGCGTGAGCTGGACGGTGGACATCAGCGACCCGCTCAAGCCCGAGCTTTTGAGCCTCTGGGGCCTCCCCGAGCAGGATCTGGCCCTGAACCTGCCCTACGAAGAAGCCGCGACCATGGAGCAGACCACCCAGTGCCACGGCCCGGCCGTCATCCGGGGCGACCGGATGTTCTGCGGATTCTGGGGCGGGGGCATGGGCATCGCCGATTGCTCGGACCTCCGGAACGTCAGGCACATTCGCGGTTTGTGCTGGTCGCCCCCCTTCGTCGGGTCCACCCACACCGTCTGGCCCATCGACGATGGGCCCTACCTCATCGCCACCGACGAGGCGCGATCCCACACGAACTACCGGGACAGCCAGTTCATGTGGATCATCGACATCCGCGATGAGACGAACCCGGTGCCCATCGCGACCTTCATGCCCGACCGCGATCGATACCTCGACCGGGGGAAGCGCTTCGGCGCCCACAACATCCTCGAATACAAGCCGGGTAAAAACCCCTGGCCGGACATCATCTTCCTCACCTACTTCAACGCGGGCCTGCGGGCGGTGGACGTGTCCGACCCGTTCCATCCGGTCGAGGTGGGGCATTTCGTTCCGGAGATGAATTTCGGCCAGCCCTGCTGCCAGTCGAACGACATCGGCATGGACGAGGAGGGCAGGCTCTACCTGATCGACCGGAACGGGGCCGGGATGCATATCCTCGAATACACGGGCTGACCGCACCCGAGGCTGGAATAGCGAATCGAGGGGGGGCGCCTGCCGGGCGCCCCCTTTTTTGCGATATCGGCGCCCGCATAGTATTGTCTCTAAATTCTGTCCTGACCGTGTGGAGGAGAATATGAAGCTCGACTTTATATTGGCGGCCGCCGCGGCCGGATTTTTGGCCACCTATGCGCACGCGATGTTCGCCCTGACGGCGGACCGCGTGGGCCTGGTGAAGCTCGATTTCGGAAAAGGCCTATCGATGCTTTTCTTCGGTGAATCCTACGGCGGGAACCCGCCCTATCTTCTGGGGCTGGCCGCCGTCCACCTGAACGGGATCATTTTTGCGCTCGCCTATGCCGCTCTCATCGGACCGAGGCTGCCCGGTCCGCACTTTGTGCGGGGGGCGATCTTCGGCCTGATCCTCCTCCTTTTTTCCCAGTGCGTTTTCAACCCTTTCATCACGAAGCATGGAATTTTCATGGTGAAGATGAACCCGCGCGCCTGGCAAACCGCCGTCGCCGCGCACCTCATATACGGCGTCCTGTTGGGCTGGATCTCGCCGGTGCTCTAGGGGCGGTGTATTGGTCCAGCGAATTTTAACCTCAATATTTCTTGTAGATTTTCACTCAAAAATCAAAAACCATTCCCTTTTCTGCAAAA
>DNYS01000175.1:0-680 GCA_003506735.1 Nitrospinota bacterium
GCCACGATCTTGCCCTTGAGCGATTTGAACGTCCACCTAGGACGAATCAGCGCATCGGAATTCTGCCTCCCGTCGTTCACCGTGTCGTCCCTGTCGTCATTATCTTGCGTAATGCCGCGGAACCTCCAAAAACCGCCCACCTTCAGGGCGGCCGCGGATGCGAAGTGAGGCGCCGAGACGGCCATCGCAACGACCATCACCGCCAGCGCCATTAGAATTTTCCGCATTCTATTTTTCTCCTTAAAAGCAATGTTCAGTGAATTTCATTATTTCTCGTTTGTATTTCGCTTGCTGAGTACAATTACTCGTCTCACTTCCATCGATCTCTCCCCGCGCCATCACCTCCTTCCGATTGTCTTATTCCGGCTCTCCGGAAACCCATGCCCCAGGCAATGCGCCTCGCGGAAAAGTCTCTCAGGAAAAAAAACGCAACCCCACGCGGGCGATCCACCGATCCCGCGCGGTCCATTCCAACAGTCCGGGACAGCGCAAACCACACCGTCCGCATTCAAAAAATAAAATCCCTCGCCTCCAAAAATGCCCCGGACAAGAACCGCTTTCTCATAGCCAAAGCCCGGGCGAGCCCGCTTCTACGTCCTGCAATCCTTTGATCTGTGGCATTCTAGCCATCCGGGAAAACCAGAGTCAAGGCGGTAGTGGATTATTTCGGAGGTTTTGAC
>DNYS01000175.1:726-3609 GCA_003506735.1 Nitrospinota bacterium
TCCGGCCAGCCGGTAAAGGAAGATAGTGGTCCTCTTGCCGGAAAAAAATCTTCCGCTTCCCACGGAGACAACGATGAGATCGTTGACCCCATCGTTGTCGGCATCCCCGAAGGCGAAGTCCGAAACCCCGCCATCCAGCTTTTTCGAGCGCCAGATTTCAGAGAGCCCGCTTCCGTCCCACACGAGGCTCACGATCAGCCCGGTGGAAATGCCCAGGCCGGGAACCAGGCGCGATCCGGAATATTCGTTCGCAACCGTGAGAAGCTCGCTCACCCCGTCATTGTCGGTGTCCACCACCAGGAGGCGCGTGCTGATACGCAATACCGGATTGTCGACTTCAACTCCCCTCCCGGAGAGCTCGGTCTCGAATACATGAAGGGGAGCCCCGTAGCGGGATGCGCTCGTAAAGCGCACCTCGCCGCGCCGCGAATAAACCCGCAACAAATCGTCATTTCCAATTTCAACCACTTCGGGCGTACCGTCCCCGTCCAGATCCCATAGGGCAAATCCGAGAATTTCCACATCCTGGGGAAGAGCATATTCCGCGGACCGGATTAGCTTATTGCGGCTCGACCAGCGGAAGCGGTAGACGGGCCCATCCAGAGGGGAGTCGAATCCCGCGTATTGCCCCAGAAGGATGAAGGCATCCTTATCGGAAAGCTTGACCTTCGCATTGGAACTGCGGGCGCGGAGGAGCCGGAAAAAGATGTTCTGGTTGCTCGCCAGCTTCACGAATTTATTGCCTTGCATCTCGAGCACCATGGAAAAGAGCGAATCGCCGCGATAGTTGGTGACGTAAATCTCGGGGAGGCCGTTTCCGTTCATGTCGCCGACGTCGAGCCATCTGAAATCGTTCCCGACGCCCTCGTCGAAGCGGGCCAGCTCGCGTATCCGGCTCCCGCTCAACTGGTAAACGATCACCTGGTGGGTGCCGATAACGACCACCTCGTTTTTACCGTCCTTATTCACATCGGCGATCGCAATTCCCCTGACCTCCAGATCGGAGAAAACAAAGCTTCTCGCAAACCTGCTGGCCGAGGAGAATTCGCTCTGGGTCACGATAAACGATTGATTCGGAGCGCTTTGGGGGCGTCTGTCCCCCTTGCGGCGCAACGCCTGCTCCTTGGGGGCCAATTGCTCGAACGGAAGGTCGCCGGCGATGGCCACCGCGGAGAACAACTCCCGGCCCTCCTTCAAGGAAAACAGGCGGCTCGTCATCACTTTCTTGCCCCGAACGTCGCGGATGGTGTTCTGAATCACAAAGTCCCGGCGAATCTGACTTTTTAACTTGGCGGCATTTTTCCCTTTCAAAAGCTGGTCCACCGCGATGCCGCTCTCCAATAGCCAGACCTGGAGGCGGTCCACGTCATAGATACCGAACCGCCCCTTCGACAGGAGCAACCGGGAGAACTCCCTCGTCACGATCTCCGTGCTCAAGGGCTCTTTCGTTTGGTTGAGAAATGGCAGAACGGCGATTCGGATTTTCGCGGAAGAGAGGCGGACCTTATCCTTCACCCTCGGCGTCCGGTTCTTGCCAGAGGATATTTTCGTCATCCGCGCGATGGAAAATTTCTCCCGGACCTCGACGATCTCGGCCAAGCCGATTTCCTCTTCAAGCGTTCCGAGAACCACCCCCGTAACGGGATGGCGGAACGGCGCCCCCTTGCGAAAGACGGTGAGCCGGTTTCCCTTGATGGCCCGGTCCGTCTTGCCGACACTGAGAAAAATATCCGCCCCTTTGACGGCGACAACCTCACCCTGAAGATAGGGGAACTTTTGGTGAAACTTGTCGCTGATGACTCCCAGCGCACGGCGAAAGTCGTTTTCCTGAGCGGTGGCGCCGCCAAATAAAACCAGGCCGGCGCAGACCGCCAAAATCGCCGCCTTTCGGAAGAACCGCCAAAATATTCTGAAACTCATCAAGCCCATGATCTCCGCGAAAAGGGGTGAAGAATTTAAAGAGACGCCCGATAAATCACCTTCGTACCCGCCAAACGATCGCCCAACCCCCGGCCTTTTTTATCGATAACAATGAGAATTTGCCCTAGACCCGCGGGCAAGACAGCAATGAGGGTACCGAAATATCTGAGAACCGCCTGCATATATCCCACGGGTTGATCTTCCAGATCAACCACCACCAGCCCCGCGACACGGTGTCCTGGAGTTCCTCCCCAGCCAC
Source organism: Nitrospinota bacterium (assembly GCA_003506735.1). Lineage (GTDB taxonomy): Bacteria > UBA8248 > UBA8248 > UBA8248 > UBA8248 > UBA8248. The sequence continues at coordinate 2,906 of DNYS01000175.1, forward strand.
CGATAAAATATACCGAATAAAAAAATGTCAGCAGCAACAGACTCACCAGATTGATCGTGAGCACCAGGGGCATCGCCTCCATATTCGTATATATCGTGTCCGTGACCTGACTGAAAATAAAATGCGTCCCAACGACGAACAACATCTCTAAAAATCCCACCATGACACAATCGACAACGCCCGCAATCAATCGGTTTTGAACAGGAGCAACCATTTCTTCCCGGTGTCCCTGGGACTCTTCGGCGGCCGGCCCATCTTCGGGCTCCTGGGGCGCGTCCGCAGGCTCATCCTCCTCCTCATACGCCTCGATTTCTCCTTCGTCATCGCCTAACGGGTCGGCCGCCCCCGGCGCGTCAAAATCCTCCTCTCCCACTTCCTCTTTATCCTTGCCCTCTTCCTCGTCCAGATCGATGCCGTCCCCGGCCCCGGTGAGCGGGGAGTCCAGTTCGTCCTGGCTGACGATGTCCCCGCCATCCGCCGGCAGTTCGGTGAAATCATCGTCAGATATTTCATCCCCGTCTCCGGCGCCTTCCTCGGAGGAGGATATATCGAGATCCGAATCGTCATCGCCGGAACTTTCCAGCGCATCATCCCAGATCTTTTCGAGATCGGAATCGTCAAGCTCCGCCAGATCGGCATCCTCATGGGAAGAATCGGCGTCTCCGGCGTCTCCGGCGTCTCCGGCGTCTCCGGCGTCTCCGGCG
>DNYS01000088.1:0-142 GCA_003506735.1 Nitrospinota bacterium
TGTCCCAGAACTTCATGGGCGACTTCATGGGCGAGGAGGGCGGTCTGGAGCTTGGGGATGAGGGTCATGAAGCCTTCGGTCAGATAGAAGATCCCCCGCCCGCCCGAGTAGGCGTTGATTATCGGGGAGTCGATAATCCCGA
>DNYS01000088.1:366-2463 GCA_003506735.1 Nitrospinota bacterium
AGGGGCGCGAGAAGGGCAAAGAGCGCGATGGCGATTGCTTTCATGCCCGCCCCCACCCGCCTACCACGAGCCCGTGTTCGAGCAGATTCGCCGGAAGGTGAGCCATTCGGCCACCGTCATGGCGGGGCCGCCCTGGCGAATCTGGCTGCGCATGGCGGCGATTCGCTCCCCGGCGGCGGGATGGGTGGAGAAATAGCCGCCGCTGGATCGTGCGGGGGCGCGGCGCTTGATTCGCGCGAGAAACCGGGAGAGGCCGTCCGATCGGATCCCAGCGCGGGACAGCATGGCGAGAGCCTCGCGGTCGGCCTCGAGTTCGGCCTCGCGGGTAAAGGAGAGGCTCAGCAGGGTTTCGGTCAGCTTGCCCGCCGCCGCGGCCAGGGCCGAGGGGTCGCCGGTGAGGGCGCTGAAGATCAGGCCGAGCCCGGCCGCCCGGAGGAGAGACTTCGTGGGGTGGCGCTGGGCGGCGTGGCCCATCTCGTGGGCGAGGACGCCCGCGAACTCCTCGGGCGTCGCCGCGAAATGAAGCAGTCCCTCGAAGACGCCGATGTGCCCGCCCGGGGCGGCGAAGGCGTTGGGCTGGCGCAGCCGGAAGACGCGGACGCGGATGGGCGTGCGCGGCCTCCGCCCGGCGGTCAGGCGGGCCACGAGGGTGTCCAGGGCCGCTTTGCCGCGGGGAGCGCCGCAGGTGGGGTATTTCGCCCCAAGGGCGCCCATGATGCCATCGCCGACAGCATCCTCTATCCGGGCCGGGACGAGAACCGAAAGGCGATCCACGGCCCAGGGCAGGGCGGCGATCAGCGCCCCGATCAGCAGGACCGCCGCCGCGAGGGTGCCCGCCGCGAACACGAAGAAGCGCTTGCCCCACATCCGCCGCCGCCCCGCGCCCGGCAGCGCATCGCCCAGGGCGCCGAGGATTTCCGGGCTCTCGAACGCGAGGCGGGCCTCGCCATGATCCCGGTGGGCGAGGCGGATGGGCTGGCCGGCCCCGTGGATGGCATCCGCCACGCGAAGGCCCTCGATAGACCATTCGTCCAGGGCGGCTTCCTCCTCGCCGATGATGATGAGGCGGCTCCGGGTGACCTCGACGCGCACCTCGCGCAGGACCGCCGTCTTCCCGTCGCTGAAAGCCCCCTCGTACAAGGGCCTAGATCCGCCCCAGGCCGAGGAAGCTGCCCGTCATGCCGAATATCTCGGCGAGCCCTTCGCCGGACCGGGGAGCGGCCCCCTCGCTCTGGAGGATTTGCTCGTAGCCGAGTTCGCCCTCGGCGAGAAGATGCGCGAAGAGAAAGTTGACGTTCCTCAGGAGCACCCAGGGGTAGCCGAAGCCGAACGTGAGGATGGCGATGGCGAGGTTCCCCAGGCGGAGCTGGAGAAGCTGGCCGCCGGTGTAGGTGATCTCGAAGCGGAGCCCCTCGAAGCGGGTATGGGCGGCGACGTAGGCCGCATCGCGCGCCATGTACCAGAACCAAACGAACCCCAGGGTGGGAACCGTGAGGAGAACGCTCATGAGAAACCGGCGGTAGAGGTCCTTGCCGGAGCCGTCGTAGGAAAAAGAGGCGTTGCCGAAGCGGGTGTTGTTGATTTTTGTGCGGAGGAGGATGTGGCGCCGGATGGGCCAGTAGAGACCGAGGGTGGCGATGAGCAGCAGGCCATGGCCCGTCGATTGGAGGGCGAAGCGCGGCGCGGCGCCCGTTTGGGAAAATCGGACGCTCCGCCACCGGGTCCGGCTCAGGATGTAGCCCCGCGTGCTGTAGGCGGCCAGGGCGGTGATGAAATGGCTGACGATGGTGACGATAGAAGAGGCGGCGGCGATTAACGGCCCCACCGTGGGGCGGAATATCGTGAACACGAAGCCCGCCAGGGCAATCAGGAGGATGACCGCCCCCATGGCCTTGAGGAAGCCTGCGAAGAGCTCCCCGCCTCGCCCGGTGTATTCGAAGCGGCCGCCCTCAAAATTCAGATGGCTCCACAGATACTCCCGAATTCGGGTCTTTCCCCAGAAATGGTAGATATTTAGGGTGACCCATCTCAACAAGAGATTGACGATATGGAGCATGAACAGATCGCCGAGCCGGCCCTCCTGGCGGAATCTCGGCT
>DNYS01000088.1:2493-3713 GCA_003506735.1 Nitrospinota bacterium
TCTCGGCTCTACAGTGGATAGGGATTGCATGACCGCCTCCTGGCGCTATTCTAAAGCATCCGGCCCCCATGTCCGAGTCTCCTTGTCCGAATCTCCGCCGGGCGCGAGTCTCCGTTTGGCGCGAGTGTCCTTTTGATAAACTCTGGCTTGGCCGCCGGGCGGGACGAAGGTAGGATAGGGGGCGGTGAGTCCGGGAAAATTTTCAGTGGGGATATTGCGTGAAAATCATCGTTGGCGTAACCGGGGCATCGGGTTCGATATACGGCGCGCGCTTCTTGGAGGTGCTACACGAGGCCTACCCCGAGGTGGAGAGCCACCTTGTCGTCAGCCGCGCCGGCCGCCGGGTTCTGCTCCACGAGACCGATTACGACGTGCGCGATCTCGCCCGGTGGGCGGGCGCCGTCCACAGCGAGACCGACATCGGGGCCGAGCCGGCCAGCGGAAGCGCCGGGTTCGACGCCATGGTCATCGTGCCCTGCTCGGTAAAGACGCTTGGCCTGATCGCCTCGGGCACGGGGGATACCCTCGTGGGCCGGGCGGCGGACGTTATCCTCAAGGAAGGCCGCAGGCTTGTCCTGGTGGTGCGCGAGATGCCGCTCTCGGCGATTCATCTTGAGAACATGCTCAAACTCTCCCGCCTGGGCGTGATGATCCTGCCCGCCTCGCCCGGGTTTTATTTTTATCCAAAAACGATGGCCGACCTCGTGGACCATGTCGTTGGCAAGACGCTCAACGCCCTGGGCCTCGAGCAGAACCTCTTCGAGAAGTGGAGGGGGCAGGCCCCGGCCCGGCCCGCCAGCTCGGTTCTCCCGGAGGAGGGTGAGGGCGGGGCCGAATCGGTCAACTGATTTCCGCCAATTCGCCATATGGCCGCCCTGGCCGGCTTCATATTTACATAATCCCAAGGCGCGCTCTTTTGGAGGGGCCTTTTCGTGGCTCCCCCCGGGGGCGCTGCAACCTTGGGACCGGGCTCGGGGGGTATAAAATCCATTGATTTCCGGCGGGTTATTCGATACCATTTTATAAATTCAGAAAAATGAAGGTGAATATTGGGTAAGCGAATGGCCTCTCATTTCGGATGAGAGATAATCAAGGTGCAGTGCACACCTGCATTTTTAGGTGAGACAAAAAGATGCGCGGAATGCGAAAAGCGGCGGTGATGGCGGTATCGATTTTTATCGCGGTGGCCCTGACGGCTTCAGGCGCCTTCGCGGCGCGGG
>DNYS01000088.1:3983-4151 GCA_003506735.1 Nitrospinota bacterium
AAGCTCTGGAATCAAAACCGTGCAGGATTTGGACGGAAAGCGCGTGAGCTTCGCCAAAGAGGGTTCCAGCACGCATTTCATGACCCGGACCATCATGAAGCTGGCCAGCGTCAAGGTGCGCGAGGAGAACCTGAACTGGAACGCTGCCGCCGACGCCATCAAGGAAAA
>DNYS01000264.1:0-295 GCA_003506735.1 Nitrospinota bacterium
GCTTCGTTTTTAGAAGCCCCTTTTACTGCCCCCTCTCGTTCCTTTTTTTTCTTCATGATTTCCTGACTCCCTCGTATTAGAGTTGAATTAGCCAATCGCCGGAAGGTCGGCCTGATGTGCATGGGCAATCTTCGAATCCGTAGGAGAAATCTAGCCGAGGGGAATTTCGGGGGTATTTCCCTGAGGTTAAATTCATGTTGCCGGAATATTTCGAATACGTTTCATGATCTGCCGCTCGCCGCCGGATACGGGACCTCGCCCGGGGCGGGAGAGGATTGCCCACGCCCGAACCCGC
>DNYS01000264.1:307-501 GCA_003506735.1 Nitrospinota bacterium
GCGCGGAGCCGAAAGATCGGCCGTTTCATGGACGATTCGCTCCGAAATCCGGGCTGCGTGTGGCCGCCCCGCCCCTTTCCCCGCGAATGGGGCCAAAACCGGCCTTGAATCGATTCCGCCCTCGTTGCGGCAATCCGGAAAAAGCATAATAATCACCTTCGTCTTGGAAGCTTTTCCGAAGAAACCATCCGCGC
>DNYS01000264.1:528-6441 GCA_003506735.1 Nitrospinota bacterium
GGGCCCCCCCCCCGCGGGGCCCATCCCCGCCCGCGGATGTGCGGGAATCCCGCGCTGGGAGGAGAGAGAACCTTGAGCGATTCCAACCAGGATTTATTCGATGTCGTGGTGGTGGGAGCAGGAAACGCGGCGATCACGGCGGCCCTCGCGGCCCACGCCGAAGGCGCCCGCGTGGCCGTGCTGGAGAAGGCCAGCAAGGACCTCCGGGGCGGCAACACGCGGTTCACCGGAGGAATTTTCCGGCACACCTATAACAGCGTCGAAGACCTCCTGCCCATCGTCAAGGACAACGACGCCCCCCGCGACATCATCGCGGACCCCTACACGGCGGATGATTACTATGCCGACATGGCGCGGGTGACGGGCGGGCGCTCCGATCCGGAGCTGACCAAGGTAATGGTCGAGCGATCCTACGAGACCGTCTGCTGGATGGCCGACCTGGGCGTGCCCTTCGAGTTCAGCCGGGTGGTGGGCGGGGTCAGCACCGGCGATCAGGAGAAGATCAAGCTCGCCCCGGGGAGCGCCATCCGCAGCCTGCACGAAGGGGTGGGCCTTTCGGCGAATCTGTTCCGGCTCCTGGACGAGGCGGATATTCCCGTCCTCTACGAGACCCAGGCCCACCGCATCGTGACGGGCCCGGCCGGCGAGGCGGCGGGGGTCGAGGTCCGCGGGCCCGAGGGCGGCCGGACGATCCGGTGCCGGGCGGTGGTGCTGGGTAGCGGCGGGTTTCAGTCCAGCCCCAACATGCGGACCTCCTACCTGGGCCCGGACTGGAGCCTGGTCAAGGTCCGGGGAACGCGCTTCAATACGGGCGACCTGACCCGGGCTGCGCTCGACATCGGCGCCCAGAGCTACGGCGAGTGGTCGGGCTGCCACGCCACGCCCATCGACTCGGACGCGCCGGTATACGGCGATCTGAAGCTCACCGACAAGACCAACCGCCTTTCCTATCTCTACGGGGTCATGCTCAACCTGGAGGGCAAGCGCTTCGCGGACGAGGGCGAGGACACGGTGCTCTACACCTACGCCAAGATGGGCAAGGAGATTCTCAAACAGCGCAACGCGATCACCTTCCAGGTATTCGACCAAAAGACTGTCCCCTACCTCGAGCCGCGCTATAGCACGGGCGTTCCGCTCGAAGCGGATACCGTCGAGGAGCTGGTCGGGGCGGTCGATCGAAAATACGGCCACATGGGATTCGACAAGGATGCCTTCATCGAATCGATCCACAGCTTCAACGCGGCCTGCGGGGAGGGGCGCTTCGACCCGACCATCAAGGACGGAAAGGCCACTCGGGGGCTCGACCCCGAAAAGACCAACTGGGCCGTGCCCATCGATTCGCCTCCCTACCGGGTGTACGGGGTCACGGTGGGGATCACGTTCACCTTCGGCGGAATTCGAATCAATACCGACGCCGCCGTCACCGATCACCTGGAGCGGCCCATCCCCGGCCTCTTCGCCACGGGCGAAATCGCGGGCGGGTTTTTCTACCAGAACTATCCGGGAGGCGCGGGGCTCGTCCGGGGCGCCGTTTTCGGAAAAATCGCGGGAACGAACGCCGGGGCCATGGCGAACGGGGCCTGAATGATGCAAGGCAAAAAGGGGGATCAGGCGCGGCCGTCCGGCATCACCGAGCGCCTCTGCCAAACGATTACGGAAATCGGCTTCGGCTCCCTTCCACCGGAGGCGGTCGAGGTGGCCAAGCGCGTGATGCTCGACGGCATTGCCGTGGGCATCGCGGGCGCGGACGAGGAAGGCCCCCGCATCGCGGCGGCCCATATCCAAAGCCTCGGCGGAGGGGGCGATTCCGCCGTTCTGGGCATGGGCATTCGGGCCAATCCGGTCGCGGCGGCCCTCGTGAACGGCATTTCGATTCACGTCCTGGATTTCGAGCCCATGTGGATGCCGCCCACCCACGCGGTCTCGCCCTCCCTGCCCTCGGTGCTGGCGGCCGCGGGAATAAAAAAGGCGGATGGGCGCGAGACCCTCGCCGCTTTCATCAAGGCCTGCGAGATTCAAGGGCGCCTCAATCTCGCGGGCAAGCTCTACGCCCCGGCCCTTCTCGTTCACCATCCGCCGGGATATCTCGGCGTGATGGGAGCCGCCGTGGGCGCGGGCCATCTCCTCGGGCTGAATGCCGGGCAGCTTTCGAACGCCCTGGGCATTGCGGCCTCCCGCGCGGGAAGCCTTATCGGCAACATCGGCACCATGACCAAGGCCACCCATTGCGGCTACTCCGCCTCGCTGGCCTGGAGGCCGCCATGCTTGCGGCGCGGGGCTTTACCGGGAATCCATCCGTGATCGAGGCGGAAAACGGGTACCGGGACGCTTTTTTTCTGGAGGAATTCGACTACACCGCGCTCCTCGCGTTCGGGCAGCCCTACCGCATGGTGGACCCCGGCTTCGCCATCAAGCAGTTTCCCTCCCAATACCCCTCCCACTTCGTCATCACCGCCGCCCTGGAACTCCATTCGCGGGTTTCCAATCCCTCTGAAATCGCCTCGGTGAAAATCACGGGCCCCGTCATGAACTATGTGAACCGGCCCGCGCCCCAAACGGGCCTCGAGGGAAAGTTCAGTTTCCAGTACGCCGCCACCGCCGCGCTCCTGGACGGAGAAGTCGGGATCGGCACCTTCAAGGACAGCCGCGTGCAAAAGAGCGATGTCCAGGAAGTCCTCGGAAAAACCACCTTCGTCCAATCGGAAGACATTCCCAAAGACATGGACAAAATGTACGTGGAAATCTCGGTCACACTCAAAAACGGCGATAGCACCGCGGCCCGGTGCGATGGCCCGAAGGATTTCTGGGGAGCGCCCAAGCTCTCCCGGGACGAGCACATGAAGAAAATCCGGGACTGCCTGCGGCTGCGCCTGGATGAATCCGCCGCCGAGCGGTTGATCGAACTCTGCGCCTCGCTGGAAAAACTCTCCCCGGCCGGGGTGGAGGAGATGACCGATATCGCGGGCTGTTTCGAGAACCGGGTAACCGGACGGGAGCTGCCTTCATGACCTCACCCACACGCGATCTTTCCCGTTTCATCAGCCAAATCGAATACGGCGATTTGCCCGGCGAGTTGCGCTCCTCGATGAGCAAATTTTTTCTCGACACCGTGGGCTGCGGCCTGTACGGAATCATCACCCGATCGGGGCGGATTCTCGCCGCGCAGGCGCTGGAAAAAGGCGGAAAAGAGGAAGCCTCCCTCTGGGGACACGGCTGGCGCGGCCCCCTCGAGAGCGTCGGCCTCTGCCTGGGCACCTGGATGCACGCCTACGAGCTCGACGACTACCACGGCGGCGCCAAGCTGCATCCGGGCGGACCCGTCTTCGCCGCCGCCATTCCGCTGGCCGAATTTTTGGGGTCGGACGGAAAAACCTTCCTGGCGGCGGCCGCGGCCGGATACGAGACGATGATCCGCGCTAGCCTGGCGGCGGGCTCGATAGCCGTCCGAAAGCGCGGCTTTCACCTCACCGGCATCTGCGGCACCTTCGGCGCGGCGGCGGCGGCCAGCCGCCTCCTCGGGCTCGGCCCGGAGACCACGGCCAACGCGCTGGGCCTGGCGGGGACCCAATCCGCCGGCCTCTGGGCGTTTAACTGTGACGGCTCCGAGACCAAGCGTTTTCACGGCGGCCGCGCGGCCCAGGCCGGCCTGCTCGCGGCCGACCTCGCCCGGAGGGGCTACACCGGCCCGACGCAGATATTCGAGTTCGGCGACGGGGGATTTCTTTCGGCCTTCAGCGGCGAGGGCGATCCCGCCCTGCTCACCGAGGGCCTGGGCACACGCTGGGAGGCGATCGACACCTCGATCAAGCCTTATTGCTGCTGCGGAAGCGTCCACTCCACCATCGACGCCATCCTGGACCTTCGCGAAAAGAACGCCCTCAAGCCGGAGGATATCGAGGAGATCGAAATCTTCAACCACAGCGTGGTCGAGAGGCAGTGCAGCTGGAAATACGAGCCCCTCACCGCGTTGAACGCCCAGATGAACATCGAATACTGCGCCGCCGTCGCTCTGGCCGACGGGGCGGCCGGACCGGCCCAGTTCTCGGAAGAGCGGTTTTCGGATCCGGCCATCGTCGCCCTGGCCCAGCGGGCGCGTTTCACGGTGGACCCCGAGATCGAGAAAAAATATCCCCAAACATTTCCCGGAAAAGTCACGGTTCGAACCAAAAGCGGGGGGACCTACACCAGCTCCCGGGAAGGCCCGAGGGGATCTCCGCAAAACCCGATGGCCTTTGGCGAGGTCGCCGAAAAATTCCGGTGGGTGACCGAATCCATCATCGATGATGAGCTTCAGGCCTATCTCATCGAAATATCCCAGAGGATCGGCGAACTGGACTCCCTGGCGCCCGTGGTGAGCCGCCTCGCGGCCTCGCTTCCGGCGGCCGGAGCCTGAACCTCGCGGATCGGCGCCACCCTTTGAACGGAGACAGCCCATGGAAACGATGAGCGACAAACTTTCCGCCTTCGCCGCCGCCCTGCGCTATGAGGACATCCCCTCCCAGGTCATCGAGAAGGTCAAGCTCCACATCCTCGACGCCCTGGGCATCGGCCTCGCCTCCACCGAGGAGAACTACGCCAAGGGGATCGTCGCGGTGGCGCGCGAATGGGGCGGCGCGCCCCAGGCCACCCTCCTCCGCTACGGCGACAAGCTCCCCGCCGCGCACGCCGCCATGGTGAACGGGAGCCTGATCCACGGGATTGACTTCGACGACACGCACACCGAATCCATCACCCACGTCAGCGCCTGCGTGGTGCCCACCGCCCTGGCCGTGGGCGAGGCGGCCGGCGCGGGGGGCAAAGAAATTCTCGCCGCCATGGTGGCGGGATACGAGATCATCGCCCGGGTGGGCGGGGCCATGAAGGGCGGCTTTCACGCCAAGGGCTACCACGCCACCCCCATCTGCGGCACGTTCGGCGCCGTGGCCATCGCGGGGAGTCTCTGGGGCCACGCCCCTGAGGTCATCGCCAACGCGATGGGGACGGCCGGCAGCCAGGCCTCGGGAATCCAGGAGTTCCTGGACGACGGCTCCTGGGCGAAGCGCTTTCACCCCGGATGGGCCTGCCACGCCGGCATCACCGCCGCCCAGCTCGCGGGCCACGGGTATCTGGGCCCGCGCAAGGTCTTCGAGGGCCGCTTCGGGCTCTACGCCACCCATGTCCAGGACCGCGAATACGACCCCGAGGCGCTGGCGGGCGGCTTCGGCGAGCGCTGGGAGACGCTGAACATCTCCTTCAAGCCCTATCCCTGCTGCCACTTTAACCACGCCGCCATGGACGCGGCAAAATACCTGGTCCGCGAGGCCGGCATCCGCCCGGAGGAGATCGAGGCCTTTGAAGCCGTGATCCCCGAGCCCATCGCGCACCTCGTTTGCGAGCCGGTTGAGCAGAAGAAAAAACCGGAATCCTCCTACGCCGCCCTGTTCAGCCTGCCCTACTGCATGGCGCTGAGCGCGGTTAAGGGGCGCGCGGAGCTCGCCGATTTCGACGAGGAGAATCTGGGCGATCCGGAGATCCTCGCCCTGGCCGGAAAATTCAGCTACATCACCGTGGACTCGGACCGGTTTCCCAAGTACCTGCACGGCGGCGTCCGGATGAAGCTCGCGGACGGGCGCACACTGGAGCGCGAGGAGCCCGTCAACTGGGGCAACCCGGAAAACCCCATGAACCGAGCCGATGTCGAGGAAAAATTCCGGGGCAACGCCGGACGGGGGCTGCCCCCCGGAAGGATTCAGGGCGTTATCGATGCCGTGATGAATCTGGACAGCCGGGGCGGGGCGGCCGAGGTGACCGCGGCCTGCCGCGAGAGATAGGCGCGGCGGAAAAAGCCGCCGTCAATCCCATTTTCTTCCCGGCATGTGGTTGAAGATGCTGCTGGTGAGGCCCCCGTCGATATCCAGCCGGGCGGCGGTGATG
>DNYS01000264.1:6497-9494 GCA_003506735.1 Nitrospinota bacterium
GGCGATGTCCTCGGGCTGGCCCACCCGGCCCAAGGGGGTGACCTCGCTCCTTCCCTTTTTGATTTCCGGGTCCTGCAGGTAGGCCGTCAGCGGCGTCTCGGTGTGCCCCGGGCAGATGGCGTTCGCCCGGATTTTATTTCGCGCCCATTCGATGGCGAAATGCTGGGTCAGCATGATGATACCCGCCTTGACGGTGCTGTAGGCCCCCGACATTCCGTAGGGCTGGACGCCGGCGTTCGAGGAGAGATTCACGATCGAGGCGGCCCGGCCGTTTTCGATCGCCCACCTCCCGAACGCCTGGCACATGAGGAACATCCCCGTCAGGCCGATATCGACGACCAGCTTCCAGCTTTCGAGCTTGAGGTCGATCAGCGGGGCCGGGTCCATCTTGATCGCGCAGTTGACCAGATGATCGGCGGAGCCGAATTCACCCGCCGCCCGCTCGACCGCCGCCCGGCACGATTCCGGGTCGGTCACGTCGAGCGGCTGGAAAACCGCCCGCTTGCCGATCTTGGCGGCGAGCTCCGCGCCGAGTTCCTCCCGCACGTCCCCGATCACGACCCGGCCGCCCTCCGCCGCATAAAATTCGCAGGTCTTCGCGCCGATGCCGCGAGCGCCACCCGCGACGATGCAAGTCTTCCCCTCGAGACGTCCCATGACTTTCATCCTCCTTTATCTCGCATCGTAGTCGATTTTCTTGCCCCCCCAGTTTCGCCCCGGCGTGTGAATCATCTTGCTCTCCCCCTGCCCGCCGTCGATGGGCAGGTTGGCCGCCGTGATGTAGCGCGCCCGCTCGGAGAGGAGAAAAACGCACCCCTCAGCGATCTCCTCGGGCGCCCCCACCCGGCCCATCGGCACGACCGCGGCACGCCCCTTGGCGATCACGGGGTCTTGGAACATCGCCTCGGTCATCGGGGTCCGCACCTGGCCGGGCGATACCGTGTTCGCCCGGATGCCGTGGGCGGCCCACTCCACCCCGAAGAGCTTGCTGAGCATGATCGCCCCCGCCTTGCAGACCGAATAAGCCCCCGCCAGCGGGTAGGTCTGCATCCCCCCGACCGAGGAGACGAACACGATGGCCCCGCTCTTGTTCTTGATCATGGTCCGCCCGGCGGCCTGGGCGCAGAGAAAATAGCCTTTGAGCCCGATGTCCATCACCATGTCCCAGTCCTCCTCGGGAAGATCCTCGAGCCGCCCGGGAACGAGCTTGATGGCACAGCAGACGATGCCGTCGATGGTCCCGAAGGCGGCCAGGGTCTCCTCCGCCATGCGCAGGGCGTCGGCCTTTTTCGAGGTGTCCATCTCGATGAGAATCGCCTCCCGCCTCTCGGCCTTGACCATCTCCACGGTTTCGGCCCCGGTCTCGGGGTTGATATCGGCGACGGCCACGCCGGCGCCCTCGCGGGCGGCGAGGACGCAGGTGGCCCGGCCGATTCCGCTCCCGCCCCCGGTGACGATGATCTTCTTTCCCTCGAGCATCATGTGCGCCTCTCCCTTGAAGCGGCCCGCCGGAGCCGCCGGAGAGCGTCCGCGCCCCCCCCGGCGGACGGGGAAATCAAATGAAATTCATTTCGGGATTCGTCCCATACCTTGGGGGATTAGCGGGTGCTTGGCAATCGGTGGCGGGGCCGAATTCGAGTGGGGGAATCCGCTCCTCTCCGCCGGACGGCGGAGGCCGAGGTCAATAATGGAGCCGGGGGCAGAGTGTATCTTATCGAATATCAGGGACCCGAATCAGGTGAAAAATCTCACGGCTTGCTCCGCCGGAATAACTTCAGGTAGGCGAATATGCTGGCCATCTCGCTCCCGCTGAATTGGGGCCAGGGGATGCTCTTCTTTCTGGCGATGGGCACCATTTTGGGCGCATGGCGGAGCATTCGCGTGGCGAATTCGATTTCATCGCTCATGCGCGCCGCCACCGGGCCGAGGTCGGGTCCGATCTTCCCTCCCTGAAAGGGCTGTCCGTGGCATTTTTGACAGGTTCCCGAAAACCGAATCTCCCCTTTTCTAACTTCGCCCGGAAAGGAGTAGGCGCCCCCTTTCCGGTGGCTCAAGGAGTGGAGAAAGGTGAATATGTCGCCGATATCCCTGCCTTGAAACATCGGCCAGGGAAGATTTTTCTCCCGCCTGGCTTTTGCCATCAGGGGCACATGGTTCCACATGACGGCGGCACCGAGCATGGGCGAGGCCCAGACGGTGGTTCGGGTGAGGTCGGGGCCCACCGTGCCGCCCTGGCCCATGACCGAATGGCAGCTCGCGCAGCCTTGGGTTTGGAAAAGGAACCTTCCGGAATCGATTGTCTCCTTCAGCGGCCGCACCCGGCCCTGGCCGCTGGCCGCCCCGAGAAGGAGCATCAGGTGGACCGCGAAGGCCATCGCCAGGAAGGCCATCGCCAGGAAGAAAACCCCGGAGCGGGACCGCCGGCCGCGGACATCCGCGGGACAACAACCGAAATGCCGAATATTCATTTTCGTTGCCCTCCTGGAATGGCTTCGCTTCAAACGGCTTATCTCCACGATTCCCGCCCGGAGGCTTTTTATGTGCTAGGCGGCAACGAGCTCCGAGCTCCGGAGCACCACAACCGGGCACGGTGAGTGGCAAATGACGTTCTCGGCCACGCTGCCCATGAACAGCCGGCCCACGCCCGTCCGCCCGTGGGTCGCCATCACGATCAGGTCGAATCCGTTCTCATTCGCATACTTCACAATCGCCCCGGGCGGGTCTCCCCAAAAGAGCGCGTGCTGGGCCTTGCCCGCGAGACCGTTTTTTTCTTTCATGGTTTCGAGGCTTTTCTCGACGTCCCGCCAAATTTCATCTTTCACCTTTTGCCAGTCGATGTAGACCTTATAAGGGACCGAAGCGCGCGGCTCCATCATGACGTGGAACAAGGTGAGCTCTCCATCCTGGGTCTGGGCCAGATCGGCGGCGGTCTCGAGAGCCCCTTCGCTGAACGCCGAGAAATCCACCGGCACAAGGATTTTTTTCGCCCTGAATTTT
>DNYS01000249.1:0-1280 GCA_003506735.1 Nitrospinota bacterium
GGGCAAGACGGAAATGGATATATCACGCAGCCATGGATGAGAGATTGAAAATATTTCCCTCGGCCACCAGCGCGGACAGAGATTCTCCCGACCGAGGGAGTCCGTGCCCTGGCTGGATGGAAGAATGTTTTCGCAGATAATTCAGAAATTCTAAGCGTGTATTAACCGGCAGCCTGCCCCTGCGCCCTCGGGGGTTTGAGCGCCCGGGGCCGGGTGGGAATGATTTGCTTCCCGGGACGTTTGGCCCGAAGACGGTTTTCGCGAAACACCTCGGCCAGATGTTTCAGCCTGCGGTATTCGCCGAGGACTTTCCACACATAGCGCCGGGTTTCGCGGAAGGGGGGGATTCCCTTATAGCGTTCGACGGTACCCGGACCGGCGTTGTAGGAAGCCAGGGCCAGATGAAGGTTCCAATAGTGTTTTTTGAGGAGCATTTTAAGATATCGGGTTCCGCCCTCGATGTTTTCCCGGATATTGAAGGGATTTTTCACTCCGAGATGTTTTGCCGTAATTTCGTTGATTTGCATGAGCCCTTTGGCGCCTTTGTGGGATACCGCCATGGGATCGAAAGCGCTCTCCACCTTGATGACGGCCTGGACCAAAAGCGGATCGACCCGGTAAAGGGACGAATAATGGCGGATGTACCGGTAAATATCGGGGTACTGCTCGATAAGGGAAGGGGAAACAAGGCCTTGCGGTGATGTGCCGGAGCCGGGGGGGCCGGGCCGGAAAAGGAGCGTCCCCGGGTCCAGAGAGCGGTTGGCGGGCCATGCGTTTGGGGATGAAGCCAGGTATCTGGAAGAATTCCGGTGAATTAGTCCGGCCGGGTAGATGCCTGTCCATTCGGCCGCCAATCCTGTGAGGACAGTCAATCCGGCGATCCCGACGAGGATTCGAAAACCTGTCCAGAGCCGCCTAACTCCGCCAAATTTTCGGAAGGCGAACTCGGTCAAAAGTAAAAACATGTATACCGCAAAGCAGATGAGCAACAGAGAAAGCATGTATTGAATTCCCGTTATTTCAGGCGCATTGGAGAGAAGAACTGTTTCCTTGGGGTGAGGCCCCCGGGGCGGTTATGAATGAGGTGCGGCTGGGCGGAATGTATTTATATGCCGGCCTTTTCCCCCTTGCTGATCGGGCCGGATTTGAATGGTGCGGGACCGTTCCACCGCCGACCCCCAACAGCCCGATGATGTATAAAATTTGTAGTAATTGCAAGTCTTTTGGTATTTCGGTGAATCATGAAAATGCGGGGAAATTCAAAGAAAATCAATGATTTG
>DNYS01000249.1:1361-9256 GCA_003506735.1 Nitrospinota bacterium
CACGCCCGCCGCGCGGGCGGCCGCCACATCGATGGGCGTATCCCCCACCATCGCGGCCTCGCCATGGCTTACCTGAAGCTTATCCAGGGCGGCGTGGAGCATGGCCGGGTCAGGTTTTGGGGGAAGCCCTTGTTTGGCACCGATTACCGCAACCATCCGATTCATCAGGCCAAAATGCTCCAATTGACGGACGCAGTAGGTCCAGGTCTTGTTGGTGACACAGGCGATAAGAATATTTTTTCGGGCGATGGCATCCAGCGTTTCCTTGACGCCAGGCAAAATCCGGGTTCCTGAGATAAAATGCGTCTCATAATGAGCCCGGTAAATTTTCACCGCGCTTTCCGAGATTTCCGTTCCCCATATGTCTGTGAAACGCTCTTCGAGGCTGGGGCCGATGGATGCGCGGACCTCCTCTTCGCTCATTTCCGGTTTCCCGATGTCCCGGCAGGTGAGCGACATGCACCGTGCGATACCCTCGTAGCTGTCCACAAGGGTGCCGTCGTGATCGAACAGGATGGCGCGAATGGGCATTTTCTCTCCAAATGCGGGAAAATCGATGCCTGGGCCGCCATGTTATGATGCGGCCCGTGCACAAACGGTGCGAACCATAACACTCAGGAATATGAGATGGAATCGACAAAACAAAATCCTCCCGATCCGCAGGGACGGGCGCTGGACCTAGAGAGAATCGATCTCAAGGGGATGAGCGAGGACGAGATCGTCGAATTGTGCGGGGAGGCCGGCGAGCCGGCATACCGCGGAAAACAGGTTTTTTCCTGGGTTTACGATAAAGGGGAAACGGATATCGGCCGAATGAGCGATTTGCCCAAGCGGTTTCGCGAATGGCTTGCGGCGCGCGCACGAATCGGCTGGCTGGAGGCCGAGGAAACCGAAAAAGGGGCGGACGGCACCGAGAAGTTTTTCTGGCGGCTGGGCGATGAAGCCGGCGTTGAAAGTGTCCGTATTCCGATGCCTCGTACCGGCGGAGGATACCGCTGGTCGCTATGCATATCGACCCAGGTAGGCTGCGCCATGGGATGCGCTTTCTGCCTGACCGCCAAGATGGGGTTTGTCCGCAATTTGGGGACAGGGGAAATTGTCGAGCAATTTCTGGCGGCGAGGAGGGGGCTCCCCCCGGGCGAGCGCCTTCATAACGTGGTTTTTATGGGAATGGGCGAGCCGCTGGATAATTATGACGCCACGGTGGCTGCCGTCCGGCTGCTGACGCACCCACGCGGGATCGGGCTGTCGCCGAGGCGGTTGACGGTTTCGACGGTGGGAGTCATTCCGAAAATCAAGGAGTTTGTCCGGGAGTTGCCGGGGGTCGGTGTGGCGGTTTCTCTTCATGCAGCGGATGAAGTCACGCGCGCCAAAATCGTGCCGCCGAGCCGAAAGTGGCCGATGGGAGAAATTTTGCGGGCATGTAAAGAGCTACCTTTGCCCGAAAGGCAACGGATAACATTTGAGTATGTGTTGTTAAGCGGGGTGAACGACTCTTCCGGAGATGCCGTAAAATTGGCGGGTCTTCTCCGGGGAATGCGGTGCAAGGTGAACCTTTTGCCCTGGAATCCGTTCTCAGGGGCCCCCTTCGAGCGCCCCTCCGATAAGTGTGTAGAGGCGTTTCGCCGAATTTTGGCTGGCCGCGGGATCGCAGTCACCGTTCGGCAGAGCAAAGGTTTGGACATCCGCGCGGCATGTGGCCAGCTCGTGGATACCGTTAAAATGGCAGAGCGCGGCTGGGACGGTGGAAAGCTCCCGATGGCTCCCGTTTCGGTAAATAAAACCGGTTGATATCCGCTCGAATCGATTGTCCCAAAAGACATCCCGTGTATAAAGCGACGGCGCCGATAAGGCATCCAAAAATAATTTCCATTTTCTTTTCCCCGTCAACGACATGCGTGAAATTTCAAGTAAATCCAGTTTCGATTCTCAGAATGGAAAGATTGCGAATTGCGTGCCGCGCAGGGACGATACAGGGCCCGAAATGAGAGGTGGTTCACAAAATCCATGAATTCAACGAGATTGACCGCCATAAAGCCAAATAGCGGAGGATTTCCAAGCAAATTTGCATGGGTTGATGCCGGACAGCCATTGATGAAGGGCGCAATCCTGGGGCAAAGAAGTGCCGGATCGTCAAATTTGCGGAAAGCATGAGTGGTGCAATTGATTGCAGTCAGAAAATTGACAATACATCCGGCATTAAAATTCCATGGGAAAATTCCTTCCCCGTGCGGTGGATGGCCTGAATTCGATGGAATCCGGGAAATGGCTCGAAGGCATTGAACCCATAGGAACGTCCTTTAATCCGCCGACAGGAATTTCCGAAGAACCTTTTCGTCGATTTCCACGCCGAGGCCCGGACCTTCGGGGACTTTCACCATTCCGTTTTCAACACGCAGCCCGGTGGCAATATCCAAATCATGCCAGGCCGGCGCTTTGCCCGACTCGTTGTAAATGATGCCCGGGGTGGACGCGAAAAGATGCGCCGCCGCCGCGTCGATGAGGACCCCCTGGATTACGCTCCCGCACAACCCCTCGATTCCATGCATCTCGGCCATGGCCGCGGCCTTTTTGCAGGGGAGCAGGCCGCCCTCCCGGTTCACCTTGATATTCACGACATCGGCCGCCCGGCGCCGCATGAGTTCGGCCATGTAGTCCGGGCGCATCGATTCATCGGCGCAGATCCGCACGCGCGTGTTCCGCGTGATGAACTCCATGCCATCGATATCGTGACCGGAGACGGGCTGCTCGACCATGGTGATGTCGTACTCTTCAATCATGGAGCACGCCGAGATCGCCAGTTTTGATGTCCAAGTGGTGTTGGCGTCCACGACGAGCATGGCCTCCCCACCCACCGCTTCGCGAACCGCCCGAACACGGGCAACGCTCGTTTTGAGGTCCCGGTTCATTTTTATCTTAAAGGCCATCGTGCCCTCCGCCCGGGCCGCGGAAGCGATCTCGGCCGTTATTTCGGGCGTCTCGAGGGGGAGGATATCGAACGAGGGCATCTCGTCGCGGATTTTGCCGCCGAGGAGATTGTAGACCGGTTGATCGAGAACCCGGCCCTGCAAATCGTACAGCGCGCAATCGATTGCGGACTTGGGTGCGAAATGAAACGGAATGGCGGCTCCCATCTCGCGGTGAATGGCTTCCAATTCGAACGGATCCTTGCCGCCCAGAAGCGGGAGCAGAATTTCTTCGAGCACCTTGATGGCGGAGGCCTGTGTTTCTCCCGTCGGAAATGTCCGGGGAGATCCAGCGCCCCAACCCACTGCCCCGCCCGAAGCCGAAATTTTCACCACCACGTCGCGGGAATGGGTTTCGATCCGGTTCGCATCCTTGTAGGTGTGGTTCAGGGGAATGGAAACCGGAAAGGCCTCAATGCGCTCAATCTTCACAGGCTGCCTCCCCAAGCTCCCGCCCGCCGCCAAATGGGTATTCCGGGAGCGTTTTCAAAATCCATCGTTGGAACAAAGACCATTGAGATTAGCTAGAATAAACTGGCAAGGCCACCTTCTTCAATACCCCGCAAGGTTTTCGAAATAAACGGGCCCGGCGGGCGTGGATACCCATTCGCCGGACGTGGTTGCAAAATCCCCCAAACCCATGGTGTAAGGTGTTTAAAATCGGCTTATTTGTTCCCCTTTGGAAAATGCGGGATTCCGCAAGGAGCGGTGGATGACAGAGTCTCCAAATACCCTGGAAGAGTTGTTGCGAAAGCTATCCGGGGATGTAAGCGAAATTCTCGGCCAGCAAAAAGGGCTGGGCGAGCGGATGGAAACCCTGGAAGAGCGAATCGCAGCGTTTGAGACGAAAAAGCCAGCCGGCGGCGGCGGTGATCCCGCGCCGGTGGGAGTTCTCTACGACTATCGGATTTTAGAGCATGTGCGCCAATATAATATTAAGGATACTGGCGGGCACGAAGCCGAGATGAGCAGCGTCCGCCGCTGCCTGGCCCTTCGGGATTTGCCCGAAATTCGGACCCGCTACCACACTGGAACCGGAAACCGGAAGGTGCAATATTCCTACCGAGTTGTCCCGGAGGGACCGGCGGGCGAATCCGAGTGGGTGCCCGTCGAGTTTCGGACCAACAAAGGGGCGGGCGCCGATTTTTCGGCTATTCTTTCCTTGCCCCAGCCCATCCTGATCGGCGAGTCGTTTGAGTTGCGCCACGAAATCGAGATGGTGGACTCGTTTTCCTCCCACAACGAATGGGTGAGCATGGTGGTAGAGTATCCTACCGAGAAATTAAATCTCAATGTTTTCCTGCCCCCCTCGCGAACGATTCAGGGGGCCCGGCGCGAAATTTCCGAAGGCGCTTCGCAGAGCTTTGACAAACGGCGCCTGGTGCCTCAGAAGGTTCCGGGCGAGGACCGTATCGCCATGCGTTGGGAGGAGATAAACCCGATCACTGGAAGAACCTACACGATTTATTGGGATTGGTAGGCGAAAACGGGGGCGCTCGATCGGGGTCCGATAATCCGGGCAGGGCGTGAGAGTCCGGGATGACGCTCCCTGAAGGCCGGAATCATTTTTATTATTCCATCAGGAGAGCCGAAATGTTGGATCCGAACAGCTTTTTCGTTGAGTTGACCGAGAACTGCGGGGCCGAGGTACTCCCGGACGGCCGGGTGAAGACCTCGCGCGAGCAGCTCGAAAAATGTGCATCCACGCGCGGGGCCAAAGTCACCGTCAGCCACGCCAAAAATTTTGAACGCAATGTTCATGTTCCGACCATCAGCGTCCGCCGCATCCAAATCCTGGGCAAGAAAACCGAGACCGAAACCCTCTATTTCGCTTTTGAGGATCAAGAGGGCGCCATCGTGACCGATCCCGCCGAGTGGGGCCGCATCCCGACCCAGATTTTCGGCTAGCCTTCCGGACGCCAGCGTCCCGCAAAGGACAGCCAGCATCCCGCAAAGGACAGGAGGCCTCCGTGGCCCGCGAATGGACGCCTGAACTCATCCAGGAGCAATTCGGCAAACGGCTGGGAACCCTTTTCAACGGCCACGTCGGGATCGAATTGGTCGAGGCCGCCCCCGGCTTCGCCAAGCTTCGCCTCCCCATCCGGGATGAAATTCTCCAGCCCACCGGGGTCGTCCACGGCGGAGCGGTCTGCACCCTGGCCGATGTCACGGCGGGCGTCGCCGCCCACGTTAGCTATCCGCCCGGCACCGATATCGTTACCGTCGAAATCAAGGTCAACTTCCTCGCCGGCCTGCGCGAGGGAGTCCTCCTGAGCGAAGCGAAACCTCTCCAGATCGGCCGGAGAACCTCGGTCTGGGAAATTCGAATCAACCACGACTCGGGGCGCCCGGTCGCCTTTGCCCTGGGAACCTTCATGGTCGTCAAACACCCCCCCGAAGAATAGAGGCGTGGGCGGTTGAACGTTGGGTGGCGGGGGAATCCGTTTGCCGCCAGGGGCCGGTCGGGATGGAGATATCGATACCGGCCCTTTTTTTACTCCCCCCCCCGCTCTTGGAAGAATTTCCCGGCGGCATCGTACGCCCGGCGCGGGTGTGGTATTCTTTGCTGGCCGGGGAAAGGTTCCTGGCAGTATTAGAAATTCGTAACATAATCAATTTCAAATATTTACGCCAAGCCGCTCATCCTCGTCCATGTTTGAGGCGCCGAGCCGTTGGGGATTCCGAGGGCGCATCACGATGGAGATTTGCCATGAGCAATAGTTTTAATGCCCGCTCGGAGATCAGCGTCGGCGGGCGAACCTACGAAATTTACCGCCTCGATGCACTGAAGGATAAGGGCGACATCGAGCGGCTGCCCTACGCGCAGAAGATCCTTCTCGAAAACCTCCTCCGGAACGAGGATGGCCACTCGGTCGAGCCCGAGGACATCGAGGCGCTCGCGGGCTGGGACGCCAAGGGCGACAAAAGTGTCGAGATCGGCTTCATGCCCACCCGGGTGCTCCTCCAGGATTTTACGGGCGTTCCGTCCGTGGTCGATCTCGCCGTCATGCGCGACGCCATGAAAGACCTGGGTGGCGATCCCGGCCTCATCAATCCGCTCCTGCCGGTGGACCTCGTGATCGACCACTCGGTTCAGATCGACAACTTTGGAACGGCGGAGGCGCTCGAGCAAAACACCGAACTCGAATTCGAGCGCAACACCGAGCGCTACTCCTTCCTCAGATGGGCGCAGCAGGCCTTCGACAATTTCCGCGTCGTCCCGCCCTCCACCGGAATCATCCACCAGGTGAATCTCGAATTTCTGGCCCACGTGGTGGCCGAGGACGAGAAAAACGGGGTGCGCCGCGCCTTCCCGGACACCCTGGTCGGCACCGATTCGCACACCACCATGATCAACGGCCTGGGGGTTCTGGGCTGGGGTGTGGGCGGTATCGAAGCCGAGGCTGCCATGCTGGGACAGCCCTACTCGATGCTCATCCCCGAAGTGATCGGATTCAGGCTCTCGGGGCGCCTTCCCGAAGGATCCACCGCGACCGACCTCGTTCTTGTCATCGTCCAGATGCTCCGCGCCAAGGGCGTCGTCGGTAAATTCGTCGAGTTCTACGGGCCCGGCCTTGCGGGTCTCCCGCTCGCCGATCGCGCGACTCTGAGCAACATGGCCCCGGAGTACGGCGCCACCTGCGGAATATTCCCGATCGATAAAGAAACCCTGAAATACCTGGAACTCTCGGGCCGGCCCCCCGAAAAGGTCGCCCTCGTCGAGGCCTACGCCCGGGAGCAGGGAATGTTCTACGACGAAAACACCCCGGAGGCGGTCTACACCGACACTCTCGAACTCGACATGGGCGAGGTGGAGCCCTGCATCGCGGGCCCCAAGCGCCCGCAGGACCGGGTCCTGCTCCGGGATGCCAAATCGGTCTTCGAGAGCGAACTCGACAAGATGCTCCTCCAGCTCATGGGCGAGCCGGACCATGAGGCCCGCCGGATGGGCATGGAAGGCGGTCCGGCGGTGGCCGATGTGCCGGTTTCCTCCGTCCGGGTCAAGGCGGACGGGGAGTCCTTCGATCTCAGGCACGGCTCCGTCGTTATCGCCGCGATCACGAGTTGCACGAACACCTCCAACCCCACGGTCATGCTCGGAGCGGGGCTGGTCGCCAAAAAAGCGGTCGAGCGCGGCCTCAAGGTCAAGCCCTGGGTGAAGACGAGCCTGGCGCCGGGCTCGAAGGTCGTGACCGAATACCTCAAAAAGGCTGGGGTCGACACCTATCTCGATCAGCTCGGCTTCAACACCGTGGGCTACGGATGCACGACCTGCATCGGAAACTCGGGGCCCCTGCCGACCCACATCTCCAAGGCCGTCGCCGAGGGGAACCTCGTCGCCTGCTCGGTGCTCTCGGGCAACCGCAACTTCGAGGGTCGAGTCCACGCCGAGGTGCGGATGAATTTCCTCGCCTCCCCGCCCCTGGTCGTCGCCTACGCGCTGGCCGGCCACATGGGCGTGGATATCGCCACAGAGCCCATCGGCCAGGACAGGGAGGGCAACGACGTCTACCTCAAGGACATCTGGCCCACCCAGAGCGAGCTTCAGGATATCGTCCTCAACAACGTCAAGGCCGATTTGTTCAAGAAAACCTACTCGGACGTATTCCGGGGCGACCTGCGCTGGATGGGCATCCCCACCCCCGAGGGCGGCCTGTACGCCTGGGAGGAAATGTCCACCTACATTCAAAAGCCGCCCTATTTCGAGGGCATGAAGGCCGACCCCGATCCCGTCGGCGACATCAAGGGCGCCCGCTGCCTCGCCTACCTGGGCGACAGCACCACGACCGACCACATCTCGCCCGCGGGCTCCATCCCCAAGGACGGCCCGGCCGGTCGCTATTTGGTGATGAACGATGTCATCACCAAGGACTTCAACAGCTTCGGCTCGCGCCGAGGCAACCACGAGGTCATGATGCGCGGCACCTT
>DNYS01000183.1:0-190 GCA_003506735.1 Nitrospinota bacterium
TTTTCCGCATCGAGGCGCAGGGGTTTTGCGCCATCCCGAATAAATAGCCCGGCGCACCCTCCGCCGGGGAGATGGGACCATACCGATTGGGGCCTCCCGCAACCCGAGAGGGTATTCGCTCCCGCCCGAATCCGGCCGGATTCGCCTGAAGCCCGTGACCCCGGCGAGCCCCCCCGCCAGGGCGAACAGG
>DNYS01000183.1:333-539 GCA_003506735.1 Nitrospinota bacterium
ACTGTCCGGAGGGGACCGATTGGCGGATGGGCTCCAGGGAGGAGGAAGGCATGAGAGCACCCAAAGCAATCTTCATCGCAATCGTCTTGACATTTGGCATGGGCAGTTCTCTTGCCCAATCCGCCACGGACCGGATTTTCGTCAACGGGAAGATCCTCACGGTGGACGGGAAATTTTCTACCGCAGAGGCTATCGCCGTCCGGGGG
>DNYS01000183.1:607-8136 GCA_003506735.1 Nitrospinota bacterium
AAGTAACCGACCTTGGCGGAAAGACCGTGATCCCCGGTTTGATCGACAATCATGTTCACCTAATCCGGGAGTCCACATACTGGACGCAGGAAGTCCGCTTCGACGGGGTGACCTCCCGCAAAAAGCGCTCGGGATGATACGCGCGCAGGCGAAGAAACTGAAACCGGGAGAATGGATCACCGTCATCGTGGGTTGGACGGAGGATCAGTTCATCGACGAGAAAAAGGGTTTCAGCCTGAAAGAGCTGGACGAGGCCGCCCCGAACAACCCCGTGTACATCCAGCGGCTGTTCAACCGGGCCTATCTCAACAGCCTGGCCTTGAAGATTGCCGAAATCACGGACAAAACGCCGGACCCCAAGCGGGGCAAAATCGTGCGCGGCAAAAACGGAAAGGCCACCGGCATGCTCGCGGGCCGCGCCTAGCGGGGTGTCCGGAGGAAAATCAGCAAACTTTCATTCAAGGAAAAAATGGCGAGCGCCCGGGCCATTACCGCCGAGCTCAACCGCGTCGGCATCACCGCCGTCCTCGACGTGGGCGGAGGAGGAAGGTACAAGTCCGGCTACAAAGTGTTTAAAAAACTGAGAAACGAGAACAACCTGACTGTCCGCACCTTCTACACTATGTTTCAGCCCAAGGCGAAAAAACTTCTCAAGAAACTCAAGGAAAATTTCCCTCCCTCGGGCACGGACACCTTTTACCGTCTCATCGGAATCGGCGAGACGTTCTACCGCCCCCTTCACGACAACACATTCCGGAAGTTCAAGACGAGCGGCAAGCACGCCGCCAAGCTGCTGGAACTCGCGCGGGCCGCGGCCGGCACGGAATGGCACATTCATATGCACGCCACACTCGATGAAACCGGCTCCCATGTACTGGATAACTTCGAGCGGGCGAATCGGGCCACTCCCCTGAAACCGTTGCGCTGGATTTTTGCCCACCTGGACGCTGTCGGCCCCAAAAACATCGCCCGGATGAAGAAGCTCGGGATGATGGCGGCCATCCATAGCCGTCCCACCATCCAGGGCCGGATGTAGATCAAAAAATTCGGCAAGAAAAAGGCGTTTGGCATGCCGCCGATGCGCGCCATTCAGGCGAGCGGCGTGCGCTGGGGGCTCGGAACGGACACCCTCGGGGTAGCGCCCTATAACCCCTTCTACTCGCTCTGGTGGGCCACTACGGGCAAGATGCTCGACGGGTCGGTCGTTCACAACCAGACCGTAATCCGGAAAGACGCGCTCATCGCCCACACGCGCTCGAATGCTTACTTTCTTTTTCAGGAAAAGAATCTAGGCTCTATCGAAAAGGGAAAGCTCGCTGATTTCGTGGTTCTCGACCGGGACTATATGACAGTCCCGCTGGACGAGATCAGGGACATCCGCCCCGTGATGACGGTGGTGGGCGGAAAAACGGTCTTCGGCGCGATTAACTAAACACCATTTCACGGCCGGGCCGTTTCCGGCCCGCCGGGGGGTCAGGCCGATGCGCTTCTTTCGGCTTCGATCGGCGCGGCCCCGGTCTTTTCGCTCTGCATATACTGGCGGGCGATCAAGGCCGCCATGAGAACGGTTCCGGCGATCTTCATCCAGGTGACGTAGAAGAACAGCAGCCCCCCCGCCAGGGCGAACAGGATTCTTTCCCACATCAGGAGATGCCGCCGGACGTAGCCTTCGAGCGCCGCCGAAGTGCAGTAAAAGCCCATGAAACCCGTCACCCAGATCATGGCGATCGCGGCCCATGCCGCGTTTTTGTCCATGAGGATGGGCGTATAGGCCATCAGGAAGGGGACGACGTAGAGCGCCTTGGCGAGCTTGAGGGAGGCGAATCCCGTGCGCATCGGATCGGCCCCGGCGATGCCCGCCGCGATGAACGCGCCCAGCGCAAAGGGTGGGGTCAGCGAGGCGTCCTGGCTCAGCCAGAGAATCATGAGATGGGCGCTCAGGAGGGGCACGCCCAGCTCCATGAGCGCGGGCACGGCGAGAATCGAGAGCAGGACATAGCTCGCTGTGATCGTCATCCCCATCCCCATGATGTAGCTCCCGGCGGCGCACAGCAGAATGGCCACCGGAAGGGCGGTCCCGGTGATGCCCAGCCACTGATCCAGGAAAAAGGAGTAACTCAGGATAATCGCCGAGAATTTGATGCCGAGGCCGGGCATCGAAATGCCCGCGAGGACGATTCCCATTACGCCCGCCGTCACGCCGATGATGAGCGAATTTTTCGCCCCCTTCTCCAGACCGTCCATCACCCGGGGCGAGGAAAGAACCTCCGTGGCGAGGACGGCCCAGAAAATCGCCTCATAGATGCCGAAACCCACCGCCGGGAGAAGCACGAGCACGCCCAGGCCGGCCAGCAGCATCCAGTTCTCCATCAGCGCGTTGCCCGGCGGCTCGGCCTTCGCCGCCTCCAGGTAGGCCGCCGCCGCCGCATCTGCCTCATCGGGGCTTTTTCCCGAAGCGATCAAGCTTCCCCGGTGTTTTGCGGCGCGGAATTCGAGGCGGTCGTTTCGCGTGCTCCATTTGGACAGGCCCACCGCGTTCGCGAGAATCGGCGGGAAAGCCAGGAGCCGGGTGTCGTCCCGGAAAAATCCGAGGGCCATCCCCAGGACGATGGACCACAGGGCCGCGTCAAAAGGAGATCGGCCGATCACCAGGCGGAGAACCAGAAGCAACACCGGAAGCAGCAGGTACCCGTCCTTTTTCAGGAGGGGCCAGAGCTCCGGAAGCTTCTCCTTGGGCAGGCCGTGAATCCCCTCTATCCCGGATCGAAAGTGAACCGACATGTAGACCGCGAAGTAGTACATCAGCGCCGGAACGAGCGAGATCAGGGCGATCCACCCGTAGTCCGTTTCGGTGAACGCCGCCACCAGAAACGCCGCCGAGCCCATGACGGGGGGGAGGAGGTGACCGCCGATGGAGGACACCGCCTCGACCGCGGCGGCGTAGTGCGGCTTGAAACCCGCCCGCTTCATCAGGGGGATCGTGAAGGTTCCGGTAATGACGATGTTGGCCGCGCCGCTTCCCACCACCGAGCCCACCAAGGCGCTGGAGACGACGGAGGCCTTGGCCGCCCCGCCCCGCAGCCTCCCCACGAGGGCATAGGCCAGATCGATGAAAACGTCGCCCACCTTGGTCTTTTCCAGGAAAACCCCGAACAGGATGAACAGGAAAACGTAGCTGGCGTAGACGTTCGCGATGACTCCGAATATACCGGCGGTTCCGTAAATAAAGCCGACGACCTCGTTATAGGAAAATCCCTTGTGGAGGAGGCGCCCCGGAAAGTAGTTCCCGTAGAGCGCGTACATGAAAAATGCGATCCCGAGTAGCGGCAGCACCCACCCCAGTATCCGCCGGCACATCTCGATGGAAACGAGGATGGCGATCGTTCCCATGAATACGTCCGGCCACAGGACGAGCCCCGCCCGGTCCCCGCGGTCGGCGAAATTCACGATGTACTCCACCGTGAAGATCACAACGCCCGCGCACAAAACAAGGTCCACCGAGGAGGGCCTGTTCTTGGGCGCGCCGCGTCTCGCCGGGTAATAAACAAATGTCAGGATGGCGGTGAAAACGACATAGAAGGGAAGATAAAAATGAAACGCGTAGATCGACAGCCCCGGGAAATGGAAAGTCTCCCAGATCGCCGACAGGGATTTTTCCTGCGCGGCGGACAGGAACGGCGAAATCACATAGACGAAGACCTCGCCGAAGCCCAGCATGAGATCGACGGGGGCTTTATTCGCGGCGCCGTAGAGGTAGTAGAAGGCGAACACGAGGGATGAGAGGAAAGTCACCACCCTCGAGAAAAGGCAAAGACCCGTGACGTAAAACCAGATCAAGGCGGAAAGCCAAAATCCCAGGACGGGAAACAGGGTCTTCTGCCATTCCCAGCCGATCTCATACGGGAGAAAGAGGTTGTAGGTCCTTCCCGCCATCGCCAGCTGATAAAAAAGAAACAAGGCCGTCAGAAAGAGTGCGACGGGAAGGTTCTCCCGTTGGAATCCGGAAGAAAGCTCCCGGGGGCGAATCGCCTCCGGAGAGAAAATGAACCGCACCCACCCCCACGCCGCGTCGAAAAACTTTTTCATTCACCATCCTCACGCACCGGAATCCGAAATGCGGGCGCCGCCGGAAGAAGCCCCCCGGAGCGGCGGAAAACCCTCCGGGGGGCCACTTGGAACTCAAGAAAACCGAACCGGCATCCCCTCTTCCAGAATCGGGAAAGGGCCTAGTTCACATCGTACCCTTTCGACTTCCAGAAGCGGGCCGCGCCGGGATGGAGCTTCATGTTGAAGTTGCCCATCTGCTTGATGAATTCGCCCGATTTGGAGGCGAAGTCCAGGCCGATCTTCCAGCCCTTGAAGACGTTGATCAGGAAGTCCCGGTTCGCCTTGTCGTAGGTGCGGCGCGTGACCTCGTAGATGACGTCGTTGGAAACGTCCTTGTTGGCGACGGCGAAAATGGTGTAGGCGACGGTTTTGAATTTCTTGCCCTTCATGCCCTGATACGCGCTCGCGTCCTTGTTCGCCTTGTAGTAGCCCGAACTCATGGCGACGAATTTGTCGCGCACTTCGTCGGGAATGCTGAGAATCCGGAGGGGTCCGCTACGGGAGGCGCGCAGAATCGCGGGCGCGGGGACCGGGTTCGGGATTGCGAAGGCGTCGAGCTTGCCATCGATCATGTTCGTCGCGGCCTGCGACCAGCCCATGTAGTCCTTGCGGATCTTGCCCGTGACTTTGATGTTGTCGGTGATGAACTTGAGCATGAAGAGGGTGGAGCTCCCCCGCGGGCCCATGTTCACCCGTTTGCCGGCCAGATCGTAATAGCTCTTGATGCCGGATTTGTGGAAGGTCGCCACCTGGAACCAGGAGGTCGAGACGGGTCCGATGCCGCGGATGGTCATCATCGCCTTGCCCTTGTGGAAGGGCTTGTGCTTCCGCTGGATAAAATCGACGAAGATCCCGTTCGTCATTCCGATGGCCGAGCGCCCGCTGGCCACGAGGCGGGTATTGGCGACAAACCCCTTGGATTCACGGTTGGTGATGTTGACGGTTTTGCTCGTCTTGTTCACCGCCTCGGCGAGCCCGGCGGCCATCCGGAAGGCGCCCGCGCCCTTGCTGGCGCCGACGATGGTGATGTTGGCGGCGGCGTGGGCCTCGAGCGCGAAAAAACCTCCCGCTAAAAGCGCGGCGGCCGCCACGGTCAGATATCCTCTGTACGTACGCATGAACTCCCCCTTTGAAAAAATACAATTTAGTTGCATTCGGTTCAGAGGAGTCTACCCGAACGGAAGGATTTGGCCAATAAGTAATTCGGGAATTTTCCCCCTTAATTCGGGCCCTCCGGACGGCCCGGCTTACCGCCCACAGGCCCGTTTCCGGGGGGTTAGGGGGGCTTGACGCGCGCCAGCAAACTGCGCTGGGTCCGGAGAGGGGGTTTTGGGGACTATGCGGGGGCGCGCGAAATTACGCGCGGCTTGGCGCATTTTCTTGAATTTTCTTCCGAAAGAACCGGAAACCAGGGCGCGCGAATCTGCCCGCGCCTCGGCGCAATTGCCTGAAATTCGCAGCGGATCGGGCCAAAGCGTTTCGAAATATTCGCCCTAGGGGGGTATTTGGGGGCCAGCGCCCGCTCACGATCATGGCGCCCGAAATCTCAAGGCCCGCTTCGAGAGGGTGCTGACTTCAAGCAGCGCGACGCCGCTCGGTGAACAATCCCGCCAGTAGGATCGCGGCGATATTCGCCAGATAGGACCCCCAAACCGGCCATGCGCCAAAGTAAGCCCATGGGCCTATATCGAGAGTTGGATAAACAACATCGCTCCATAGGCGCACTGCGGTTAGAACACCGGCGAGGTTCCCTGCCTCGGCGACGCGGTTGCCCTCGATATCCCATGTGCAGAAGACACCAATAACGGCGGCGGCCGCGAACGAGGGGAAAAAAAGGAGCTTTTCGGGACGGGCAAGGCCATATACATGAATGAGAATGGTGCCGCCAAGACCCATTAATATCACGTGGAAGGCGAGGCAAACGAGCAGCCGCGCCCACTTGCGGGCACCTTTCATGTCTAGCGGCATTCCCGTATATGCTGGTGAGGATGTCCTGTACATTCCTCCATTTGACCATCCAGAGGAGATGCTACAGTGCCCTCCATCATCCGCCTTTTTTTAAAAACGAGCCTTATTTGCTTCGTCATCACATTTGCCTCGGGCGCCCTGTTCATGCTGGCCAATGCCATCTGGCTTATCCCGATGCCGAGAGATGCGCTTCTTCTGCATGCGCATATCGGATTCGTGGGATGGCTCGGGCTCATGGTTATGGGCGTTGCACTGTGGATGTTCCCCCTCATCCGGGGAACTTACCCAGAAACCAAGGGACGCTACCACCTGCCCACCGTCTATGCGGTCTATTATCTCACGGTGGGAGGGCTCATCCTCCGAATCATCGGCGAACCCTGGCTATGGCGGTCTGCGCATCCGATCGCACGATTTTTGCTGATTTGCTCAGGTTTGGCTCAACTCGGAGGGGTCATCCTTTTCGTAATCGTCATTTGGCGGCGCATCCGCGAAGTTACCCCCGGAGTCCTTTAGGCACAGGCACATCGAGGCGAATGATCGGATCCAATGCGGAAAAATTAGCGGGCCAGGCTTCCTCCTTTGAACACGACCAGCCCTTTGAACCTGATTCCCCCACCCATCGGCCTTAAGAGTAATCCCCTGGCCGGGCGCTGAAGGGGGGATCAGCACCTGCGTTCCAAATTGTCCAGCGCTTGGGATGTACGACGAAACGTACCCGATCCACCTGGGCAACGGGGCCCGCCATGAATTTTGGCGCTATTTCGGGGCCGAGGTAGCGTTCCGCGCATCGTCCAATAAGATCATGGTCTTTTCCGACGCCTTCGATGAGCTCCACCTCCCCCTCGCAAACAACGGCAGCATATGGGGGATTGTCCTTATCCACTACGATAGAAATTTTGGGATTATTCCTGACAATACGGGTGTGGATACCTACAGTTTTTGTGCTGATGAGAAATTTACCATCTTCCCAAATATACCAGATGGGACGGATAAGCTGTCCACCATTCTCGCGCGTTACCGAGAAACGGCACATGCGTTTTTCCGCCAGAAATGAATCGATAAAGGCCTTGTCGCCCATTCCAATCTCCTCCAAAATGGTGGGACCAGCATAAATCCAAAGGGCATTTCCGGTCCAAAAAATACCGGAACACCGGGAAGGTTACGATACCTGCCAGATTGGTTCAGACTACTCTCGCGAAGAGCGCGGATCAACGCCCCAAAACAATAAAAATCATCCCTCCCGCAGTGAAAAATACCCCCTTAACCATGGCAAGGCGAATGCGCTCGAATCCCCTTAAAAAGATCGAAGAGGAACACCACGAAAAACAAGGCGGTAGCGGTCAAGGCCAAACAATTGAACGTCAGCCAGAAACACAAGCGCGCCTCCCGGAACAAAGGGTGGGGCAATGAAGAGGCCGCCACCGCCGGGTCGATCACCCTCAGTAAAAAGCGGC
>DNYS01000183.1:8229-19200 GCA_003506735.1 Nitrospinota bacterium
TCATCCCATAATAAATGGCAAGGTGCGGAGGAACCCGTCCCGGAAACATCCAGTATCACTCAAGCGCAAAAGAGCTCTTCGCAGAACAAGGGAGGGCCGGTGAAGGACTTGGCCGATAATGGCGCGAACGGGGCGAATAAGGAAAAAAAAAGCCGCTTCCCGGGCCGATATCCCCGC
This sequence comes from Nitrospinota bacterium, assembly GCA_003506735.1. GTDB lineage: Bacteria > UBA8248 > UBA8248 > UBA8248 > UBA8248 > UBA8248. The sequence goes on from DNYS01000183.1 coordinate 8,407, forward strand.
CATGAAATCCCAGCCTGCCGCTCAGGCGCCCACGCATTCCTCCCCGCGGAAAAGATCATCCGCCATTCGCATTGGCCGCCGCTCCCTTCGTACCCATAAGCCACTGAATAATTAGCGCTCAATTCCGGCCGGCCGCACCGGGACCAAGGCGAATCGAATTTTCCCGTTAAAAGGGATTGACAACTTCATCCCGTTGAATGCATAGAGCGTTCGATATGTGCCGCATGTTTTAATTTCTGGCGACGGATGAACCCAAATAACTGAAATTACATGGATTACAAAAAGGGAACCACCAACGTCGAAATAGCCGGACATCTATTGCCGCTTTAAGTAAATGGACAAAAAGGACTCTGCTATGACGATGATCGTCAACCCCAATCGGTCCCGGGCCGGCAAAATTTTATATCGAGGGATGTTGGCCTTCCTGGTTGCGCTTGTTGTATCCATCAACGCTCCTGGCGCTGTAAATGCGGCTGCCAGCTTAAAAGGCCTTCCCTCGTTGGCCGATCTCGTGGAGCGCCTGAAACCCTCGGTGGTCAACATCAGTTCCGAAACCCTCGTCCATGCGAGAGGGGGAATCCCCAGGCGTCCGGGAGACCAGTTCAGCGAACTCTTTCGCCGGTTTTTCGAAGGCCGGCCTCCAGGGTTTCCGGGACTGCCTCAGCGGCCGCCACAAAAAAAATCGAGTCTGGGCTCCGGGTTTATCGTGGACTCCGAAAAAGGGTTGATTCTGACGAACAACCACGTCATCGAAAATTCTTCTGAAATCACCGTAATCACCCAGGATCGAAAGAAGCGGAAAGCCACCATTGTCGGACGCGACCCGAAAACGGACATCGCGCTCCTTCGCGTTGAATTGAAGCCGGGCGAAAAACTGCCCGCCGTCCAGCTCGGTGACAGTGAAAAAATGCGCGTGGGCGATTGGGTGGTGGCCATCGGCAATCCGTTTGGCCTGAGTCACACCGTCACCGCCGGAATCGTCAGCGCCAAGGGAAGGGTTATCGGCGCCGGGCCCTACGACAATTTCATACAGACGGATGCCTCGATCAATCCGGGAAACAGCGGCGGACCTTTGTTCAACCTTTCCGGCGAGGTAATCGGAATCAATACCGCCATATTTAGCCGGGGCGGAGGAAATATCGGCATCGGATTCGCCATTCCGATAAATCAAGTCAAATCCATAATGCCGAATTTACGCAAAGGCACGGTTGTCCGGGGATTTTTAGGCGTTTCCATTCAACCCGTGAGTGAAAGCCTGGCCAAAGCGATGGACCTCAAAAACACAAAGGGGGCCATTGTAGCCAGTCTGGTCAAGAAAGGGCCCGCATTCAAGGCAGGGGTGAAGCGGGGGGATGTCATCCTCTCGTTGAACGGGAAAAAGGTCGAAAATCCACGCTCCCTCTCCCGGATGGCGGCCGCTCTTTCTCCTGGAACCGACGTTAAACTCGGCGTTCGCCGCAAAGGTAAATCCATTACCATTACCCTCACAACCGGAAGGATGCCCGGCCCTACGAATCTGGCCAGCGCCTCCCGAAAAGCGGAAATGAGCAAAAAGCTTGGCATCGAGGGCCAAAACCTGACGCGGGAAATTGCCGGGCAAATTGGAACTAAATCCAAAACAGGGGTTGTCGTCGCCAGGGTAATTCCCGGAAGCCCGGCTGCCAAAGCGGGTCTCCGGCGCGGCGATCTAATCATCGAAGCGAATCAAAAAGGCGTGAACAATGTTCGTGACCTCTCGGCTGCGATTGAGCACAAAAAAGAAAAAGGCCATCTTTTCTTGATTGAACGGCGCGGAGCCACGCGGTACATTGTGATAGAAGGTGTGGGTTAACTGGGGAAGGTATGGAAAAATCGGTAGGGACAAGCGAAATTCTCATCAAAGCGGCCGCGGCGGTCTGCGGCCACCTGGGCGCACGGGCGATTTTTGTGCACGCCGATGCATTGAAGGATATAGAGGCACTATCCCAGCTTCCCACCGATGTGGAACGATTCGTCACAACATGTTCGCCTGAACTCTTCGAGGATCTCGCGGGCAAGGGCTTTCGGGTGTTTCAACTCCCCGCGCTCTCTCTGAAACGCATCGACGCCATCAAAATGGGAGTTGTGATTGCGTTGAGCGATGGCGCCATCAAAATAGAAGACACCATTGTTTGCCTTTCGGGGTTGTCGGAAAATGAGCAAATCGACACGCTCATCGTATTTCGTCTGGACCAGGAAAAAGAGATGATGTTGATCTCCGAAACCCAAAATGAGTTGAACGGGTTGGACCCCAAGGTATTCGAGACACTTCTTTCCCTTTCACTCGAAATCGCCGCCGAGGGGCGGGAAGGAAAATCCCGGGGAGCTCTCTTTGTTCTCGGAGATCACGATATCGTCCTCCAGTATTCCCGGCAGATGGTGATCAACCCGTTTCACGGCTACCCCGAGGAACAGAGAAACATCATGGATTCCAATCTTCGGGAAACCATCAAGGAATTCAGCGCAATCGATGGCGCTTTCGTCATCCGGGGAGACGGGGTCGTGGAAGCGGCCGGCAGACACTTGAACGCCGCCGGAGAAATCGATTTGCCGCCCGGACTCGGGACCCGCCACATGGCGGCGGCCGGAATTTCAGAGGTGAGTGCAGCAACCTCTTTCGTGATCAGCGAATCCACTGGAACGGTTAGCATTTTTAAAGACGGGAAAATTTTTCTCCAGATTGGGAAATCCCTACCCACGCAAGGGAAAAAAGTCAAAAAAAGCGCCAAATAAATTCTCAGGTGAGGAAAATTCAAAATGGCCGCGTACAGCAAAATTCTCAAGAAAATTAATGTTTACAGCGTACTTTTTGGTTTGTTCGCTGGCGGAATCGCCGTTGTGCTCGGCTTTGTTTCGCTCCTGTTGATGCTGGATATGCTTGGATTGTCGCTTTTTTAATCAAAACGGGAAATTCGCCCGCATGATTCTGGACACCTTTGAGCGTTATAAGCATAACTTGTTCCTTTCTCCCATCACCTCCGGCACGGTCGAAAATTTCGGAAACCGTTGCGGCCTCACCGAATCGTCCAGCGTCCTGGACGTTGCATGCGGAAAAGGGGGAGCCGCGCTCACATTGGCGGAAAAATTCGAATGCGTTGTCACTTGCGTTGAGCCGCGGGCCGAATTCGCCGAGGAGGCGCGCCGCCGGACGGTTTTCGAGGATCTGGATCATCTCGTGAATATCCTGGACTCCCCGGCAGACGAATTTCCGTTCGATGATTTTTATTTCGACCTTGCCCTGATGCTCGGCAACACCTGCCCGCTCAACTTCGACAAAATTGTGAACGAGTTGACCCGGGTGGTGCGCCGGGGGGGATGGATCGCGCTGTCCGAAATCGCATGGAAGCCCGGCGCCCCCGATTCCGCGACTCCATCGGTGATTGATTGGTCCAAAGGGTTCACTCCCCTTCGAATCGCCGGCCTGGAGAAGCGCACCGCGGAATTTATCGACGCGGGGTTTCACGTTGAATTCGCGGAGCTGGAAACGGATGCCGCCTGGGAAAATTATTATGCCCCCCAGGCCAGGTCTATTATCGAAAACCTGCTTGAATACAACGGCTCCGCGGAGGCGCAAACGACCCTGGGAGAGTGGCAAAACGAGCTCAACCGCTACCACACTGGCGGCGGAAAAGAATCGGTGGGTTATGCCTGCTATTTGTTGCGTTGTCCATAATCCAGATTTTTTTAATCGCATTGCCATTATTCATGGGCTTTCTTGAAGCACCGTGATTTTAACGCTTCACTGAGAGGACGAGCGGTGAACGTTGAGTCAAAAGGAAAAAAAGGAACCGTGCGCACTTTGGGAATATTGACGGGCGGAGGCGATTGTCCTGGCCTGAATGCCGTAATTCGCGCCGTCGTCCTAACGGCGGAGCGGGAGGGAATCCGCGTCCAGGGTATTCAAAACGCTTTCAGCGGTTTGATTCACAATCAATTCACCGAGCTGGATTCTTCGAAAATGGACCATCTTTTGCAATATGGCGGAACCATTCTGGGAAGCTCGAACCGGGACAATCCGTTTCAGTTCATGATGACCATCGACGGTGAGCGGCGGCCCGTGGATGTTTCGGAAACCGTGATGACCAATTTCCGAAAATCCGGGCTGGATGGGCTCATCGCCATCGGAGGCGATGGGACATTGAAGATCACCCATCGGCTTTTTCAGAAAGGCCTCCCGGCGATTTGCGTTCCAAAATCCATCGACAACGACCTCCTCGCCACCGATGTGACTTTCGGTTTCGATACGGCGGTGGGAGTCGCCACCGAAGCCATCGACCGGATCCGGACCACCGCGGAAAGCCACGGCCGCCTCATGGTGGTCGAGGTCATGGGCCGGAATGCCGGCTGGATTGCGCTCTTCTCGGGGCTGGCTGGAGGGGCCGATGTCATCCTCATTCCGGAAATTCCTTTTTCCATCGATGCGATCGTCGCCAATATCCGGGTGGATCGCTCAGCCGGAAAAAATTTCAGCATTATCGTGGTCGCGGAAGGCGCCTTCTCCAAAAACGGCGATGTTGCCGTCAAAAAAATCGTGGACGATCCGACGGAACCTCGCCGCCTCGGCGGAATCGGGAATGTTATCGGGAATCTTTTGGAAGAGAAAACGGACATTGAAACGCGAGTGACCGTTCTTGGGCACATCCAAAGAGGCGGAATTCCATCGACATACGATCGGAATCTTTCTACGCGCTTCGGAGTTCATGCCGCTCGTTGCGCTATCAACGGAGAATTCGGCCAGTTGGTGGCCTTGCAAAAAGGCAGGATTAAAACGGTTCCCATGGCCGATGCCGCTGAGGGCCAACGCCTGGTTTCGCCCGACAACGATTTCGTGCAAGTGGCCCGATCCATCGGGATTTCGTTTGGCGACGAGACCTGACATCTTGGGCCATTTTGCCTGAACGGAGAATTTATGAACGAATTGATTTCCCTCACCGCCCGGGAACTGTCCGAAAAACTCCAATCCCAGGAAATCTCTTCGGTGGAAGCCACACAGGCCTACCTGAATAGAATCGAGGAGACCGACGGACGGGTTCACGCATACCTGAAGGTTTTGAACGAGAAGGCTCTTGACTCCGCACGCGAAGCCGACAATCGCCTCGCGAACGGAGACAATACCTCTCCGCTGCTCGGAATTCCGGTGGCCGTGAAAGATCTTTTGTGCATGAAGGGTGTGGAAACCACCTGCGGATCGAAAATTCTCGAAAATTTTATCGCCCCCTATGACGCCACGGCGGTCCGTCTGCTGAAAGAAGCGGGCGCCGTCATTATGGGCAAGCTCAACATGGACGAATTCGCCATGGGCTCCTCGACGGAACACAGCGCCTACGGTCCGACCCGGAATCCCTGGAACTTGGAGACCATCCCCGGAGGAAGCAGCGGTGGCTCGGCCGCGGCGGTGGCGGCCAGATCGTGCGCCATGTCCCTGGGCTCGGATACGGGCGGCTCCATCCGCCAGCCTGCCTCCTGCTGCGGAGTGGTGGGGATGAAACCCACTTATGGACGCGTATCCCGTTACGGATTAATCGCTTTTGCAAGCTCCCTCGATCAGATCGGTCCATTCACCCACACCGTTTACGACTGCGCCATGATGCTCAATGCCGTCAGCGGCCACGACCCTTTGGACTCAACCTCGGTCGAGGAGGCTGTTCCGGATTACACGGAAAATTTGGACGCCGGCGTCAAAGGGCTTCGCATCGGAATTCCAAAGGAGTACTTCATCGAAGGGATGGACCCGGAGGTCGAGGAGGCCATTCGAGATGCCATTCAGGTGTTGGAAGGCCTTGGAGCGGAAATTCTGGAAATTTCGCTGCCCAACACGGAATATGCCCTCCCAGTGTACCATATTATTGCCCCGGCGGAGGCGAGCAGCAATCTGGCGCGCTACGATGGCGTTCGTTTCGGGCGCCGCGCTCGGGCAAAAACTTCGGAATTCGGTTCCCTTCACGGGATGTATGCCGGAAGCCGCGATGAGGGTTTCGGGGAAGAGGTCAAGCGGCGAATCATGCTCGGAACCTATGCTCTGTCGTCCGGGTACTACGACGCTTACTACACGAAGGCGCAGCGGGTGCGGACCCTGATTTGCCGGGAATACCGGGAGGCCTTCAGATCCGTGGACGTCATCTTGTCGGCGACCACGCCGACACCCGCATTCCGGTTCGGTGAGCGGATGAACGATCCGATTAGCATGTATTTATCGGACATCCTGACGATTCCATGCAACCTCGTCGGCCTGCCCGGGATCAGCCAGCCGTGCGGATTCACTTCATCCAAGCTTCCGATCGGTCTTCAAGTTGTGGGGAAGCCGTGGGGGGAGCAAGCTGTTCTTCGGGCCGCGATGGCATATGAAGGGAGCACCTATCACCACCTGGCGATCCCGCCCCTTTAGGAAACCCACTTTGAAGGATGGCGGCGTGAGCGATGACCAGGAGATCACCGAACTTTTGGGTGATGGAATCGCAGAAGAGTTGAGAAAAAGCGTCCATGCGGTCGCGGACGCTCTTCCCGGCAATTACCGGTTCAATACGGTCGATCTGTCCTACGAGACCCGGAAAAAAGGGGCTCGGCACCTGTACGATGAAGCGGTGGCGCCGATGCACCGAACCGGAATTGGACTCAAATATCCCACCGCGACCGTCGACGAGAGCCCGAACGCGGTATTACGGAAGCTGCTGAAATTCTCCGTTATCCACAGGCCGATTTCCACCATCCCGGGGATCAAGACCAATTTCACGGGAAAAATCGATCTGGATATCGTTCGTGTGGCTACGGGGGGTACATACGACGACCCGGGACAAATGCTCGGCGACTACGCAGCGGTGAGTCTCCGTGTGGTCGATCGAAAAACCTGTGAGCAAGCCGCACAATACGCATTTTCAATCGCCATGCGGGATCGAAAGTCGCTCACCTCATCGAGCAAATTCACCATCCAGCGTGTAACGGATGGCCTCTTCGAGGATATCGTCGATGAGGTTTCCAGAGAGGTTCAGTATTCGGGCCAAATCGAACACCGCCGTGAACTGTTCGATGCCCTCCTCGCCAAGTTGGTGATGAATCCCGAACCGTTCCAGGTGGTTCTTGTCCTGAACGAATACGGGGACTTTCTTTCCGACCTGGCCAGCGGCCTGGTCGGGAGCCTGGGGCTGGGAGCTTCCGTGTCGCTTTCGTTCGACGATAAAGGCCGTGTAAGCGTGGCCATGTTCGATGCGACCCACGGCACCGCCCCCGACATCGCGGGTCAGGACAAAGCCAACCCGACAGCCATTCTCCTCGCCTTCTCGATGCTCCTGGCCCACATCGGAGACACCGGACCGGCGGAGGCGATTCGGGCCGGACTTTTCGATTGCATGGATGAGGGAGAAACCACGGGCGACCTGGGCGGACCCCGCGGTACGGAATCATTCACCCAGGCTCTCATCGCCCGGGTGCGGAACCGTCTGGAAAAATCGAAATGACCTCTCCTAAGGGGCGGCCCTCGTTTCGAAGGGGGCTATTTAATCCGCTCCGGATTCCTGGATCCATTGAACATAACCGTTTTATTTTTCTCAAGAGGGTAATCATTCGATGAGCTTCGAAACCATTATCGGGCTGGAAGTTCATGCACAGCTGAACACGGAAAGTAAAATTTTTTGCGGCTCCAGCACGGCGTTTGGAGGAGACCCGAACGAACACACGACCACTGTGGATCTCGGGCTTCCGGGGGTTTTGCCTGTGCTGAACCGCCAGGTGGTCGAATTCGCCATTCGCCTCGGGCTCGCCGTCGGAGCCGAGATTGCGCCCATGTGCCGGTTTGCCCGAAAACACTATTTTTACCCGGACCTGCCGAAGGGCTACCAGATCAGCCAATTCGAAGAGCCTCTATGCGAGGGGGGAGAGGTAAATATCTTCCTTAAAAACAAGGAAATGAAAGGGATCCGAATCAAGCGGATCCACGTGGAGGAAGACGCAGGGAAGCTAATTCATGGCGATGAATTAGGCGATTCGGCTCACTCCTATGTGGATTTGAATCGAGCGGGCATTCCTCTTCTCGAAATCGTAAGCGAGCCGGATATTCGCAGCCCCGAGGAGGCGGAAATCTACCTGAGAATAATTCACACGCTGGTCCGCTATCTGGAAATATGCGACGGCAACATGCAGGAGGGAAGCCTTCGTTGCGACGCCAATATCTCCATCCGGCCCCGGGGTTCCCAAGAGCTCGGCCAGAAGATTGAGATCAAAAACATGAACTCGTTCCGCAACCTTCGGAGGGCGCTTGAATATGAAGAGGGGAGGCAACAAATCGCCGTCGAGGCTGGAGAAATCCTCATTCAAGAAACGCGCCTATGGGACGATTCCACGGGCATGACCCAGCCAATGAGAACCAAGGAATACTCCCATGACTACAGATATTTTCCCGACCCGGACCTCGTTCCCCTCAAGGTGGGCAAGGAATGGATCGATGCGGTTCAAGCGGCGCTTCCCGAGTTGCCGGACAAAAAACGCGAGAGATTCCAAAGTGAGTACGGACTTCCATTATACGATGCGGATGTGCTCACCGCCGAGCGCCCTCTCGCCGCCTATTTCGAGCGCGCGGCAAACGCCGCAAAACCCGGCGCGGCGAAATCCGTGAGCAACTGGGTGATGGGAGACGTTCTCAGGCTTTTAAACGAGAAAAATCTATCGATCGAGGACTGCCCCGTATCGCCCGGCAATCTAGCGAAAATGGTCAGTTTGATTGAAGACGATACGATCAGCGGCAAGATCGCCAAGCAGGTATTCGACATCATGGCCGAAACCGGAGACGATCCGGAGGGCATCGTTGAAGAACAAGGATTGCGTCAAATTACGGACACCGGCGCCATCGAGGCCGCGGTGGATGATGTTATTGAGGCCAACCCCGGCGAGGTGGAAGGGTACAAGGGCGGAAAAACCAAACTCATCGGTTTTTTTGTGGGTCAGGTCATGAAGGCCACCCAAGGAAAAGCCAATCCCCAGACAGTTCAAAAAATACTGAAAGAAAAACTGGACGCCTAGCGCAACCCGCCGAATTATCCCGCCGGAGATGGGGGCCGCGAATCCCGCCGAATTATCCGAGTGACCGCAGATGGATCCACCGCCGCTGCTTGACTTCGAATCCCCATTCCATTTGTCCCTCCGCAAGTCCTGGCGGGGGAAATTCGAGTTGCTTTCGGCACGAATCCTTTTGAACCCGGTAGTACACCACGTAATGAGGTTCAAATCTGGTGGATAGCCGTTTCGTCCGGAAAGCAAGAACGCAAAAATACCGAGGGTCTCCCACTTCTCCGGAAGTGAGTGCCGCGGTCGCCTCATCGGAACGGAACCACTTTCCCAAATCGCTCCCGTAGATTCGTTTCGCTTCCTCGGCATGGTCCGGGAGGTAAAACGCTTCCAGCATGGTGGGCCAGTTTCGCCATTTGACCCCGGTCTCAAACTGCCTGAGCGTCATCATCAGGCCGCTTCGGCCCGGGATCTGGGATCCGATGAACAACGATTCCGTACATCCGGAAACCACGATGACCCCAAAAAATATCAAGAACAGGCGAATAAAAATCCTTGACGCCGGTTTGGATCTGTTCATTTCCGCCTCTTTTTCTTTTTCTTTCGAAACGGCTTGTGACACGCCCGGCAGGTTTTCGCGAGATCGACAAAAGAACGCATCATCACACCCGAATCCCCCCCCTCGGCCAGCTTGGCAAGATTCAAGGCGGCGAACGATGATTTTATGGAAAGCTCCTCGTACTCCGAAAAATTCAACCACACCTCTGGTTTAATGCGGGATTTTTCACCGAACCCGCTGCCTTCCGGGCTCAATTCCGGAATCCGGGTGATGAGCCCGGATATATCTTTTGCGGTAGCGGCCAATTGATTCCATTGTCCTTTGCTGGCCAATACCCTGATCCTGCGCATGGCCTTATCAATGGTCTTCATGGTCAAGGTTCGATTCTTTTGAATTTCCTCCGGAGATTCCGGCTTATCCCGACCTGCCTTCGAAACACCGGAAAACATGAAAAGTGCAATCGCACCGGCAATAATCCCATATGAAGTGATTCGGATTGGCATTGAGGATCCTCGTTCCACAAAAAATAATGAGGATTCCATTGCCGGCATCCTCTGAAATCTCTAATTGTACCGCAGAAAGACGTAAAAGTATCTGTTCGTTTCATCAAATAGAATTTCGAAAATTTAAATTAACGGGGGTCTATGAACTCGGTTCTCACCCACCCTGTCCCCGAAAAAGTGGCGACTTTGACCCACCGGATGGGTTGTCTCCGGTAATTTTCCAACCCTTCCTCACCCCATATCGCGTGAGAGGAGATTTCCGGTTCGTATTCCAAAACCCTGCCGGTGGACCCGGAAGGAACTTTTATGAGACGTATCGCGCGGGCTTCCATTCCTCCCGGCTTGTTCCAAAGCCAGACGAACTCCTTCCGGGGGACAACCATTAAATGCCGGGGCAAACCCTTGAGAACCACCTCCCCAACTGGACGCATCTTCGCCCTTTTTACAATCTTGATCTCCTTGATCTTTTCCTTGATGGAGGTTTTCAGAGCCGTGCAGGCCCCCAAAAAGAACGGGAGGCTCAACACAATAATCCAGCGGCGGATTCGGGCTGCATGGATATTGGCTATCGAATCATTGGAATGTCCCTGGTGGCTCCGGCGCCCCATTCGTTTGTCTCCTCTTTCATTTCCCGGGAAGCGGGAAAAGGCAAAAATATTGCTCCTCCCTAATTGCTCCTCCTTAGAAACAAGCAAAGACCATACCGCCTCCGGCACTATG
>DNYS01000183.1:19288-20735 GCA_003506735.1 Nitrospinota bacterium
CCCGATTTCAGGCAAAAATTTCCGGATAAAGGCTTCTAGTTTGCCCTTTCGTGGTGAATAAACTCCAAAAAAGCCCTGCCAAGGGGAGTCAATGTCCTTGCCTTATGGACGACCGAATAAAACTCTCGCATGCAAGCAAAATTTTTGATTCCCACCGAACACAGGGCACCCGTAATAAAATCCTCCTCAACCGCGATCTGGGAGATGATCGCCACCCCCACTCCCGCTTTCAGAGCGGTCCGGACCGCCTGGGAATTTCCCAATACCGCGGCTACCTGGTCCGCCTCCATATCGAATCCAATTTCGTGGAGACGCTCGTCAGCGACCAGCCTTGTCCCCGATCCCTCCTCGCGAACAATCATCTTTACGCCCCGAAGCTCCTGGGCTTGGATTTTCTTTTTTTTGGCCAGAGCGTGTCCGGGGGGAACCGCCAAAACCAGCTCATCCCGGGTAAAAAGCCGGTAAATCAATTGCCCCCCGGAGAGCTTCGCACCTGTGACACCCAAATCGATCGTACCCTCCAGAACACCCTCGATCACTTTTTGGGTGTCCTGAATGTTTATGACTACAGAGGTCTCGGGATGAAGCAACTTGAAATCCCCCAGCAAATGGGGAAGGAGGTATCCGCCCGGAATTGTGCTGGCCCCAATATCGAGTTGCCCGGAAATGACCCCGAGATACGCCTCTATCGCGGCCTTGGCATCCTCCCTTGCATCCAGCATTTTTTTTGCATATTTGTGGAGGACCTTGCCCGCCTTGGTGGGCTGAACCGTTCTCCCCAGGCGATCGAACAAAGGGGTTCCCAACTCGGATTCCAGGGTTTTGATGTGTTCGCTGGCTGTCGGCTGAGAGAGCCCCATCGCTTTCGCCGCGCCCGAGAAGCTTTCCGTCTCGATGACCTTGCACAAAATTTCCATCTGCCGAATTTCCATCGACCGCCCATGCCCCATCGGTGCCTTATCGAAAAATCAACCCTTAAGACTAAATATCTATAGGAATTTCCTATTCGACACAATCCCCGTAGATCTCCTGAAAATGGAGCCCAATTTGACTTATCCGGGCGGAAAATGAAATAAACCCCGGGATGACATCCTCATGAAAAATTCTTTTATTCAGAATCGCGACACCTTCACAAAGCCGAATCGCAGTGCTTTATTGCGGTAAAATGGAGAAATTCACGATGTCCGATGTAATTCGCCTGATGGTTGTGGACGTTGTTTCGGGAAAATACCTCGATCGTGTAAAGGAATTTTCGGAGGGGATGCCTTTTGACCTGGTTTTGGCCAAGGGAGAGGACGAAGAATCCTTGATGGCCGCCGCTCCGGCCGCGGATGCCATACTGTGCTATAAGGCCGAACTCTCGGGGCCGGTCATTCAATCCGCTCCTTCCCTCAAATTCATCCAGAAACACGGGCTGAATTCCAAAAATATCGACCTTGCCGCCGCC
>DNYS01000183.1:21002-21138 GCA_003506735.1 Nitrospinota bacterium
ATTTACTACCACCAGAGGACTCCCCATCCAAAGAAGGTGGAAGAAGCCTTTGACGCCACCTACCTGCCGTTCGATGACCTCCTTTCCAAATCCGATTTCATCGTACTGATCATTCCCCATACGCCGGAGACCGAGG
>DNYS01000183.1:21406-37040 GCA_003506735.1 Nitrospinota bacterium
CTGGGAGCCCCTTCCCGAGTCGAGCCCGCTCCGGGATCTTCCCAACATCGTATTCTCTCCCCATACGGGCGGAGGCTCATACCGCGCATGGGGCGTGGACGTTCCGGCCGTTCTTGAAAATATTCAAAAATTCTTCCGGGGCGAAAAAGCCCAAGGGATCGTTTCTTGATGGGGTTCCAGCCAGGAAAACCCGGGGATGGAGCCCGGGCCGCCTGAGAGCGAAACAGTCTATCCCCCGCGGCGGTTGCGAATATGTTTCATTTAGCCCGGATTTCCCGGATGAATTCATAATTTTCGCACCATTCGGGCTGACTGCAGTTTATAATTCAATCAGTTAATCCTTCCTCTCGCCCGCTGATGGAGAACACCCGGTGGGGGGAGCCTCCCGGAAGGCGGATCGCCTTTCAAGAGGCGGTTACGGTGGGCAGTTAAAAGGGGAATTCCGGGGGAGATCCATGGGATTGCGTGTGGGAGTGTGGGCGCCGGTTTGGGGGACTTTTCTCGTCCAGAGAGAACCCCCCGATGAGGTGCGTGAGGCCTCCTTCGCGCACAACGCCCGCTACATCCAACGCGCCGAGGAACTTGGTTTTGATAGCACCCTTCTCCTCGACCGCAGCCTAAACGGCATTAAAGGGGTGGGGGCCCCCGTCCTGGAAGCTTGGATCACCGCGGCCGCCCTGGCCACCCTTACGCGAAGTATTGAACTCATCGTTGCCAGCAAAAGCGCCTACCGCCACCCCGCCCTGGTCGCCCAGATGGGCGCGAACATCGACCAGATCAGCGGGGGGCGTTTCGCCATCAATATCGTCTCGGGCTGGTGGGGGCTCGAGCACGAGATGGCCGGAATCCCCTTTCCGCCGCACGACGAACGCTACGACCTATCGGAGGAGGTCATCAAAGTCCTGAAGGGTTACTGGACGAAGGAGGAGTTCGACTTCGAGGGGAAGTATTTCCAGATCACCGGCGGGGTTACCTCGCCGAAACCGCTACGTAAGCCCTGGCCGGTATTTTATTTCGGCGGAGAGTCCACCGCCGCATTGAAGCTTGCCGGAAAAGCCGCCGACGTGTTCCTCTTCAACGGACGCCCGCTAGAGGACGCCCGCGCCCTAATGGGGGCCGTGAACGAGGAGGCCGCCGCTCACGGGCGGACTGTCGGCCACGGGATGAGCACGTTTGTGGTCTGCCGCGAAACCGACGAGGACGCCCAGGCGGAGTTGGTGCGGCTCCGGTCGCTCATTGGCGAGGTAGCCCCGATTCGGGGTGCGGACAAGGCGGTCCAGCATAGAAAAACCAGCGTCCAGGCGGACAGGGTGGGCACCAACGGCGGAACGGCGGCCGGGCTTGTCGGAAGCCCTTCCACCGTTGCCGAGCGGATGCTGGCCTTCCACGAGTCTGGGGTGGATCTGTTTTTGCTCCAGTTTCACCCGATGTTCGAAGAACTAGAACGCTTCGCCTCGGAGGTCATGCCCCTGTTGCCATTGCGAGAGCCATCCGGGGCGAAGGGGAATGCAATTTCCCATTAACAGGTATTCAGCCAGGAAAACCCGGGGATGGAGCCCCGGGCCGCCCGAGAGCGAAACAAACTATTCCGGACGGCACCGGCGAGTATGGTTCCATCAGAGAATGGGAACCAGCCTCCGCACAGCCCGCGCTTGCGCTGCAAAAAATTTTTAAGTATCTGATACTAAACGTGTAATTCCGTTAATATTTTCTCTTGACACCATTTCTTAACTCATCTAGCGTATTTACATTGATGCGATACAAACCTACGGAAGGACCAAACAGTCGCGTTGCGGAAATGCGGCCTTTTTTGTTCTTGTCGGGGTATTTGTATCGGTTTTCAGGGTTTGGCCCGCTCCGGGCCGATGGCATGGGGAGTGGTGCAAGTGCCTCAAGGAACTGTGAAATGGTTCAACGACGCAAAAGGATTTGGATTCATCACTCAGGAGGACGAAACGGATATTTTCGTTCACTACACCGCCATCCAACAGGAAGGATTTAAATCCCTCAAGGAAGGCGACTCCGTAGAGTTCGAAATTGCCCAGGGCCCCAAGGGCCTTCAGGCATCCAACGTCCGCAAAACGGAAACTGCAACCTGAGGGACATCCAGGACCACCAAACATGCGGCACCCGCCGCTTGGCTGATTGTCCGTCCGCCGCGTCCAGACCCCCCGAGCAAGGCACCGCATCGGCAGCGATCGGCGCCGATGGCTTTTTCTATTGTTGCGCCCAATCCGGAATCTCTTCGCCTTCCTTCAAATACTGAACCAGTTCTGTCAAAAGCCCCCCCGTCGTTGAAGGATCGGCAAAAGTAATCAGGCCGTTCCTCGATCCATAACGAGGCGGTTTCATCGTGAACTTCACGCCCTTGGATTCCCACTCCGCCATCGTTTGGCGGATATCGTCTACACGCAGGCAAATATGGTGAACGCCCTCGCCCCTCGACTCGATAAATTGATTGATCGGCGCACCGGGATCGCTCACCTCGACCAATTCCATCAAACCGCCCGGCGTCTCGTAAAAATCCAGGCGCGCCTTTACGCCGCCCCGGTCGTACTCTTTTCGCTCGGCGAATTTGAATCCCAGCAAATCTTCCATCAATTCTTTTTTGTCATCGACATTGCGGACGGCATAACCAATGTGATCGAACTCCGGCATGAGTCCACTCCTCCTCAAATCCATGAAGCCGCTTTCGGCGAAAACCGTTCAACCTGCGGGAATATTATTTATCGGGAGATGAAGCCTAGCGCGGAGAGCCGGACGCCGCAACATTCCCGCCGGCCCCCCCCCGGCTCAACTGGGCCCAACCAGCGCCACAAGCGGCGGCCGCGATCCTTTAACCCTGCAGAAATACCGGATATACTCCGCCCGCGTCTTTTATCGCCTCAAATACAAGCAGCGGAGATCGAACAAACCGGATGACTTACGCACTTCGAATACTTGAAATCGTCTTTCCGGTCGTCGCTCTTTGCGCCGTGGGATTTTGCTGGGGATTCTGGCGCAAAATGGATCCCCGGATTCTCACCGACCTGGTTTTATTCCTTTTGGCTCCGGCCCTCGTGTTCGACGCCCTGGCCCGCCAGAACATCGATACCCGCCAGCTTTTGCAAGCGGTCGGCATCTCCCTCGCCATCCACATTATTCCGGGCTCCATCGCCTGGACCATCTCCAAAATCGCGGGAATCCGGCACCGGATTTTCGTTCCGGGCATCCTGATTATGAACGCGGTTTCCTTGCCCTATCCGCTGGCCCTTCTGGCCTTCGGCGAAGAAGGGCTGTCCCAGGTCGTCCTGCTGTCCATCCCGAATGTCTTCATCACCTTCACTGTCGGCATCGTGATTCACGGCGGAAGGTCCATGGCCAAAGAGCCGTTTCGAATGCCCGCCTTATGGGCCGCCATCGCCGGCCTCGTCGTGGCGCTGACCGCGATACCTTTGCCCAAATTTCTTCTTCGCTTCACCCACCTGACCGGGAGGGGAATGTTTCCCATCGAACTCCTCGCGCTGGGCTACAGGCTGCGCTCGATTCGAATATCGGACCTCCCGTTCAGCCTCCTGGTCGTGGGCCTGAGGTTCTCCCTGGGCTTCGCCACGGCATGGGTCATTTCGAAAAGTTTGGATCTCGAAGGTCCCATGCGCGCGGCGCTTTTTTTGATTTCGTGCAGCCCTCCGGCGGTCCTGAACTATGTTTTTGCCGAGCGCTACAGCAACGAGG
Organism: Nitrospinota bacterium; assembly: GCA_003506735.1. Taxonomy (GTDB): domain Bacteria; phylum UBA8248; class UBA8248; order UBA8248; family UBA8248; genus UBA8248. Next base: position 25,121 of record DNYS01000183.1, read on the forward strand.
GGCCCCTGGCGGCTTCGGTCGTGTTCACGGGGGTCCTCATGAGCGTCGTAACGATACCCCTCGTTTTGCTGTATCTGGAACTGTATTAACCCACCCCATCGCGGAGAAGTACCGTCCCCGTTTCGGGCATCTCTGGTTTTGCGCCAGCGGGAAACCCTATCGAAGAGGTTTCGCCCCATATGGCACGCCCGGCCGGCCGCCCAGGAGCGGGCGACAGGTCAAGGTGAGCTTGGCGATAGGAGCTTGCCGCAGAAGTGTCTTAAGGCGCACCTGAAGGATTTTTCGGCGGGAGGCGCCGCCGGGGAAGGGCAAATAGGCTGATATTAAACAAATGGATGGCGTAGCCGCCTAGCAGGCTGTATTATTGATATTATTCGAGGTATATTTGCGTTCAATAGGAGGGATTCAGCCATTCTACCCGTGAACACGATCATCCAGATGATCGATCCGGCCCGGAAGGTGAAGATGCAGTCGCGCGTCATCGGCTGGGAGACGGATGAGTGCGTCATCGTCGAGCAGCCCGTACACGGCACCGATTCGGTCCAGCTCAAAAAAGAGACCACTATCATTATCCGGGGAATTCACGGGGGCGAAATTCTGGGCTTTCAGTCCTCGGTGATCGGCCAGACGATCAACCCCTTCCGCATGGTTTTTCTCAGCTATCCATCCAAGCTGGAAAAACACGATTTCCGCAAGGACCGGAGAATAAACACCGAGATGGAAGCTTTTGGAACTCGGCGGAAACACGACCTGTCCTCGCTGAACCGGAGCGAGCGGGCGCCGCGTGGCTCCATCCGGGACCTCAGCACGAGCGGATGCGAATTCTCGTTTCACTTCCGGCTGGAAACCGGGATGCCGATATTCATTTCGTGCAGTCTTCCGGACGGGAGCAAGGCGGAGAACGTGCTGGGCTTCGTGCGGAACGTCCGGCGAAACGCGGATGGAAACTCCTACGGGGTCGAGTTCGACGACCGGAGCGGCTCTCTTGACGGTATTTCGCGGTTCGTGGAAATGTCCCTCAAGATTCTCTCCAGGCAAGCGGCCGAAAGCTGAGCCCGGCCCCCAGCGGTGGCTCTCGCGGCGGGCGGGACGCACGGCCGATCGGCCCGATTGACTCCAGCGCCGGTCCACAACCTTTGCGCTTTAACCCGATGCCGCCTTCTCCGCCTTTCCGCGAAGCCACTTCCGAATCGATTCTTTATAGTATCCGGTTAACGCTCCCACGATCAGGATTCCCACCAAAAAACCAAAAAACAGCCCGTAGCGCTCATTGTAGAGATTCGCCCCCTGGAGCGAGAGAACCAGCGTGCCCGGAATTCTCCCGACCGTGGCCACGAAAAGAAAAGACCGGGTTCGAAGGGGGCTCAACCCAAGGAGATAGCACATGTAATCCTTCGGGAAACCCGGTATCGAAAAAAAGATAAAAGCGAACCAGGCGCCTTTGTTGGATACGAGAAAATCGAATTTATCGAGGATCGCCCGGGAAACCAGTTTTTCGACAAACGGCCTGCCCAGCCTTCTGCCGATGGCGAACGCCAGATAGCTCCCGAGCGATAGCCCGATGGTGCTGTATAACGTGGACACCCATACGCCGTAGATATAGCCGCCCAGGAACCCGGTCAACTCGCCGGGTATTGGCGAGAAAACGACCTGGACCACCTGGGTCGCGATAAATACGAGCGGGCTCCATACGCCGAATGAGTTGATCCAGTCGCGGAATAGATCCTTTTTCGCCTGAATCCGTTTCAGAAACTCCAAAACCTGAACGAGGTTGTCCCAAAAGAAAAATCCCAGGACCGCCAGGACAACTGCGCCGGCGAGTACGGAATAAATGAAGATCTTTCGGCGGTAAAGAAGGATTTCCGTAGACTGATTCGCGTTCAATTCATCTCCCGCTGAAAAACGATTCGCGGTATTGGCGGTTCCGGATCGATGGCTCCCCGCCAAATTAACATTCATCTCATCCATTGGGTAGCATCGAAAATAGCCCCTCGCGGATGAGCAAGCAGCGCAATGGCAGGGATTCGCGGATTCTGGATCCATGACGCATGGGCGCTTCTTGACATTCCTCCGGCCTCCCGGCCACCATCTTTTATCCCGGTAATTTGGGCGACGGATCGGTTGTATGATGTTTTAAAATCCGCGGTCCGAAGCTGCGGAGAATGGTGCATTTTTTCATCGACCCACAAAGGAACCGGACATGGAGGCCGCCCGCCGAAAGTGGCATATCGAATGCGCCGCCCGGGCCTACCGCGCCGGCGACGGCGCCGCCCTCCACGGGCGAATGGGCGATAGCTGGCTTTCCGCCACAAGAAAAGTGTTTCCCTCCGGAGGCGGGCATCTCGATTTGGGATGCGGCGCCGGCCGGATGACCTTCGCCTTGTCAGACCTGTGGTCCTCCGGGGGTTGGTCGGTCGGGGCCGACCGCAACGATGAGGCGTTGGCCGAAGCCGAAATCCACGCCCGGGAGGAAAATCTGGCCGCCGCCCGGTTCGTTCGTCTCGATGTCGAAAAAGAAGATTACGCTCCGCTCTTGCGGGGAATAACGCCGGACCTCATCACGGCGCATTTATGCATGGGACACGAAATCGCGCGGCGCGCCGCGGCCGCCCTCGCCCCCGGCGGAATATTCGCTTTCGCCGCGCTTCACCCGGATTTATGGAAAGAATCGGGATTCACGAGCAGGTTCGCCCTGCCGGAACGCTCCGTGGAATCCATCCTGGACCAGTTCGATCTATCGCCGCTTTTCCTCCGTGTCGAAAAAGAAATTCTCGAATTCGAATCCCCGCCGGACCTGCTCGATGGATATTTTCGAAATGGAGAAACCGTACCCGGCTGGCGGAGCGACGGCCGGTGGGACGCCCTCCGGGAGTATGTCCACAGCGGCGGCCGCACCCTCACCACGCGCGCCCAGTGCCAGTGCGTCGCTCAAAAGGCGTCGCCATGACCCTCCTGCCCTTGATACCCGGCGAAAACCGCTTCGCCGAGGCGGTGTCTGGCAGAGAAATGGCGCGGGCAGCCAAGGAATCGGCCCGGCGCCATGGATTCGACCTCGCCGGAATCGCACCTCCCGATCTTCATTCTGCACACGGCCGTTATCTGGAATGGATCGAACGGGGATATGCCGGAAAGATGGCGTACCTGACCCGAAGACCCGAAGTGCGCAAGGATTTGCGCCATGTATGGCCGGAAACGCGATCGGCCCTGGTTGTGGCCATGCGCTACCGCCCGATTGATGGCCCGAACGGGAACGCCCCCCCCGGAGAATCCCCTTCCGGTAAAATCGCCATCTACGCCCATGGAGGCGACTATCACAAATTCATGAAAAAACGGCTCATCCGCGTACTCCGTGAATTAAAGGAAATCGACCCCTCGATCGAGGGGAGGACCTACGTGGACACCGGCCCGATCCTGGAGCGCGACCTGGCCGTCCGTAGCGGCATCGGATGGGCCGGAAAAAATTCCCTCCTCCTGAACCGGGAGCTCGGGAGTTATTTTTTCATTGGAACGCTTTTGCTGAACCGGCCTCTTCCGGCGGACCCGCCCATGGAGAGGGGGCATTGCGGGACCTGCACCCAGTGCATCGTCGAGTGCCCGACGAATGCCATCGTGGCGCCGGGCGTGGTCGATTCGCGGCGGTGCATTTCCTATCTTACGATCGAACTTCGGGGCCCGATGCCGAGGGAACTGCGCGCCCTGACGGGAAACCATATTTTCGGCTGCGACATCTGCCAGGAGGTCTGCCCCTGGAACGACGATGCGCCCTTCGCCGCGGAACCCCGCTTCGCGCCCCGCGCCGGGACGCAGGCCCCGAATCTCCATGAACTCATTTTGTTGAATGAAAGGGAATTCAAGAACCGTTTTCAGGGAACACCGGTCATGCGGGCTCGCTACGGCGGATTTCTCCGCAACGTCGCGGTGGCCATCGGAAACACGGGAGACCGCGCATCGCTCTATCCGCTTTCTCGGGCCCTGCAGCACCCGGAACCTCTGGCGCGGGGCCATGCCGCCTGGGCCCTGGGGCGCATCGGAACGCGCACCGGAACGCGCACCGGCATTGAAAGAATCCGGCGAATCCTGGAAGCTCGCCTGTATCTGGAAAACGATGAATGGGTGTGCGAGGAAATCGAGCTCGCTCTCGGGGAGACGATGAGCGCCTGGAGCCAGCCGGACAATGGGGTGGAATAACCCCCACCGAAACCAAACCGCCTCCGAGGCGAACCGGGGCGTTCAATGAATTGAGGGAGAACCCCGATGAAATTCACCCGCGCTAACGGCCTCACCATCGCCTACGAAGACCGGGGCAGCGGCCCGCCGCTGCTCCTGCTGCACGGCTTCTCGCTCGACCATTCCATGTGGGCGGCCCAGGTGGCCGAACTCGAACGGCAATACCGGCTCATCGTCCCCGACCTGCGCGGGCTCGGGAAAACAGAGGCCCCTTCCGCGTCCATCTCCATCGAGGACATGGCCGATGACGCCGCGGCGCTGCTCGAGGCGCTCGATATCCCCGCCGCCGCCGTGGCCGGGTTCTCGATGGGTGGCTACATTCTCGCTCAAATGCTAGTCCGGCATCCCCTGAAAGTGCGCGCGGCTGCCTTCGTCAGCACCGGCGGCGGGAATGCCGACCCCCCCGAAAAGCAGGAGGCCCGGGTGAAGAGCATGCAGTATGTGATCGACGAGGGCACGGCGGCCTTCGCAGATGCCTTCGTGCCCCAGCTTTTCGCATCCGCATACGCCGCCTCCCATCCGGACGAAGTGGGCCAAACCCAGGAAGTCATCGAAGGCCAGCACCCGGCCAGCATCGCTCTCCTGCTCGACGCCATGCGGCAGCGCGGGGACGTGGCCTATTATCTAAAGGATATCAATGTGCCATGCGCGGTGATCGGCGGGGAGGTGGACGCCCTGGTTTCGGCCCAGATTATGCGGGAGCTTCACGAAATTTTGCCCGGCTCCACCATCGATCTGATCGGCGGCGTGGGCCACATGTCCCCCGTCGAGGCACCGGAAAAAGTTTCCTTCGCTCTCGACCAAATGATGCAGCGGGCCGGGATGTGGTTGTAGCGCCCGCCGGGGCGGTCTATCCGGCGGTCCAATCCATCTGTTCCCGGAGCCATCCCGTCTGGCTCCGGGGAGCAGCGACGACGGGCTCGGGGGTGCGCCGCCCGTCCGCCAGTTCCAGGTAATCGATCTCCTTCCCGGACAGATAGCGGACCGCTCCTCCCGCCCTCTCGAAAATGAGGGCCGAGGCGGCGATATCGTAGGCACGGGTGGGCTCAATGACCACGCCAAAAGATGATCCCGCCGCGGCATAGGACAGATGGAGCGATACCGCGGCCAGGGACAATCGCCTCCCCGGATACCGGACCCGGAACCCATCGATCTCCGCGCAGGGGACGAACAGATAGGTGTGATCCCCCGGGGGGGCCTGCCGCAGCGGCGGCAGCGGCTCTCCGTTGCGGTGGGCGGGGCCGCCCGAAACCGCCGAAAACATATCGCTCATCGCCGGAAGAAACACCGCTCCGCCTTCGGCCCGAGAGCCGCGCATACACGCGACCGAAACCGCCCAGAAGGGAAGATTCGCGAGGTAGGGACCGGTCCCATCGATGGGATCGACCGCCCACCAGCGGGTTGTCTCGCCGAGGCCACTGGGACCGTCGGAGCCGCTCGTTCCGCTCTCCTCGGCCAGGATAAAATCATCGGGATATTCGGATCGAATCCGGGAGACGATCCCCCGCTCCACCGCCCTGTCCGCTTCGGATACGAGACTGGCTCCCTTTTTCTCGGACCGGACGCGCCCGAGTAATTCAAGCGCCAGGCCCCCGGCTTCCCGGGTGATGTCTTCGAGAAACGCCCGATCCATCGATAGCCGCTCCGCATCCCATCCGACCGAATTCGTGAAACTCTCCTACCACGCTTCGTTTCCGGCCACAAAGGCCTTATCACGCCCCGCTTCCCGGAGTGCGGAATTCCTCCTATCCTCATCAATATCAATAAATAATGTTGACAGTTTTTCGAATCATAATTTAAAGTAGCCAGACACGCATCGTTCGGCGGCGAATTCATTTTCAAGGCAAGCGGGCAGGGATCGCGACTGAAATAAACCGCTTGGCGCAGGGCCGGCCTGACCGGGCGCGTCCGCCCGGATGTGGAAAGGGAGCCCCAATTCGTCGCCATGGACGCTTTTCCAAAAATTATTGCGCTGGAACTTTTTCGGAACGGAAACGCAGAATAACACGGAGGATTACCGTCAATGCCGTTTGCCCAAACCTCGCGCCTGACTTCCAAGGGGGCGAAAACGATGATGGAGGCCGCCATCGCCAAGGCCGAAGACTACGGAATCGCCGTGACGGTCGCCATCGTGGACGCCGGAGGACATCTTCTCCATCTAGAGCGGATGGACGGCGGCCGGTTTCACACCATTCACTCATCGACCGTCAAGGCCGTCTGCTCCGCATCCAACAAGCGCCCCACCACCACCCAGGGCGCCCAGGCGCAGGATCTCGACACCCTGCATGCGATCGGTCTTTCGCTGGCGGCCGGTCCGGAGCGCTGGACGGCCATGGAGGGCGGGTTCCCGATCCAATTCAAGGGCGAATGCGTCGGCGGCATCGGCATCAGCGGCGGAGACTGGGAGCAGGATCAGGAAATTGCCAAGGCGGCCCTCGCCGCCGTGGGCGCATCCTAATCCATGGCTCGATGAGCGAACTTTTTTGAACCCCGCGATCGATCGAAGGAAATTTTTATGGCGGGCCGAGTCAAGGCGTTTCCGGGCCCCGCCCGGACCCGGGGGTTTATCGAAACGGTGCCCGGGATTTATGTCGGCCTCAATTTGACCGGGGGCAGGGGGGGCGCCAAGGCCGGCGAAACGATCGACGAGCGATCGGGGGGAGACACGAATTTCGGCCTGATCCTGACACGGAATAAACCCATCGTTATCGACAACGACATCCGGGCCAGAAAGGAATTCGTGTCCGGGATGCGCCGGATCACCCGAAAAGCGCCGGGGTTCCTGCTCAACACCCACCACAATTTCGACCACACTTCGGACAACGCCTACTACCACAAACAGGGGGCGGTATCCTTCGGGGCCGGCCGGACCCGGCAAGAGATGGAGAGAGAACACGAGGCGGACATCTGGGTCCGTCAGATGGCCGGGCGCATCCTCAAGGTGGAGCATCTGATCGGAAAGATCGGGGTCGCTCCTCCCATGGTTACCTTCGAGGATGAGTTGACCATCCGCTACGGGGGGCGCACCCTTCAAATGATCTCCATCGGTCATTGCCACACAAAATCGGACACCGTTATTTGGATGCCCGATGAAAAGGTGCTGTTCATGGGGGATGCCTTCGATTACCGCACCCATCCGGTGGTCCGGATCGGAAACATATTGAATTGGATCGGGGCGCTGGATCAGCTCCGGAAATTTCCGGCCCGCCAGATCGTGCCGGGACACGGGCCCCTCCCCCCCCGGGGGAATCGATGTCTGACCGAGTTCAAGGGATATTTGATCAAACTGCGCAACCGCACGGCGGCGGCCCTTCGGAGAGAAAAAACCCCCGCCCGGGCCGCCAAAAGGGTTCGGATGGATGAATACCGGAACTGGTTTCGCCCGCACCTCGTGTACGTCAACGCCCTCAAAATGGCCAAGGAGTTGCGGGGGCGGATTTAGCCATTCCTTTATCGGAATGAGGTATGATGAGAGAATAATCACCCGCCGAAGAAGGTCAACGGCCAGGCGGCGAGCGTCGGCCCGCCGCGTGCGCCATTCAAAAAACGGGAGCAACAGGCAAAGACCCATTCAAGGAGAGGGACCATGAGAAAATTTCGCATCGCAGCGGTAATCCTAATCGCGGCCCTGGCCGTGCCGTTTCTTTCGGCCCCGGCATTCGCGGCCTACCCCACCAAGGCCATTCAGTTCATCATTCCCTTCGGGGCCGGCGGCGGAGCCGATATCGAGGGGCGCATCCTCGCCAAGGGGATGAGCAAGGTGCTCGGCGTTCCGGTCGTTCCGATCAACAAGGTCGGGGGCGGCGGAGCCGTCACATACACCTACGTGAAAAATGCCAAGCCGGACGGCTACACGATTGCCTGGAACTCCACGTCGGTTCTCACATCGACGAACATCGGAAACGTGGCGTTCTCATATAAGGCGCTGGATCATGTCGGGCGCGTCGAGGTTCAGTCCCTGCCCTTTGTCGTGAAGTCCACCTCGAAATGGAAAACCTTCGAGAGCTTCGTGGCCGACTGCCACGAGAATCCGGGAAAACTGAAAGTGGCCAACGCAGGCATCGGCAGCAGTACGCATCTCGGCGCCGTGGCGATCATGAACGCGGCCGGATGCGAGGTGATTCATCTTCCGGTCGGCATCAAGCGCCGGAACGCTTCGGTATTGAGCGGAGAGGCGGACGCGATGGTGGCCCCGCTCACCGGGGCGATTCGCCTGGCGCGGGCGGGGAAGATGCGCATCCTGGCCATTCCCGGCACCAAGCGGAATCCGGTAATCCCCAACGTTCCGACGATGAGCGATCTCGGCTACGACGTTGAGATCGATTTCTTCAGGGGCCTGAGCGTTCCCAAGGGCACCCCTCATCTGGTAAAAGCCATTCTTGCCGACGCGTTGATGCGGTCCGCGCGATCGAATAAGTTCACGGCATTCGCCAAGAAAAAGGGCTTTACGATCGCGCCGATGGACTCCGAGAGCTTCGGCGCCTATCTCGCCACACAGAACAAGCTCATCATCGCGATCATGAAAGATGCCGGGATTTATCAGTCCAAGCGGAAATAACGAGTTGAGCGAACGATTGTCCGGCTGCCCCGCCGTATTCTCGTGCGGGGCAGCTTTGTTTTCTCCCCATCGCCCCGGTGTGGTTCCAGGGGGCCAAATCTCCGGAAGCGTTTGATGGATCGAAAAATCGTTGTCCCCGCCGCCGTTTTTCTGGGATTCGGCGCGGTATACGGCTACCTAACAGCCTATCTTAGCGTGCGGACCCTGCCGAACACCCCCGGTCCATCTTTTTTCCCCTGGATTTTGACGGCGTGCCTCATCTTTCTTTCATCGGCGTTGCTCATCCAGGAATATCGCGCCTCAAAGAGCGGCCGGCCCTCCGTGCCGGAGGAGGCGAAACCCAAGGTTTCGCGGCCGGCGGGCCTGTTTCTTTTTGTCCCCTATCTCATCGCCCTGCCGTTCGTTGGATTTCTCGCGGCGAGCATTCCTTTTTTCGCCGGGATGATGATCGCCTCCGGCGAGAGGAACAAGACGATGATCGCGGCCGCATCGATAGCGATTCCTCTTTTCCTGTACCTCTTGTTTCAGCATGTTTTCCAGATTCCGATGCCCAAGGGCTCGATGGTGGATTGGTAAGATGAACCCGGACGTGTACCAAGGATTCGTGCAGGCGACACAACCGCTCAGCCTGATGGCGACCGCCATCGGGTCCCTCCTGGGCCTGATCGTCGGAATGATCCCCGGCATGACCATCAGCGCGGGCATCATCATCGTTTTGCCGCTGACGTTCGCTCTCGATCCCACCATCTCGATATCGCTGCTCCTGGGGCTATACGCGGGCGGAATGATGGGCGGAAGTTTTTCGGCGATACTGCTGAACATCCCTGGAACCCCGTCGGCATCGGCAACCGCGATGGACGGATTTCCGATGGCGCGGCGCGGAGACGCGGGCCTGGCCCTGGGAACGGCCATCATCGCCAGCTTCGCCGGCGGCCTGTTCAGTTTTGTCTGCCTCTATTTCATCGCCCCCCAACTGGCCGAGGTGGCGCTTAAATTCAGGACACAAGATCTATTCAGCCTTGTCTTTTTCGGGCTTACCGTCATTTGCAGCTTCGCGGCCAAGTCGCTAATCAAGGGCCTTCTCTCCGGCCTCATCGGTTTGATACTCGTCACAATCGGCCTGGACCCGGTCATGGGAACCGCCCGCTTTACGTTTGGCGACGTCAATTTACTCTCGGGCATTCATTTCCTGACCGCCCTCATCGGCCTCTTCGCCATCCCGCAAATTGCCGAGAACCTGATCGAATCCGTTTCGGGCCGCTCCTCCCACCGCGCCGACACCCGCTTCGGAAAAATCATCCCGAGTTTCGCGGATTTAAAAGCCATGCGCATTCCCGTCTCGATCGGCGCATTTATCGGCACATTCATCGGCATCCTTCCGGGAGCCGGCGGCCCCATCGCCGCCTTCATCAGCTACGACTACGCCCAAAAGGCCAGCAAGCAGCCCGAGAAATTCGGAAAGGGTACGATCGAGGGAATCGCGGCCCCGGAATCGGCCAACAACGCGGTGACCGGCGGCGCATTGATCCCCATGATGACGCTGGGGATCCCCGGCGACCCGGTAACGGCCATCCTGATTGGCGCTCTCCTCGTTCATGGCCTGGCGCCCGGCCCCCTGCTTTTCATGGAGCAGGCACCATTCGCATACACCATCATCTTCTCTTATTTCTGGGCGAATATTTTTAATATAGTCATTGCCTTATCCTGTTTGCGGCTCCTCGTCCGGGTTTTGGGGATGCCCCAATCGCTGCTTTTGCCCACCATTTCGGTCCTTTGCGTGATCGGAAGTTATGCGCTTCGAAATTCGTTTTTCGACATCTATGTGATGTTTGGCTTCGGCCTTTTGGGGATTTTCATGAAGTGGTTCCAGATGCCGGTCGTTCCGCTGTTGCTGGCGCTTGTCCTCGGGCGGCAATTGGAGGAGCATCTGCGCGTCGCCCTGACGAGCTCGAAGGGCGACGTCTCGATCTTTTTCACATCACCGTTCAGCGTATTTTTTCTCTGTCTTTCGGCCCTGTCGATCGCTTGGCCGTTTATCGTGGAAAAACGAAAACAATGAGCCGCCGCGCTGGCGGCATCGTAAATCGGCGCGCCGGTCCCCTCCGGCCGCGCAATGGATTTTAAGGAGATGATGAATTGAGTTCAGGACCCGTTAGGCTCGCCTCCCTCGGAATGGGGTGGTGGTCGGATGTACTGGCGGATGCCGCCCGTAGATCGGACAAAATCGAAATCGTCGCCTGCTTCACCCGCTCGGCCGATAAAAGGCAGGCGTTTGCCGAAAAATACGAATGCCGGCCGGGCGAAAGCTACGAGGAAATCCTCGGCGACCCCCGGGTCGAGGGCATCATCAACACCACCCCCAACGACGTTCATTTGGAAACCACCCGGGCGGCGGCGGAAGCGGGGAAACACATTTTTCTCGATAAGCCCATCGCCAACTCCGTCTCGGACGGAAGGGAAATCGCCCGGATTTGCAAGGATGCGGGCGTCCTGATCGCGGTCGGCTATCAACGGCGGCGCGAAAACCAGTTCCGCTGGATTCGCAAGGAAATCGACGAGGGAAGGTTCGGCAAGCTCGTCCAGGCCGAGGCGAATATCAGCCGGGACCGGGAGGGCAGGTTCGACCCGAGCTCGTGGCGGTTCCAGGCGTCCGGAATGCCGGGGGGCGTCATGCTCCAGATCGGCATTCATTACGTCGATGTCCTCGAATTTCTGATGGGCCGCGTGGTCGCGGTCTCTGCGCGCTCGACGCAACTTGTCCTCGGGGGCGATAACCCCGACGTGGCCAATATGCTGATGGAGCACGAAAACGGCGCGCAGTCGATTCTATCGGCAAGCTACGCATCGGCGTCAGAGTATTACCTGATGAACATCTACGGTAAGGAGGCGACGGCCTACTACGATATCTTCGGGGGGCTTCGGCGCCTCACCCGGGGAAGCGAGAAGCCCGAACAAATTCCGTTCGAAAAGAACGATACGATCCGCGAGGAGTTGGAGGAATTCGCGGATTGCATCAGAAACGGCGGAGAGCCGGAGGTGGACGCCGAGCGGGCCACGGATTCGCTCGCCGTGATTCGCGCGGGCATCCGGTCCACCGAAGAAGGACGCCGGGTCACGGTCGAGGAAATCCTTCAA
>DNYS01000183.1:37187-39741 GCA_003506735.1 Nitrospinota bacterium
AATGCGTGGGATTTTCAAATCCCTTATTTCTCGAAAAAATACAGGTGTATTTCATTCGATCACCGGGGCACGGGCGAGAGCGACAAGCCCGATAACGCCTACTCGACGGAACTGATTGCCCGGGATGCGGTCTGGCTGCTGGATGCGCTCGGGATCGAAAAGGCCCACGTCGCGGGAACCTCCACGGGAGGGTGTGTCCTCCAAAATCTGGCGCTCGATTATCCGGACCGCCTTCGAAGCTGCATCTTCACGAACACCTGGACGAAAGCGGACCCGTACATGACCCGTCTCCAGACCTCGCGCAAGCAGATCGCCCAAGCCTACGGGACCGAGGAATACATCAAGTTCAGCTCCCTCTGGACGTGCGGCGCGACGCAATTTCACAATATGTACGAAAATCTCCTGGAACTCGAAGAGCGCCAGAAGAAAACCATCGCGCCGGTGGAAGTTCTGGTGGCGCGCCTCGACATGACGCTCGCCCACGACCGCAAGGATGAACTCGGAAAGATCGACAAGCCCTCTCTCATTATCGCGGCAAAAGACGACGCGCTGACGCCTCCCTACTTCGCGCAGGAACTCCACGGTTTCATCGAAGGATCGGAACTCGTCGTACTCGAGGAGGGGGGACACTACAGCTACCGCCGGAGCCACGGCGAATGGAACGCCGCGGCGGATTCTTTCCTTTCGAGGGTCGGAGAGCTCTCCTGACCCCCGTCCCACATTAATTCTCCGGCCGGACCTCCGGCGGATATCCTTTTTCTCTTCCCACGGGCGAGCCGTTCTCGCCGTTTCTCTTTCCCCAGGCCACCGTAGGTTCCACGGGCGCGTCCCGGCTTTCTTCCGGCATCGCCGCAACGGCGCCAGGCCATAGCCACGACTGAAAATCCACCCACAGGGAAAAGACGATCGGAATCAGAAGCAGCGTAAACAGGGTCGAGGTCGCGAGACCGCCCAGCACGGCCGCTCCCAATCCCCGGTAGAGCTCGCTCCCCGGTCCCGATGAAATCACCAGCGGCAGCATCCCCAGAACGGTGGTCGTCATCGTCATGAATATGGGCCGCATGCGGTCCTGGACGCTTTCGAGGATGGCTTCCCGCATGGGAATTCCGCGGCGGAAATGATTCAGGGCCTGATGGACGAGGAGGATAGCGTTATTCACGACGATGCCGGTCAAGAGGATGAACCCCAGCATGACCAGGGTATCCATCTTGATGGAGGGTTCGATGTAATTCATAAAGCTGACGGCCAACACGCCTCCGGTGGAAGCCAGCGGCACGCTGAACATGATGATGAGGGGATAGCTCCAGGCTTCGAACAACGAGGCCATCAACAGGTAGGTGATGAAGAGAGCGATCAGGAAAGACCATTTGAGGGCGTCCCAGGTGCGCGCCAGATCCTTGGCGCGGCCGCCCACCTCGACCGAGTAGCCGAGCGGAAGCTTCGCCCGGATCGGATCGATGACCTCGCGCCGCATCCGCTCGATCGCCACCTGCAAGGGGAGGGTATCCGCCAGGTTGACCGTGAGCGTCACCGAGCGGTCCCGATCGATATGCTCGATTTTCGTCGGGCCCAGGGTTTGCCTGATTTCGGCGATATCGCTGAGGCGGACGGAGCGGCCGTCCGGCGTGTACACCGTGATCTGGGACAGTTCCTGGGTTCGCGTAAATTTCGACTGCGCGCCGCGAATCACGATATCCAGCTCCTTGCCCTGATCGCGGAACAGGCCGGCGTCGGTGCCTTTGACCAGGGTTTCGATGATATCTCCCAGTTCGCTGACCGAAATTCCCAAATCCGCGGCCTTCACCCGGTTCACGTGAACCTGGAGTTCCGGGTTGCCCAGATCGAAGCTGCTGTTGACGAAGCGGACGCCCGGAAGCGCGCGCGCCTTGGCGCTCACCTCCCCGGCGATTCGCTGAATCTCCTCGAGGCTGTCGCCCGTGACATCCACCTTGAGGTTGATTCCGCCGATAAACCCGGACCCTCTCCGGCGGAAAAGGGACACCTGGGTGACGAAAGCCCGGATTCCCGGAATGCCCTGGACCATTCCGAACAATTTTTTGACCACCTTGCGGATGGAGTCCTTGTCGGAATATTCCTTCTTCACGATCAGGCCCAGCAGGGGGTTCGCCGGGCGGATGACGGCAAAGAACCGGTCCAGTTCCTTGACCTTGAGCATCCGGCCCTCGAGTTCGGCCATGACTTTGTCCATTTGATCGATGTTGAGTCCGGGAGGCGTCCTCAGGAATACGAACAAAAGATTCCGGTTTCCCTTCGGGAGATAATCGATCGGAGGGAAATAAAACCACGCCAGGAATATGGAGCCGCCCGTGATCACCGTTGCGATGAGCACCCTGAAAACCACGCCGCGCATCAGCCACGCCACCAGGCCGACGAATCCCCGCCGGATGCCGCGTCCGATGAAATAAACACCTGTAAACGAGATGAGCCGCTGAAGAAACGTCACCCGGCTGGCGTCTCCGAGCACCCGGGAGCTCATCATCGGAACGACCGTCACCGAGACGACCAGGGACAGGCCCACCGCGACGCTAATGGC
>DNYS01000183.1:39893-45100 GCA_003506735.1 Nitrospinota bacterium
GCCCGCCATCTGTCTTTTCCCATCTCCCGGTGCCGGAAGATATTTTCCAGCACGACGATCGAATTATCGACCACCATCCCGACCGCGAAGGCCAGCCCCGCGAGGGAAATGATGTTGATCGAGCGGCCCAGGAGAAAAATAAAAATGAACGTGGACAGCATTGCGACAGGAATGGCCACCGCGACGACGAGCACGCTGGAAACGCTTCCGAGGAAAAGAAGAAGAACGCCGACGGCCAGCGCGCCGCCGACATATATGTTTTTGACGACCAGGCCCCGGGACTGAAAAATATAGTCCGTCTCGTCGTAGACCTGCCGGAGCTTGATGTCCCGGCCCTTGTAAATTCGATTGACTTCCCGGATGGTCTCCTTGAGCTTGGCCATGACCGACATCGTGTTCGCGCCGGTTCGCCGCCGGATGCTAAAGGCGACGGTGGGGCGCGTGGATACGCGCACGCGGCGCGTGGGATCCTCGTAATCGAATTGAACCTTGGCGATATCGCGGAGATAGACGGGTCCCGCCGGAAGCCGAGCGATAATCGTGTTGCGAAGCTGGTCGAGCCGGGTGAAATTTCCCACCGTACGGACGACATAGCGCCGCTTTCCCTCATCGATTTTTCCGCCCTTGGTATTTCGGTTTTCTCTCAAGAGAACCTCGCGCAGGGCTTTCACCGTCATGCCCCGGGCGTTCAAGGCCTCATAATCGATGGTGACGCGGACCTCGCGATCCTCTCCCCCGAACAAGAACACCGCGCCCACTCCGGGCACACGCTCCAGTTTCGGGCGGATGACTTCGTCCGCGACGACTCGAACCTCATTAATGGGCCGGCTCGTATCGATCACGATCCAGGCGATGGAGTCTTCCGCGTCCGAATTCACCGCGCGAATCGTCGGCCGGTCGGTATCGTCCGGCAAATTGCGGACCAGCCCCATTTTTTCCGACACATCCAGACGGGCGATGTCCTTGTTCGTACCCCAGTCGAATTCCAGAATGACCCGGGAACGCCCTTCCTCGCTTCGAGAGGTCATTTCCGTCAATCCTTCGACCGAGGTCAGCTTCTGCTCAATCGGCTCGGTGATTTCCTCCTCGACCTCACGCGGGGCGGCTCCTTCGTATCCCGTCTCTACCGTAATGACGGGGCGATCGATGGTCGGCTTCATCTGAACCGGAATCCGGGTCAAACTAATCAGCCCGAAAAGAACCGCCAGGATCACGCCGACCATCGTGGTGACTGGATACCGGACGCACCACTGAGGGATGTTCATCCATTTACCCCTTGATCTTCCGCCGGCTTATGGAGGACCGGAACCGTATTTCCCCCCGGAACCATCCGGCGGGCCATGAAGCTTCCCGAACCACCAACGGCTCACCGAATCCGAAAGCCGGGGATCTCGCATCCTGCGCATCAGATAGGCGGCATACCCCGCCAGTCCCGCCAGCGATGCTATCCGCCCGGTGGCGGGCAACAAAATCACCCAGGCCGCCAGGACCACCGCACCCGCGGTCAGGGGTCCATCCGCCCATGACACCGCGGGAAACCGGACCCGTTCCCAATGGATGGGTGAAAACAGGGCGACCCCCGAGCGGTTGAACAAATCGCTCACCGTATGCCCCAGGGAGGCAATCAGCCACAGGAAGGCGGCGTGCCAGAAACCCCATCCAAAAAGAGAAAGAACAGCGGCGGCAATCAGCCCGCACGCAATCAGTCCGATAAAACCGTGGGTGAGGGTCCGGTGATACTCCCGGTAACGGGGCTTGTGGACAGCCAGGAGAACCGCGTCCCAATCGGGGGCGGTGCCCGCCACGGCGCAAACCGCCAATTCGCCCGGCGTGGCCCCGCTTCCCAGGGCCAGCCCGCCGATTGCGATACCGGCCCCAGCGTGAAATAGCGCATTCATCCCCGGCCACCTTTTTGGGTGTTCCCCCTGGCGGGCCGGCCGCCTTTACCCCCTCGCGCGCCCGGGCGGCGCCTCTGGCCTTTCAGGCGAACCTTCATTCCGCCCCGGAGCTTCTCGTTCCCCTGGACGACAATCATCATTCCGGGCTCGATCAACTCGCCGGGAACCTCCACGAACGAATCCACATTCCGGCCCGGGCGAAAAGAAACCTCGCGGACCTTCCCCTTTTCCAAAATAAATACCGATGCGCCCCTCGGACGAATCAACAAGGCATCTTTCGGGACGAGGAGCACCGAGGATGCCGCGCCGTACTCCAAAACGATCCGGGCGAACATCCCGACCTTGATGGTGTACTCGGGGGTGTTTTGCAATTCGATCTCAACCGGAAAGGTGCGGGTTTTGGTATCGGCCTTGGGAATAATCCGGGCGATGCGCCCCCGGAATTTTCGGTTCGGCAGGGCATCCAGCGTCACTTTTGCGGAATCGCCCACCCGAACGGAAGAGATTTGTCTTTCCGACACCGACGCGCGCACGAGCACCTTCTGGATTTCGATGACTTCCCCGGCCTTTCCTCCTTTCGACACCCACTGGCCCACCTCGAGCGATTTCTCGGTCAAAAATCCCGTCAGGGGGGAAAGAATGACCGCTTTTCCGAGTTTATCCTCGATACTCGCAACCCGGGCTTTCATCCGGGCAACCTCGGCCCTCGCTTTTGCCACTTCTTCCTTACGCGGGCCGATTTCGGAAATCCGGAGATTGTATTCTTCCGCCGCAAACTTGCTCTTGCTGATTTGATACTTCGCAACCGCTTGATCGTAGGTCGAGCGGTTGAGGATTTTCTTTTTAAAAAGGTCCCTCGCCCGCTTGAGTTCCAGTTCGTCCCGCTTCAGTTCGGCTTTCTTTTCCCGCAAGCGGGCCCGGTAGGCCTGGATTTCTTCCGGCCGGCTCCCTCGTTTGAGCCGCAAATAATCCTGGAAAGCCTTGGCCAACTCCGCCTTTTCGATGCGGAGGTCGATTTCGAGATCCGTCCTTCGAAGGGAGGCGATGATCGTTTCTCCCGCCACGACGGGATCTCCCTCCCTGACGGGAACGGTTTCGACCCGGCCTTCGATTTCGCTGCTCACTATCGATAAGCGGTAGGGCGCGACGGTGCCGACCACCGTGAGTTGGCTCCGAACTGTCCGGCGGATCGCCTTTTTCACGGATACAAAGGGCGGCGAGCGGCGGCCTCTCGGCCGTCCCGCCTCGGCATGAGGGGCAACGTGCGGCAATAGAAATGCCAGAAGCATCGCCCAATGAATCAATCGGTAGCGCAACGGGTCACCCAATGATTTAGGGATCGGTACGAGCAGCAAATTACAATAATTTCATCCGAGACCAATCGATTCCGAAAATCGGCCGGATTCGAAATATATCTTCCCAAAGCCCCCACAGTCCACCATAGGGCATCCCATTTTGTGGGCCGGGACAATCCATCATTCTACACCAACCGGGGTTCTTTTCGGCAACCCTCCTGAGAACAACCCTTTAGAGCATCCTCCAGACCTTCCTCGGGGATAGGCGGATTTGCCTTGTTTCCACATCATTCAGACGCCATAATAAAGGCCGGTTCGCCTCAAATTTCTTCCTGACTATCCAACCGCCCCGACCGCCTGCGAAGGGTTCTCTTCCATGCGTATCGTTCTTGCCGGGCACAATGTAGACGTAGAGATTCTTCGTGAATTCAAGAGCGATCTTCTCGAACCCACCGCGAACGGGTGGACCGAAGATCTGCTGGGCGCGATGAGCGAGGAGGATCTCCGCACCAAGGCGCGGGAAGTTCACCGCCGCGCGGCGGAGTTTCTCTCCAAGGACAATCTGACACCCGAAACGATTAGCGCCGCCTATGCGCGCATCAGCCGCGACACCCGCCCCGTTGACGAATTGCGGGCGGTCGCGAGAGCCGAGGTCGAAAAAGCCCGCAAAAGCAACCGCATGATTATATTCGGATTTGGCCATAGTTCAGTGGCCGAGCATGCATCTTTTAATATCGATGTCATCGGGGTGAGCCGCTATGCGGTCGAGGAGATTCAAAAATTCCGCCTCCTCGCCTTCACCGAGAAAAGCCAGCGCTACATTTTGCTCGGAGACGATTTCGTCCTGCCGGCGGAAATCAAAAAAACCGGGCTCGAGAAATTATTCGTATCGGCCATAAAATCGCAAAACGCCTGCTACCACCGGCTGTACGAAAAACTCCGGCCCTGGGTGTTCGAGCAAAATCCCGGCCTGGCGGAATCGAAGAAAAACCACAAAACCCTGGAAGGCTGGGCCAAGGAAGACGCCCGCTACATCGTCTCCCTTTCCACCGAGGCGCAGATGGGGATGACCATTAGCGCCCGGAACCTCGAACACGTCATCAGCCGTTGCGTCTCCCATCCGTTGGCGGAAATCCGGGAATACGGCGAAAAGCTTTTCCAGGCCATCGAGGGTGTGGCCCCGTCCCTCGTTAAATACACCGACCCCAGCGAATTCAACGTGAAAACCCGCCCCGAATTACAGCTTTCCTCCGAGAACGTATTCGACCGCCACAACGATCTTTCGCCCTCGATGCCGGTCGTCCATGAGGAGGATGTCATTCTCGTGGATACGACACCGGACGCCGATGTCTTGATTACCACGGCATTGCTGCATTCTTCCTCCTCGCGCCCCATCGGGGAGTGCCAGGCGGCGGCCTGGGCCATGAGCGAGGAGGTGCGCACCCACTACATCGCTGAAACTTTCCGGTACATGAAGAGCCACGATTCTGTTTTGCGCGAGTTCGAGAACGTGCGGTGCGTTTTTGAAATTACCCTCTCCGCCGCCTGCTACGGCCAGCTCAAACGCCACCGGATGGCCACCCTCAACACCCAGCCCTACGATCCTTCCCTGGGGGTCACGGTTCCCTCGGCCATTTCGGCGGCTGGCGCCCTAAACGATTTCCAGGAAGTCATCGGCGAAACGAATGCCGCCTTCGAGAAAATCGCCGAGCGCTCCCCGAGCGCCGCGCCATATGTCCTGACCAACGCCCATCAGCGAAGGGTTCTTTTCGCCTCGAATGCCCGGGAGCTTTATCATATTTCCCGCCTGCGGGAAGACCCGCACGCCCAATGGGACATTCAGGACAAAGCCGCGAAAATGCTCCGGCTGGCGAAAAAGGTCATGCCCGCCACCTTGCAATTCGCGGTGGGAAAACACTTGTTCGAAGAAACGTACGCACAACTGTTTCCCGAAAATTCGCAGGAATTCGCCGCCTCCTAACTCCGGATTTGTAGATCCTCCCCGTTGTTTTCA
>DNYS01000183.1:45265-45767 GCA_003506735.1 Nitrospinota bacterium
GCGGGAGAATATTCGCGCCCGGCGGTTTGTTCCAGGTTACGAAGACCCTGAAACGGGGATCTTTTGTGGGCCGCCGGAGACACTCGTCATGAATTGGGATTTCGTATTTTTGGGTTTGGCGGTGGCCTCTTTTCTCGCGGGATTTTACCTGCTCAGGTGGGGCAGCGAGATCAAGAACCATTTCGCCGGCAAGGATTCCTGGAAATTCCCCAATCCGGGAGGTGGCGTCTAGCCGCCGCATTCGAACCCATTTCTCAGGCTGCGGGACAAAGCGGAATCCGGACGCCTCCAGCACTGCGCAAACCCGGATCACCTCACCCCCCTAAACTCCTTTAGCCGGGCGCGTCCGGACCCATCGGCCTGCTCTCCCGCCAGCGCATTTTGCATGCGGCTCATAGAAGGATTGCCCGAACCAGAAATTTCGCGGTAGCGCCTGAATTTGCCGCAAGCGCCAGCGACCCCCCGAAAACGCCCGAATATCATCTTTTCCCGCAATGCGCAT
>DNYS01000183.1:45837-51373 GCA_003506735.1 Nitrospinota bacterium
ATAACAGTGGTAATATGAATTTTTGACGCCAAGGAGGTTCGATGCGCCCATCATGAAATATCTGGGTGAATGGGATTTTTTTTACGGATGGTATTGGAAACCGATTATCGAGCCGGTGCTCGGCTTCATCTGGGTGGCGTCGTTCGTGTTGCTCGCAGTGCTGATTTATTCATTTATCAGCGCGCGGACAAAATTGTCGGACTACAGGGAAATGTTCCTGCTTCCCGAGGAGATCGGCAAAAAGCTGCCCGAGGAAGAAGAAGAGATTCAAAGGTACTTGAATACCTATTTTCCGGATGTCTCCGAGGATGAAATTCTCGACATGGAGGAAATTCTGGATGCCGTGATCCGGGAGGACATTCATCCCGAGATGGCCCTCGAAATCGAAAACCGGGGGATTCCGGTTCATCTCCTGGACCTGCCCTCGCCGGCCGTCGTTAAGGAGATCGGGAGCGTTCCCCTGGCCGTGTGGGTCCCCTCGATGGGCGCCATCGAAATTTACGCATCCCTCATGAAAGTGCATTGCAATGGAAACGAAAAGGAATACCGGAACTACATGGGAAAGTTGCTGCTGCACGAGATGGCGCATGCCCTCGGACTCGACGAGCCCAAGATTAAGGATTTCGGGGTTTAACCGATCTAAAAACAGGACCGGGAAAAAATTTATCCCGATGAATTGCCGTTCCCGCCTCCTAACGATTCGTAGAAATCGTAAAATATCATCGCCATGACCCCGGTGAAAATGATCAGGAGGGGGATGGCCGGCACTCTGATCATGTAGAAAACCAGGAATACCACCACCAAGAAAATGCCGATTACGCCGGAAATAAGATTATCCATCGGTTCCTCGCGCCTCCTGAATTCTCTATTTCGGCCGGGCCGCCCTCGCGGCCTTAATCTTCATCCATCGCGGCAGCCGGAGGCTCCGAAGGTGCGCCCCCTCCTCCGGCGGTAACGCCCTCGAGCCAACGGGCCGTCCGAAGAAGCCTCGCGTCATCGCCCATGGGCCCGATCAGTTGGATCCCGATCGGCATCCCGCTGGAGCCCTCGAGAATCGGAAGCGTCACCGAGGGCACGCCGCACAGGGTCCAGATTGTGCAAAAAATCGGGCTCCCGGTGGAATCCAGGCCCTCCGGAGCCTCGCCGGTGGCCGCCGGCGTGATGATCGCATCATACATCTGAAACACCTGGCTGAGTAATCCATTGAGATTCGCTCTTTGATCCACCGCGCGGATATAGTCCACCGCGAGGACCTTTTGCCCCCGTTCGATCATCTCCCGAAGGGTGGGACTCAGCTTCTCCTTCCCGCGGTCATATTCGCTACGAAAATTTTTGGCGATATCCGCTTCCATGATCGTATGGTGCCAATCGACCGCATCGTCGAAATAATCCGAAAGCTCCACCTCTCCGGCATCCTCGCCAAGGTGCTCAATCAGTTCCTCGAATCCTCCCTGAACGTCCTCATCGGCCTGATCCCATACCGGGGATTTTACAAAAGCCAGCCGCGGGGTGACGGGCGGCTCATCCATCGCCGTCTCGACAAGATGAGGGTGGGATCTGACCCGCATGTCGGGATCGAGGTCATCGTGGCCCATGAGCACTTCGGCGATCAGGGCCAGGTCCTCGACCGACCGGGCGAACACGCCCACCTGATCCAGAAACCGCGACAGGCTGAGAATCCCGTGGCGCGAGATAAAACCGTGGCTCGGCTTGAATCCGTGAATCCCGCAATAGGATGCCGGGCGGATCACCGAGGCGTTGGTCTGGGTGCCGACGGCCAGGGGAACCATATAAGAGGCCACCGCGGCCGCCGATCCGCTCGATGAGCCGCCGGGCGTGCGCGATGGGTCGTGGGGATTGGCCGTCTTCCCCGGGGCGTAGCACGCCATCTCGGTGGTGACGGTTTTTCCCATGTTGACCGCCCCGGCCGCGCGGAGAAGCTGGACGACGGATGCATCCGCCAACGGCTGGCGGCCGGCATGCAGAGAGGTGCCATCCTCGGTCGGCATGTCGGCGGTATCGAAGATATCCTTGATGCCGACCGGAACCCCGTGCAGGGGGCCGAGAGGCTTGCCCTCCTCGCGCGCAAGATCCGCCTCGCGCGCCTGATTCAGGGCATAATCCCGGTTCAGGTAGGTCCAGGCGCCGATCCGCTCCTCGTGGGCATCGATTTGTTCGATACTGGCACTGACAAACTCCTCGGAGGTGATTTCACCCTCGCGAATCGCCCGCGCCGTGCCGGCCGCGCTCTTTTGAATGACGCTCAACTCTTCCACGTATCAAACACCCTCGTGCAGTTCGTACAGATTGGGGCCCGGCGCCGGCAGCCCCCCTGGACAGGCCCATGAACGGTCCGAATGCCGTCTATTTGTATCCGAGGGCGTTCGGCAGCCAAAATGCGATTTCCGGGAAATTGTAGAGTAGCACCATGGAAAGCAGGACCATGAACAAGAACGGGAAGCATCCACGGAAAATATCCATCAACTGGACATGCGGAGGCGCAACTCCCTTGAGGTAATAGGCCGCCATCGCCATCGGCGGCGTCATAAACGATGTCTGCAGGTTGAGCGCCACCAAAATCCCGAAAAAGAGGGGATCGATCCCGAAATCGTCGAGCAGGGGCAAGAAGATCGGAACGAAGATGATGATGATCTCGCTCCACTCCAGCGGCCAGCCCAGCAAAAAGATGATTATCTGAGCCAGTATGAGAAACATTACCGGCGAGAGGTTCATCGCCTTGACCGTTTCCTCGATGAAGGTATGGCCCCCCAGATAGGAAAACACCGAAGCGAAGGTCCACGACCCCACGAACAGCCAGCACACCATGGCCGAGGTGCGCACCGTCAGGAAGACTGCCTCCTTCAGGCGCACCCAGGTGAGTTCCCGGTAAGCCGCCGCCAGGGCCAGGCTGCCGAACGATCCGACCGCCGCCGCCTCGGTCGGCGTCGCCCAACCGAATAGAATCGAAACCAGAACCGCCGAGATGAGAACCGCCAGCGGAAAGAACGAGGTCAATAGCATAACGGCCAGTTCGCTGCGCGGGATGTCCCACTGCTCCTTGGGCGGCGGCGGCGCCAGTTTCGGATTCAGATAGGCGCGGGCAATCACGTAAATCATGTAAAGGCCGGCCAGCATGAACCCCGGGGTGATGGCGCCGGCATAGAGCTTGACCACGGATATGCCCGCCGTCGCGGAATAGACAATCAGCATGATGCTCGGCGGAATCAGGATGCCGAGGCAGCCCCCCGCGCACACGACGCCCGAGGCGAACCGGACGTCGTAGCCGGCCTTCAGCAGGGCGGGGAAGGCGAGAAGCCCCATCAGCGTTACCACGGCGCCGATGATGCCGACCGCGGTGGCGAATATCGCACAGGTGGCCAGCGCGGCGACCGCCATCGAGCCCGGGATCGCGCGCGCCGCGATGCTCAGGCTGAAAAACAGCCGGTCCACGATATTGGCGCGCTCGAGCACATAGCCGATGAACAAAAATAATGGAACCGCGACCAGGACGTCGTTGATCATGACGGAGTAAGTCTGGTTCACCAAAAGGTCGAAAACCCGGTTTTGGAATATATGGTCCCACTGATCGGGCTGGGCGTAGGCGTAGTAGCCGAAGCCGACGCCCATCGCGACCAGGGTGAAGCAGATGGGGAACCCCAGAAGGACGAATATGACGAAGAGCCCCATCATCATGATGGCAACCTGGGGGTCGCTCATGGTGGGCCTCCTTCCGTCTCGCCGCCTTGCGCGGCGGCTTCCGCCGCCTGCCGTTCCTGCGCTTTTTGGAGGAGGACCGTCTCCGTCTCCTCCACGTCCTGGAGACGGGCCTGCCACTCGCCGCTTTGGATGCACAAAATACACCGGAGGACTTCGGCGATTCCCTGCAGGAAAAGAACGGCGGCCGAGATCGGCAGAAGGGTTTTCAGGGGGGATACGGGAATCCCGGCGGGGCTGTTGATGCTGATTTCCCCCCGCAGCCCCTGTTTCCCGTAAGGCATGTAGGACCAGGATTCGCCCGCATAGTCCATTCCCGCATATATCAGGGCGAGGATGCCCGGGAAGAAGAAAATGAAATACAGAACCAACTCAACCCACGCCTGCGCCCGGGGCTTCAGAAGACGGTAAATGACGTCGCCGCGCACATGGCCGTCGCGGGAAAGAGTATAGGCCCCGGCCATCATGAACATGGCGCCGTACATGATGTAGCTGATATCGAAGGCCCAGGCCGTCGGCGCGCGAAACGCTTTCCGGACAAAGACCTCGTAGCTGATCGCAAAAGTCAAAACGAGGATTAACCAGGCGAATGAATGGCCCACCCACATGCTGAACCTGTCGATAAAATAAATCACTCGCTTCATATCAGGGGACTCTTCATCGGCGAATTAGCGCACTCTCATACAAATTGGGCCATGCGAATTGGGCGGCGCCCGCAGACGCCGCCCAATCGCAGGTCGAACCTGATTTTCGAAATAGTACTGTTCCTAGAACCCGAGCTCACCCGGGAAGTAATGCTCGAAAGCCAGTTTGTAGTCCGCCGCGTTGAGAATCTCGTAGTAGGCCGCCCGGTGCGAGAATTCTTTTTGCGATTTCAGGACTTTCTTGAAGAACGGATCTTTCTCAAGGTCCACAATGATCTCGTCCCAGGCTTTGAGCTGATCGTTCATGATGCCCTGGGGCGTGCGGTACACATTGACCTTGGCCACTTTCTTCAGCCACTGGAGGTCTTTGGAATACTGATCGTAAGCCATCCACAGATTGGCGGAGGAGGCCGCCTCGGCCGAATACCGAAGAATCGCCCGATGCTCCTTGGAGAGTTTGTTGAACGTCGTCTTGTTGAAGATGATCTCGAAGAACTCTGCCGCCTGATGGTAGCTGCCCATCATGTAGATCTTGGATACGTCGTGGGCGCCGAAGTCCTTGTCCGCCGTCGGGTTATTGTACTCGAACGCCTCGATGACGCCGCGCTCGAGCGCCGGGACGATTTCGCCGCCGGGCAGCTGGGTCACCTTCAGGCCCATCCGCTGCATCAGGTCGGCCGCGAGTCCCACCGTGCGGTATTTGAGGCCCACCATGTCCTTGGAGGAGTTGATTTTTTTCTTGAACCAGCCGAGGGGCTGGGTCGGCATCGGCATGCAGAAGAAGCCGACGGTGTTGAGTCCCAGGTTCGCGATGAGCTCGTTATAAAGCTCGAGGCCGCCGCCGTTGTACATCCAGGCCAGGGTGTGGTGAGCGTTCTGTCCGAAAACGGGCCCGGTGCCGAACAACGAGGCGACCTTGCTCTTCCCGTACCAGTACACCGACACCTGATGGCCCGCATCGAGAATGCCCTTGTGCACGGCGTCCTGGACCCGGAAGGCCTTCACGACCGCGCCGGATACCAGATAGTCGATCTTCAGGCTTCCGCCCGACATCTCGTTGACCCGGGTGACGTACTGTTTCGCCATCGTGTTGAAAACGCTCTTCGAGCCCCAGGCACCCTGCATCTTCAGGCGCACCGGCTTGGCCCGCGCGACATTGGGGAACCCCAGCGTCGCAC
>DNYS01000183.1:51446-51701 GCA_003506735.1 Nitrospinota bacterium
CGCCGCGCCCGCCGCGCCCGCTGCAACGGCCGCCGTTTTCATAAAGTTCCGACGGGAGGATTTCGGAGTTTTCTGCTTCTGAACGGTTTTCTTTTCAGCTTCAGCCATAGCCCCACTCCTTCCAATGAAGAAACGCGGCAGCGCGCGTTTCCAAAATGACCCGACCTCTCGATCCGGCCAAGCCGTGGTCTCGTTCCTCTCTTCGGCTCCAAGCCATCAGGAGGTTCAAGAGATTAGCAAGACCCATAAACAAAA
>DNYS01000183.1:51952-54378 GCA_003506735.1 Nitrospinota bacterium
AGGGTGGCGTACCCGCTATGGTCCAGGTCCCCCCGTCCCGATGTCACGAGGGCGTTGAACATCTGGTAGAGCAGGCCCGCCGAGGGAAGGGCCACGCCCAGGTCGGCGCCCGCCTCCATGGCCAGCCGCAGATCCTTCCGGTGGAGGCGGATCCGGAAGCCCGCCGGGTATTCTCCCCGGACCAGGTTCGGCCCGCGCAAATCGAGCACCCGCGACTGAGCGAGCCCGCCCGAAAGGGCCTCGATCATCTTTTCGGCATCCACGCCCGCTTTCGAGCCCAAGACCAGGGCTTCGCTCATCGCCGCGATATGCAGGCCCACCATGATTTGATTCGCGATCTTGACGTAGCCGCCCGCGCCCACCCGATCACCGACATGAACCACGGTCTTGCCCATCGCCCCAAACACTGACGCCGCCTCCTCAAAATCCGCCAGAGCGCCGCCCACCATGATCGAAAGGGTGCCCTCGCGGGCTCCCACGTCCCCCCCGCTAACCGGCGCATCGAGCATCCGCACCTTCTTCGCACTCAAGGCATCGGCCACCTTCTTCGAAACCGCGGGAGAGATAGTGCTCATATCGATATACAAGGCGCCCTCCCTCGCCCCCTCGAGAACCCCGCCCGGGCCGAGCACAACATCCTCGACATCGGGCGAATCGGGCAGGCAGGTGATGACCACATCCGCCTTCGAGGCCGCTTCGGCCGAGCTTCCGCACACCTCCGCCCCGGCTTCTCCGAGCTCAACCAGAGGCGCCCGGCTCCGGTTGAACACCGCGACCGCGACCCCCCCCTTCAAGAGATTGAGGACCATGGGGCGTCCCATAATTCCCGTACCGATAAAAGCGACCGATTGGCTCATCGTTTCAGGCCTCCCATCGAATCCATAATGAAAATGCGCACCGTTCGGAACCGCGCCATTTTATACCGGGCTTCTCCGCCGGCGGAGAAGTTTTATTGGCTCACCCGCGAAGGCCGAGCCGTTCTTCCGGCGCTTCCCGGACATCTACGAAAAAAGGCTGGGGCCTAACCACCCCGCATTGGCCAGACCCCTGAAAAACTTGGCGCGCCTCTACGGAAAGCTGGGCAAGAAGAAGGGGGGGCGATTTTAGAGTGCGCCGGAGCGATGAAGAAACGGCTCGCCGGGCGTAAGTAGACGGGCAAGGGATGTTTCTTTCGTCTCGAAACCCCCGGCGAGCCGGGAGGTCAGGGGATAAGCCGAAAGAAAGGAGACCTCCCCCCGCGCCGCAGCGAGGAGTCCCGATCCTCGGACAACAGGTCGCCCAGCAGAATCGGCCGCTCCGGCAAATTCATTTCGATTTTTTGGATTTTCCCGTCCCGGAAAAACTCCAGCTCCATCGTATCTCCCACAGCCAGGGAGCCCACGATGGCCGCGAGATTAAGGGGATCGTCCAGCGGCACCCCGTTTACTTTCATGATGATATCCCCGCCCAGCAAAAACTCATCGCCACCGATCCGGACAGGCAATTTCCCTCCCCGCAAACCCAACAGTTCGGCGGGGCTTCCTGGCTCCACCGATTCGACCATAAACCCATAGGCCGACGGGAATTTTAAAAGGGAATACATCTTTTTGGTGATGACCTTCCCGTTGATCCCGTGCCAAGGCCGGATCACGCGGCCATGTTTCAGGAGTTGCGGGACGATTCGCTTGGCGATGTTGCTCGGAATGGAAAACCCCATGTTTTCGGCCTCGCTGAACACCGCGGTGTTGATCCCGATGATTTCTCCGCACCGGTTGACCAGGGGCCCGCCCGAGTTGCCCAGATTGATCGGAGCGTCCGTCTGGATGAAGGGAAGAAAGCGGCTCAAGGGCGAATCGGGAACGAACCGGTTGAGGCCCGAGACGATTCCGCGCGTCATGGTTTGCTCCAAGCCGAGCGGGTTGCCGATCGCCGCCACCTCCTCGCCCACCTCGAGGGCGTCGGAATCTCCCATTTTCAGCACCCGCAGCCCCTTGGGTAATTTCGTTATCCGGAGCAGGGCGAGATCCAGAATGGGATCCGCCCCCAGGAGCTTGGCCGGAGCCGATTCCCCGCTGTCCAACGTCACCGAGATGGCGCCGCGCCGGAACACCACATGGGAGTTGGTCAGAACCAAGCCCTTTTTGTCGATGATGAATCCCGAACCGATTCCCTCATCGAGCCGGTCTTTCATTTTGAACGGACTCACCCCCACCGATGAAATAAATACGACCGAGGGCGACACCTTTTTGTAAATTTCCGTGTACGGCAAATTGCAGTGGGATTTCGCCGGCGCCGCGCCGGGAGCGAAGAATTGGGCCAAAAGGAAAACGATTGCGCCTGCCATCCGCCGATTCATGCGTTATCCCTTATTCAGAAAAATCCTGGCCTCTGTCCTGTTCCCGCATTTTATACCACCCCCATGCCTCCGATACGGGTTTTCTTCTCCT
>DNYS01000089.1 GCA_003506735.1 Nitrospinota bacterium
CCGGTTTTGGGGGGGCAGGTCACCACCCTTGAAAGTTCTCCCAGAAATCGCCTCCGAAAAAGGCAATATGGCAATCCTCTTTGACGGCGGTATCCGCCGCGGCACCGATGTCGTCAAGGCCTTGGCGTTGGGCGCCGACTTTGTCTTCGCTGGCCGGCCTTTTCTGTATGCAGCGGCTCTCGGCGAAGAAGGGGGCGTCACCCACGCGATCAACCTGCTCAGCGAAGAGGTCTATCGCATTATCGCTCAACTGGGATGCAACAATTTGGACGATCTCGCTTCGCGTCTTCATTAACCATCGAATAGACCTGTGCATGGCGAATTACTAATTCGCCACCTGTGCTCCGCAAAAATTGGACCCCCTGAAAATTCAATGCTTTAAAATCTGATAAAAATTCCATTCAAACAGGAATTTAAAACCCGATCGTATATTTGGGCAGGGCGCGCTAATGGACAATGTATCCGCCGTCCATGACGAGGGCATGGCCGAGGACATAGGCGGCATCCTTGGAAACGAGGAACGCGACCGTGCCAGCGACCTCCTCGACCGTTCCGAAGCGCCCGATAGGAACATCCCGGGCGCGCTGCTTGAGTTCCCCCGGATTTCGGCCCGCCAGAAACCCCTCGGTCGAAACAGGTCCGGGACAAACGGCGTTTACCGATATCCCGTCCCCGCCCAACTCGAGCGCCATCGAGCGGGTAAGTTGAATGAGACCCGCTTTCGTAAGGTTGTAAACGGCTGCGTAGCGCGAGGCCACGATGCCGAGGCTGCTCGCCATATGAACGATATGGCCCCCGCCCTGCGATTTCATGATGGGCACGACGGCCTGGCTCGCTATAAAGGGCGCGCGCAGGTTGATCGCCACCACCCGATTGAAATCATCGTGGGAGAATTCTCCAAAAGCCTTGCGAACCCGGATACCCGCATTGTTCACCAGGATATCCACCCTGCCCATGCGCTCATGGGCCGTTGCCACCATGGCTTCAGCCTCCTCGGCGCTGGAAAGATCGTGTACACCCCAGGCGGCGTCCGCGGCGCCCGCCACCCGGCATGCACTCTCCGCGTCCTTCAATTCCGCCTCAGTGCCGTCGGCCGCCAGATAGACCGAAGCTCCCTCGGAGGCCAGCCGCAAAGCCACCGCCTGACCGATTCCACGCGAGGCCCCCGTAATGAGAGCCGCCTTTCCGCTCAATTCACCCATCGCTCGTTTCTCCTTTCGGGAGGAGCCTGCAATGCCTGTGCTCCGTAAAAAATGGATCCCTTAAAAAACCAATGCTTTTGAACTCTGATAATAAGCTCATTCAGACAAGAATTTAAGACTCGATCGTATATTTGGACAGGACGGGGCAGCCTTCCAATTAAATAGCTTAGAAAGTCCTATCAAGGTGAGTTTCGCTACCGCATCGATTCAACCTGGCCTCTTGCCTCGCTCCTGATACAGAGCTAACTGCTTCCTGAGAAAGAGATTCTCAGCGGCCAAACCAGAGTGAGAACGGAAGAGATTTGAAATGAAGGAAAAGAGGTCAAT
Organism: Nitrospinota bacterium; assembly: GCA_003506735.1. Classification (GTDB taxonomy): domain Bacteria; phylum UBA8248; class UBA8248; order UBA8248; family UBA8248; genus UBA8248. The sequence goes on from DNYS01000089.1 coordinate 1,530, forward strand.
CCCGAGCTGATATATCGTTTTGGTTGTTTGCATGACGCACATCATGCCACGATGAGACTCGATCAATCGACCACGCCAAAGCATTCATTTTGTGGGGGATCCAATTTTTGCGGAGCACAGGTGTGGGATTTGGCATTGGTTGCGCCCTCCAAAGGAAACGGAAATGGAAAAAATCGGCGATCGCGCTTGGACTGTCGCGGATGCCCAATACGAAATAGATTACGGCGTTGGTTACAAACCTGCAAGAAACACTAAAGTGTCCAAGGCGAATTTGAAGAAGTTCAGCTGAAAATTAAAATGCGGAAGGCTTTTTCAAACGCCTGTGGCTACTTGATTAGGAATTCGCCATGGACACGACGCCCGCCCCTGCACGGGTGATCCTCTCCGCGCAGCCGCGTCCGATGCCCTGGCTCGCACCCGTCACCAGAGCGAGCTTTCCGTTTAAATCGATGGGAACCACGGCTCTCCTCCCCTTTCTTTATGCCTACATTTTTCATTTTGTTATTTTGATGGATTCATTATAGTCTCAATCTGCCTTTTCAGACTACAAAGAAGCGATGTGCGATCGGCTCTGATTCCAAACGGCAATGGAGCCATCCAACGTACTGCATAAGATATGTTGTGTAATACCAACTGCAAGCTCACTTGGGAATTTTGATTTCAATAAGGTTGCGAGGAAAATATGAGCATTGTCGATATCAAGGTGGAGGGACACTGCCATACAGAATTTTCAACGGTGGAGGAAACATTTCGGGAAAATTTTGCCAGCCGGGGCGAAATCGGAGCTGCGGTCTGTGTGTACAAGGACGGCGAGAAAGTCGTGGACCTCTGGGGAGGTGTCCTGGTCCAGCGAATTTGTGGTTATGCCGCCTGGCCAGAATCTCTTGAATATACAACATTTATGATAGCCTCCGAGGTCCAATAGCAAGGACTCTTTTCGGAGACCATTATGCCCGTGAAACAGACTAACCCTCGAATTCCCCTCCCCAGGAACNNGAAAGTCGTGGACCTCTGGGGAGGCCACCGGGACGATTCCCGCACCCATCCCTGGACGGAAGATACCATCACTCTCATGAGTTCCATCGCCAAGAGCATGACCGCTCTCTCTGTCCACATTCTTGTGGATCGGGCCCAGGTTTCGCTGGACGAACCGGTGGCGCGGTATTGGCCGGAATTCGCCCAGAACGGCAAGGAAAACATTCTTATCCGGCACACCATCAGTCATCAATGTGGTGTCATCTTCAGCGATGCCGCTAAGCCCGGCGATTTTTTCGATTACCCGGCTCAGGTGGCCG
>DNYS01000062.1:0-201 GCA_003506735.1 Nitrospinota bacterium
CCCGGCCGGCCCCGCCCGGGAACCCCGGGGGGGCGAGGGGGGGGGGGGGGCCGGGGGGGTTTTCTGGGGCGCCGGGGGGGCGGCCGCCACGAGGTCGCCCCGGAATTTGAGTGGCGCCGCCAGCGTGAGAGCCCCGGCGATGGTCTCGGCCTCCTGGCTTTCGATCAGCAGAACGACCCGCTCGAACCCCTCCCCGAAGTT
>DNYS01000062.1:561-717 GCA_003506735.1 Nitrospinota bacterium
ACGGTCGGAATGATGACGGACGCTTTCTTTCTCTCCCCCGAGGCCGCCAGCCGGCCGCGCTCCAACATATCGGACAGAAAATCCGAAAGCGGGTCCCGGTAGTAGCGCGCTCCGCCTACCCCGATCCCCACGGCGGCGATGAGAATGAGCCAGCGG
>DNYS01000062.1:780-10116 GCA_003506735.1 Nitrospinota bacterium
GGGGGGGGGGGGGGCAGCCGCTTCATCCCGCTCCCCCCCCGGCCGTGGAAGAGCCGGGTTTGGGTGCCTCGCCCGGGGCGCCGGGCGGTTTTTGCGGGTTCTGCGGGCCTTGCGTTGAGCCCGCTTCCGGTCCAGCGGGTGTTTGTACGGCGGCCGCGGGCGCTGGTACGGCGGGCGCGGGGGGCTTTTCGGGCAGCCCGGCGTAGCGGACGATCTCGGCCACGATCGCGGCCAGGTAGGGATCCTCCTCATTCATCTCGCGGAGCCGCGCGGCTTCCTCGGGCGTGGAGATCACGCCGAGGCTGATGTAGGCGGCGGGCATGCGCGCGCCCTCGAGAGAGCGCAGGAGGAGGGATCGGATCGGCGGCTTGCGCCCATCGCCCGCCCTGGCGAAGCGCATCTGGAGCCCGCGCGCGAAGCGTCGGCTCCGGGCCAGGTGGATGTTCTGCCCCCGCTGCCACCTGAGCGAGAGGGCGTCCGAGCCCTCGCCCTCCACGCGGGGGGGGCGCTGGGGCGCGGCGACCAGGATCGATGGCCCGCGCGCGGTCGGCCTCCAGGAGGCGTCGGCCTGTATCGAGAGAAGAAGCGAGGCGCCGTTGTGGTTGGCGATGGCGGCGCGGCGGACCGCGCTCACCTCGGCATCCGCCTCGCGGGTGAAGACGACCTTGATCGCCGGCCGCAGCTTGAGGCGCCCGGCGATCAGCTTCGAGACCCGGAGGGTGAAATCCTTCTCGAGAATCGGGCCGGGTCCCCGGCTGCCGGTGTCGCGCCCCCCGTGGCCCGGGTCCAGGGCGAGGATAAACGGCGCGGCGGCGGTGGGGCCGGAAGGCGTCTTCGGGGCGGCCCGGGCGGCGTCCGCCCCGGGCGCGCGCGCCGGCTGGGCGTAGGCCGCCGGAAGGGCCGCCAGAAGCCATCCGGCGATCAGGGCCCGCATTATTTTCGCTCGGCAGTTCAACGAATCTCCTCCGGTGCTGTTCGGCTCGCCCAAGGTAGCATTTTGATCCCGGCGCTCCAACGCGCCCGGCCCCTCCGGGGGTTGCGCGGACACGCGCCGGAGGATACCGTTACAAGCAGTTCGCCCGGACTGGATGCACGCCCGCCTGAGGTGGAGCGACCCGACATGCGCCGATTCAACCGACTGACAGCCGTAGTGTTCTTGCTTCTCTTCATATTCGCCGGCGGGTGCGCCAAGCTCAAAAGCATCAACCCGTTAGCGAACAAAAAGAGAGCCGCGCCCACCCCTCAAAAAAATTACCGGTTCGCCGACCTCCCGGTCCCCGCCAGGCTCACACTGGATGCGGATGCGTCTTTCATCCTGGAAACCCCCGGGACCCGGGCGGGGCAGCTGGTATATACCGGCGGCAATGATTACAAAGCCACCGTTACCTTTTACAGGAACCGGATGCCCAACCACGGCTGGAAACTCATCAGCAGCGTCGAACGGGGCGAAACCTCGATGACATTCGAAAAGCCCGGCTGGCTGGTCACCATCTTTATCCGCACGTCAGCCCTGGGGAGGACGCGCGTGAGCATCAACCTCGGACCGAGGGGAACGAAACGTGTGGACGAGAATATTCCGGCGCGGACGAAAGAAGACCGATTCCCCCGGCGGTGAGGAAACGAATTCGGCATCGATGCCCGTGGTGAAAACCGTGGGCGGGCAGGCCGAGGCCGCTGTCCTCAAAGGGCGGCTCGAGGCCGAAGACATCCCCGTCCACCTCAGCTACGACTCGGCCGGCGCGGTGTACGGGTTTTCCTCGACCCATCTCGGAAGGGTGGACATCATGGTGCCCAAGGCTTTCGAGAGCGCCGCGAGATTTATCTGCGGAACGGAAACGGACACCGGCCCCGCGTCCACAGATCCTCCCCCGGACCCTGGCGGAAACGAGGCCGCCTGAACCCCGCTCCGGCCCGCACCTATTTTTCCCAGAAGACCCACAGCCCGTGCTTGCGGGCGATCCGCACATTATTCTCCAGGCCCGCCGCCCTCACGATATCTTTCGCCCCGTCCACGGAGAGGCGTTTTTTCCCGAGGCGGCTGTTGAGGGATCTGGCTTGGGGCAGATTCGACTCGATCAGCGCCTCGGGCGCACCGGCCCCGAAGCCGCCCCCGTGGGCGCCCAGCCCGCCGGATTTCATCACCCGGTTCATCTCGGTCAGGATTTTCTCCTGCCCCTCCCAGAAAAAAAGCCCCCCCCGGAAGATCACCAGGTCGAACGTATCCTCATCGAACAGGAGGCTGTATTTGTCCATGTTGAGGATTTCCACCCGCCGGCTCATTTCTTTCCGGCGGACGCATTTCCGGATGTAGGAAAGCGACTTATCGTTTTCGTCGCCGCATACGAATGTCATCTCCGGGCATTTTTCCGCCAGCGCGATCGTAACACCCGGCCCGTAGGGCCCGATCTCCAGCACACGGCCCGACCGGCGTCCGTACTCTCCCAGCACCTCGTCGGCGACGTAGGGGTAGAATGGGGAAAAAAGATCGTTCATTTCTCGTTCGAGTTCGAATCCCATGAGCCTTTCCCATATTGGACGGCGCCCCGGCCCTCTTGACAGGAAGCGGGCGGGCGCTATTTTAGGGGAACCGTTTCATCAAAATTCATCTTCCACCGCACCATGAGGGGGTTTGCATGCCGGATCAACCCATCGGCGTGGGCGTGGCCGGACTTGGAAAATGGGCCGAGGTCATCGGGCCCGGAATCCAGGCCGCCGAGGGCATCGAAATCGCCGCCTGCTACACGCGAACGCCCGAAAAACGGGAGGATTTCGCCCGCCGCTACGCCTGCGAGGCGGTGGAAAGCTACGAGGATCTCCTCGCGCATCCGGGCGTCGATGTGGTGGCGATCCTTTCCTCGACCACCGCGCACGCCGCCCAGGCCTTCGCCGCCATCGAGGCTGGAAAACACCTTTTCATGGAAAAGCCGATCTCCCCCGCCATCGGCGAGGGCATCGAGATCGTCCGCCGGTGCGAGGAGGCCGGGCTCATCATGCAGATGGGCTACGAAACCCGGTGCATGGCCGGCATCCGGCATATCAAGCGCCTCCTCGACGAGGGCCGCATCGGCCGGGCCGTCTCCCTCGAGGTGAACTGGTCGCACGATCTGGGCCTTCGCCTCACCCCCCGGGACTGGAACTACCACGAGGCCAACTGCCCGGGCGGCCCCATCATGCAGCTCGGCATCCACCACGTCTTCAACGCCCTGAACCTACTGGGGCCCATCGAGCGGGTCAAGGCCATCGGGGCGAGGCGGCTCATCTCCGCTGAGGTGCCCGACCTGACCGGCGCGATCTTCGAGCATGAATCCGGCGCCGTCACCTACCTGGGCTGCTATTACTTTTGTCCCCGGCGGTTTCATCTGAACCTGCTGGCCACCGAGGCCAGTGCGATGCTCCGGATCCGCCTCTCCCAGGGCGAGCTGGGCGAATACTTCAAAACCCTCTTCAACGCCGACGCGAGCACCGACCTCGATATTTACTGGAAGGGAAAAGAGGAGCCCGAGCGGGTGGACCTCCCCCAAGGGAACGTGATCGTCGAGGAGCTCAAGGAGTTTGTCGAGTGGGTGCGGAGGGGCACCCCCTCGGAGGCCGGCGCCCAATCGGGGGTAGAAACCCTCGCCATCGTCCTCGCCGCGGTGGAGAGCATGAAATCGGGCCGGGCCGTCGAGATGAAGGACTACCTCGCCGCCAACCGCGCCTGACCTCCCTGACCTCCCCCCGCCCGGGCACGGGTCCGAAATTTGCCGCCTTTCTCCCGCCGATGGGATCCCGGCCCGCGGTGGATTATCCTGATCCCCTCGATTGCCAAACGGAATCCTTCTGAAGCCAACCGTATTTCATCCATGGAGGGGCACGCGCATGGCCTATCTTTTTCATCAGGACGAACTTCCGAAACTGGTTTCGGTCACACCGGGCCGGGAGCGCATCTTCTTCGTCAGCTCCGAGCTGGCCGATACCGACGCGATGCTGGCCGGAATCATCCGCTACAAAAAAGGGGCCTCGTCCCCCTATCATTTCCATGAAAACTGCGAGCATTTCTACTTTTTCCTCGAAGGCGCCGGAACGGCCGAAACCGAGGAGGGCGAGACCCCCATCTCGCCGGGCACCCTCGTGTTCATCCCCGCCGACGCCAAGCACCGCCTCCGCGCTTCGGAGGATTCGACCCACTTCGAGTGCCAGGTCCCGAACCTGTTCAAGACCACCATCCTCGAGGGGACGGACGACGACCTGCGGTGGGAAAAAGTGGACGGCAAAATCTGGGTTCAGAGCTAGGGAGGCGGGCGATGATCACCTTTATCGATACCGGAGCATGTGAGTGGAAAACACTGGGCGAGGGCCTTGGGGAGGCGGCCGAGGTCGTGAACCGATCCCTGTGCGGGGCCAAGCAGATAAGGGCATCCCTCCGCTGGCTCGGCGCGGGGGAGCGCTTCGAGGCGGAGCCTCTTTCCGGCGGCCACCAGCTGATATACGTGATGGAGGGAAGCGGCACCGTGGTCCTTGGGGAAAAAGAATACGAGGTGGGCCCCGGCGCGGGGCTCTATCTGGGCCCGGGCGAGGGCGAAGCCCTGCGCGGGCCGGACGGCTCGGGCGGCCCCCTCAAGGCGTTTCATCTCATCGGAGAGCCCCAATAGCGGCGGCGCGCGCCAGGAGACCCCATGGAGCCGGCAGGTTGGACAGAGGATACCCATTCCGCCATCGAGGAGTACCACCGCCGGGGGTGGACGGACGGCCTGCCCGTCGTCCCCCCCACCGGGGAGCGGGTCGCCGAATTTCTCGCGGCGGGGGGAATGGCCGAGGATGAAACCCTCTTTCATCTGGCCGAGAGGCGGCGGTCGGTCCCGGCCGGAAAGGTCGCCCTGAACGCCGTCATGGCCGGGTGCCTTCCCGGCTACATGCCCGTCCTCCTGGCGGCCCTCGAGGCGATGGCGGACCCGGACTACAACCTCCACTCCAGCGCCGCGAGCACAGGCGGCGCCGCGCCCCTCATGGTGGTGAACGGTCCCGTCCGCACCGAGATAGGGTTGAACATGGGCGGAAACATCTTCGGCCCGGGCCACCGGGCGAACGCCGCCATCGGCCGCGCGATCCGCCTCGTCCTCATCAACTGCATTGGCGCGGTCCCCCATCTGCTCGACCGCTCCACCCAGGGGAACCCGGGAAAATACAGCTTCACGTTCGCCGAATACGAGGAGGCCAGCCCATGGGAGCCGCTGAGCGCCGAAAAGGGGTTTGAGGCCGGGCGCAGCACAGTCGCCCTCCTCGCCACCGAGGGGCCCCACAACATCCAGAACCACTACGGCCGGGCGCGCGGCATCCTCGACACCGCCGCCCACACCATGTCCTCCTTGGGCTCCATGAGCGCGGGGCAGAGCTTTATCGTATTCTCTCCCGAACACGCCGCCCTCATCGCCAAAGAGTTTCGGGATAAACGCGCCGTCAAGGAATACCTCTTCGATCGATCGGGGGTTCCCGAGGCGCTTTTGCGCGAAACCGGGAAAATCACCACCCCCGCCTGGGGGGAAAACCCGGGCCGCGTGCCCCACGCCCTCGACCCCGAGGACATCTGGATCGCCGTCGCGGGCGGCGAGGCCGGGGGCCACTCGGCCTGGATACCCTCCTGGAGCCGCCGCCGGAACGGGGTTACAGTGATGCGGCCCGTCCTGAGCGCCGGGGAGCGGCGGGCAAAAAAGAAAGAATGACCGCTCCGCTCCTCCCGCGGGAGGGCAAGCCGGCCGTGGGAGCGCAAGCCAAAGGAGATGCCATGGAAGCTCAAACCGGGGTTCCGATATTCGATCCGTCGGTCGAGCCCGATATCGATCCCTCGCGGCCCGCGATGCGCGACGGCGTTTTGGCCGGAAAGCGGGTGGGGCTTTTGTGGAACTCCAAGCCCGGCGGCGAGAAGCTCATGCACTACGTGCTCGAGGAACTCCGCGCCTCCGGGCTCGATCCTGCCCTGGCCCGCGAATTTAAAAAGGAATACGACACCCGCCCGGCGAAAAAGGAGACCTACGACGCGATGGCCGAGGGCTGCGACCTCGTCATCACGGCGGTGGGCGACTGAGGCTCGTGCTCATCGTGCAGTGTGCACGACGGCATCGAGATGGAGCGGCGGGGGGTCCCCGCGGCGGTTATCTGCACCGAGCCCTTCCGCCCGACGGTCGAGACGGTCGCCAAGGTGCGCGGGATGGCGGGCTACGGGGTCGCCTATGTCCCGCATCCGGTGGGCAGCCTCGGAGACGATGAGCTCCAAGAGCGCGCCCGCGCAATCGCGCCCGAAATCAAGAAGCTGCTGACCGCCTAGCCCGGCCCGCATCGACGCCACCCCCGGAAGGGTTTACGTGATCCCCCCCTATATTTGCTTCGCGCTCCTCGCCATGCTGTTCTACGGCGTGGTGGATTTCACTTACGGCCGCGCCATCCGCAAGGGCGTCACACCGGGGACGATGCTCTGCTCGCAGTCGAGCATCGTCTTGCCGGTGACGGGGATCTGGGCCTGGTGGGAGGGAACCTATCTCTGGTCGAAACCGGCCTTCCTCGGGATCGCGGCGGGCGTTTTCGTCTTCATCGGGCTCTGGGCGTTTATGAAAAGCCTCCGGCTCGGCGAGACGGGCGTCTCCACCCCCATCTACCGCATCAGCTTCGTCATCACCGCGCTGATCGCCATCGTGTTCCTCGAGGAGCCGATGACCCTGCGCAAGGGCGCCGGGTTTCTCCTCGCCGGGGCCTCGATTTTTTTCATCTCGGATTGCAGGGCCTCTGACCTCATGCCGGGAGGAGCGATCCGGAGCCGGGGCCCGTCCATCTTCTGGGCGGTGACGGCGATGTTCGCGGTCGGGGTCCTCAACATCGTCTACAAGCTCGGGGTGGGGTACGGCGTCTCTCCGGTGATGATGCTCCACAGCCAAGCGGTATTTTTCATTTGCATCGCCTTCCTCTACGCCCGCTTCACCCAGGGCGGGCCGCGCTTCTCGCGGGTCGGCTGGGCGCACGCCTCGGTCACGGCGGTCTCCTTCACGGGCGGGATCGTCGCCTTCCTGACCGCCCTCCGGAGCGGCGACGCCAGCGTGGTGACCCCCATCGTGCAGCTCAGCTTCGCCGTTAGCGTCCTGATGGCGACCTGGTGGCTGGACGAGCGGTTCACCGCGCGAAAACTGGCCGGCCTCGCCTTCGCCCTGGGCACCATCGCCGCCTTCGCCGGGGGGTGATTCTTCCACCCGCCGGCGGCCACCAGCCCGCGCCGCCCGGACATTCCGCCAAAGAACCGGCAGAGAACCGGCAAAAAATATTTCCCTATTTTTCTTCCCGGAAGGAGGCCTTGATGTCCTCGATGCCGTTGGCGGCTTTTTCCCACTCGTCCATGTCCGACCGGATGGCGCCGGCGACCTCTTTGTGGCGCGCCAGGAGTTCGGCGAGCTTCGCCTTGTTCTCTTCATCGTAGAGGCCGGGATCGGCGAGGCGGCACTTGAGCTCGTCCTCCTCGGCTTCGAGAGAATGTATCCGCGCCTCGAGCTCCTGGGATTTTTTCTTGAGATCGCGCGTCTTGCGGTGGATCCAGTTCCGCGCCTCGGCAGCCCGGCGCCGCTCATCGCGGCCGGGGCGGGGTGGAACGGATTTTCTCTCCCGGGCCGCGGGGGTTTTCTCCCGGGGGGCGGGGGTTTTCTTCTTGGCCGCGGGCGCTTCCTCCTGGCGGCGCGCGGCCACCCCCTCGAGGTAGTCATCCAGCGATCCCGGAAGGGGACGGATGGTCTCTTCCTCCACCACCCAGAAGCGTTCGCAGACCGCCTCCAGGAGGTCGCGGTCGTGCGCCACGAGGATGAACGTCCCGGTGTAGCTTTCGAGGGCTTCCTCGAGCGCCGCCCGGGCGCCCATGTCCAGGTGGTTGGTCGGCTCGTCCAGGAGGAGCAGGTTGGCGCCGGACATGAACAGCCGCGCCAGCGCCAGCCGCGCCCGCTCGCCCCCCGAGAGGACCGACACATTCTTGAACACCGCATCCCCCGAGAAAAGGAATCCGCCCAGCAGGGAGCGAACCTCCGTTTTGCCGGCCGAGGGCGGGGCCGCCTCGCCGGCGGATTCGAGGACCGTTTGATCACTCTCCAGCGAGTCGAGAACGACCTGGGAGAAATGCCCCACGCGCACCCGGTCTCCCGGCGCCGCCCGGCCGCCGCTGGGGGCGAGTTCGCCCGATATGATCCGCAAAAACGTCGTCTTGCCCGCGCCGTTGGGACCGAGAAGGCCCACCTTCTCCCCGCGCAAGAGCTTGAGGTCCACCCCATGGAAGACCCGCTTCTCTCCGTAGCTCATTTCGAGATCGTGGACCTCCAGGGTCTCGTAGGCCGAGGCGGGCGGATCGGGCAGGCGGATCTTGGGCACCGCTGCCGGGCGGCGGACGCGCTCGACGGGCTTCAATTTTTCGAGCTGCTTGACCCGGCTCTGCGCCTGGCGGGCCTTGGTGGCCTTGGCCCGGAAGCGGCGGATGAAGCGCTCGAGCTCGGCGACGCGGCGGTCCTGCTGGGCGGCGGCCTTTTCCAGCAGTTCGATGCGGGCCTCGCGCTGCTCCAAGTAGCGGTCGAAATTCCCCGGGTAGCGGGTGAGCCGCCCGCTCTCGAGCTCGGCGATGACGCCGATTACCCGGTTGAGGAAGTGGCGGTCGTGGGAGATGACCATCAGCGTTCCGGAAAACCGGGCGAGATACTTTTCGAGCCAGGCGACCGATTCGACGTCGAGGTGGTTGGTCGGCTCATCGAGGAGGAGCAGGTCGGGCCGCGAGAAGAGCAGCCGCGCCAGGGTGGCCCGCATCCGCCAGCCGCCCGAATATTCGCCGAGCGGGCGGACGATCTCCCCGCTCGAAAAACCCAGGCCCATGAGGATGGCGGCCGCGCGCGAATCCGCCTGGTAGCCCCCGATGCGCTCGAGCTCCGAATCGACCTCGCCCAGGCGGGCAGAGAATTTTTCGTATTCGGCGCTTTGGGCGGAACCGCTCAATTTTTCGTGAAGCCTCTCCTGCTCGGCGCGCAGGCGGATGAGCCCGTTGTCGCCTTCGAGAACCTCGGCGAGGACGGTCCTCCCGGAGGCCGCCAGCTCCTGGCGAAGCACCCCCACCCGGATTCGCGGGCGCACGTTCGCCGCTCCGCCGTCCACGCCCTCGGCGCCCTCGATGATGCGAAAGACCGTGGTTTTCCCGGCGCCGTTTGGACCGATAAGGCCTATCTTCTCGCCGGGGTGGACGGCCAGGCTGGCGCCGTCGAGGACGACCTGGGCCCCGAATTGTTTTCGAACACTCTCTAGCCTCAACATGGGTGGAGACTATAAATGAAACGGGGAGGGTTGCACGAGGGC